>JAQWQH010000032.1 GCA_029244805.1 Flavobacteriales bacterium
CATACGATTGTTTAACAAAGTTACTTGCTGTTTATGATCAGGCGACCCAAAACAAACAAGGAATAGAGCAACCTTCTTTTATTTCAGATTCATCTTCGCTTGGAGAGAACTGTTATGTAGGAGCTTTTGCATACATTGGAACGAATGTTACTATTGGTAAAAATGTAAAAATTTACCCACACGTATATATCGGAGATAACGTAACTATTGGAGATGATTCAACAGTTTTTTCAGGCGTTAAAGTTTATGTTAACTGTAAATTAGGGAACTCTTGTACTATTCATTCAGGTGCGATAATTGGTTCTGATGGATTCGGATTTGCTCCGAATGCAGCTAATAATTATCAGAAAGTGCCACAAATTGGAAATGTAATACTAGAAGATTATGTCGAAGTAGGTGCAAATACCACTATTGATAGAGCAACAATGGGGTCTACCTTAATTCGAAAAGGCGTAAAATTAGATAATTTAATTCAGGTAGCGCATAATGTAGATATAGGAGAGAATACAGTAATTGCCGCTCAAACAGGAATTGCTGGCTCGACTAAATTAGGGAAGAATATGATGATTGGTGGTCAAGTTGGTATTGTTGGTCACTTAAAACTGGCAGATGGTGTTAAAATTGCTGCACAATCAGGTGTAGGAAGAGATATTTCAAAAGAAAATGAAATTGTTCAAGGATCTCCTGCTTTTTCAATAGGAGATTATAAACGAAGCTATGTTTTGTTTAGAGCTTTACCGAAATTGAGAGGTCAAATAATAGAGATGCAAACTATATTAGAAGAGTTTACACCCCCTAATAAATAGACATAGTTCAAATTATGAATAAAAAACAACACACGTTAAACGCTTCGATTGAATTACAAGGAGTCGGCTTGCATACTGGAGAAAATGTAAAAGTAGTCATAGAACCAGCAGCTGAAAATCACGGATATAAATTTCAAAGAACGGATATTGAAGGTGAACCAATTATTCCGGCTGATGCGGATTTAGTTGTTTCTACAGAAAGAGGGACTACGTTAGAAAAGAATGGCGTTAAAGTTAATACTACAGAACACTTATTGGCAGCTCTTTATGGCATGCAGGTTGACAATGCATTGATTAAGTTGGATGGTGCTGAAATTCCAATTATGGACGGAAGTGCATTGCCTTTTGTAGAAGCGATTGAAACAATAGGACTTAAGGAACAGGAGGCTGACAGAGAGTATTTTGAATTTAAAGAAAATAGGCCTTTCGAGGATCTCGAGAAAGGTGTTGAAATGCTTGGGATACCTTATGATGATTTTCGACTGACAGTGATGGTAGATTATAATTCGCCGGTGCTAGGTACTCAGCATGCTTCGATGTATAATATTTCTGAATTTAAAGAAAATATTGCTTCCTGTAGAACTTTTGTATTCTTAAGAGAGCTTGAAATGCTTGCAAAAGCAGGTTTAATTAAAGGGGGTGATATTGATAATGCAATTATTCTAGTTGAAAGGGATAATGTTCCGCAAGATGAGATTGATCATTTAGCAAAATTGTTAGGGAAGCAACATCTTGATATTAAAATTCAAGGGAATACCCTTAATAATATTGATTTAAAATTCATTAATGAACCTGCTCGTCATAAATTATTAGACGTAATTGGTGATTTAGCTTTAGTTGGGAAACCAATCAAAGGCCATATTTTGGCTGCTAGACCTGGTCATTCGGGAAATACTTCTTATGCTAAGATTATTAAAGGAATTATGAAAGAGCAGGCTAAGCAGGGTAAATATTTTGATTTAGCAAAAAAGCCTCTCTTTGACATCAATGATATTGAAAAAATGTTGCCGCATCGTTATCCTTTTTTGATGGTCGATAAAATAATGGAAATCACCGAAGATTCAATTGTTGGGGTTAAAAACATTACAATGAATGAGCCGCAGTTTACGGGTCATTTTCCAGGGAACCCAATTATGCCAGGCGTATTGCAAATTGAAGCAATGGCTCAAGTTGGAGGAATATTTTCATTGAGCAAAGTAGAAGACCCTCATTTATATTCTACTTATTTTATGAAGATTGATAAAGTAAAGTTTAAAAGAAAAGTAGTGCCAGGAGATACTGTGGTTTTTGAATTAAAATTAGTTTCTCCAATCAGAAGAGGTCTTGTAAACATGGCAGGAGTAGCCTATGTAAATGGTGAGCCTTGTATGGAAGCGGAAATGCTTGCTTCAGTTGTTAAAGATAGAGAGGAATGAATGAGTTAGCTTACATACATCCTGATGCTAAAATCGGGAACGGTGTTGTTGTAGAGCCATTCGCATCGATTTATGGTGATGTAGAGATAGGAGAAGGTACTTGGATAGGCCCCAATGTTGTTATCATGAATGGAGCTAGAATCGGCAAGAATTGCAAAATTTTTCCTGGAGCAGTTATATCTGCTGATTCTCAAGATCTTAAATATAAAGGAGAGTATACAACAACACATATTGGGGATAATACTACGATTAGAGAATGCGTCACTATTCATAAAGGTACCACGGATAGAAATAAGACAGTAATAGGAAATAATTGTTTGTTGATGGCGTATGTCCATGTTGCGCATGATTGTCTAATAGGTAACAACGTAATTATAGCAAACAGTACACAATTAGCAGGTCACATTACGATTGATGATTGGGTAATTATTGAGGGAATGGTTGGAACTCAGCAATTCGTGCATATTGGTGAGCATGCATTTATCGCGGGAGGTTCTTTGGTGCGTAAAAATGTTCCACCTTATGTTAAGGCAGCTAGAGAGCCACTTTCTTATGTTGGAGTCAATTCTGTAGGTTTAAGAAGAAGAGGTTTTGCTGATCAGCAAATTATGAATATCGAAGATATTTACCGAGTAGTATATGTTCAAAATAGTAACATTTCCACGGCTTTAAAAGTTGCTGACATCGAACTACCTTCTTCAGAAGAAAAAGATGCCATATTAGATTTTATAAGGGGTTCTACTAAGGGTATTATGAGGGGATTGTCATAAATGTTTTTAATCCTATTTCCTATTAAGCGTAAAGCTCTTTTGTAGTTCAGATTGTAAAATATTTGAATACGTTTGATTAAACAAATCCGCAAATCCTTTTAAAACCACAAATGGTTAAACTATCGTCTGAGTTTTTATTGTAGATGAGTAATCACAGACTGAATAACTTCATAAGTTTCTCTATTAAAAACGTAAGTAATCAATGATAAATTATCAATACCATAGGTTGCATCATTTGATGGAACCTCAAAAGCATAATCATTGTAGAACTTCTCTCCACTCACAACTGACCCACTAACAATCTCCTCTCCCCAGGTTCCATTGATATTGGCAGAAAGCACGTTATGATGATGATACTCTTCCTCTTCTTGGCCTCCAGGAAGCTTCTGAGGTGCAATTACAGTGTCTCGAACCAAATAAATTACAATGTTATAATTTCCTGTTTTTGAATTGATGAAGTCAGATTCTGTGTGCACAAAAAGCCCGTTTTCGTTTTCAAAATAATTGTATTGTACTTGAATATTTACATCTAAACCTTCTCCTAATAAAGTAGCTGTACTTGAACTCCAAGTCCCCGACTGTTGTAATACTGGGTCTGGAATGTTTTGCGTATTTGATGGGTATGCACCCAATCTTCTATTCGTTGTGCCCAAAGGATTCAGATCACATTCAAAAGTTGTGGCATACTCATTACCCGCATCGGTCCTAAAATCAGTTGTAAAAATTGCAGAACCCGGCTCCGGCACTTGATAGGTACTTGTAGTACTTGCATGAATGGATGCAACTATTACCCTTCCAGGATTTGCAGATTCAATATTAGTTGCCTCCACTGCTGCCGCAGGACACCCTACGCAAGTATGACCTGTAAAGTCTTCAATTAAAACATTTTTTACTGTATTTAAATTGGCAGTCCAAGTAGGCCAAGTATAGCTTGCGGAATCTTCAAAAGGGGACAGGCTCCAGTCCAATCCTCCAACAGTTACAGGGATTGGATTTTCAATTTTATCACAAGAATAAAAGCTTAATGAGACAACTACAATTAGCCCTACTATTAAATTTATCTGTTTCATAATTTAAAAACTTGTTGTTAAGGTAAAAGTAACACCATTTGATGCAGGCACAGAGCGGCATACTCCACCTACACAAAAAACTCCCGCTCGTTGTTTTCCATATTGAATAGAAAATCTATGTGGACCGTTAAGGTATCCTGCTGTTGCAAGTGGATAATGTAATTTTTCGGCTTCAATCGAATTTCCATAATTATATTGATCCATTATGGCGAAAAACCAACTTGGGCTAATGGAATATTCTATTAGCCCATATGCCCAATTTCCTCTATCTTGACCAGTTCGTAAATGCTGTGCTTCAATTCTTACACTATGGTGTTTGTTTATTTTATAGGTAGCTTCTGCTACGAATATATCTGCATAAATAAGCTCATGGTTTTGAGCAACCAAGATGGCACGATCATCAAATACAAAGTTAAAGTAGGTTAAAGCCGCTTTAAATTTCTTGTTAAATTTTCTTTTTATCTCGATATTAAAGTCTTTTACAAATGCACTATCACTCGCATCAAAAGGTCTTGAAGTATATGAATTTCGAGAACTGTCCATATCATTTAGATAAGTTCTATTTGGAGCATAAGCAGTAGCAAAGTTTATATTAATAGAAGTTCCATATTTGCCACCAATCGCAGTCTTTTTGGGTATTTTATAAATAATATCTGCCTGGAAAGCGACTTCACCTAAGGCATTTACAGCATATGGGTACATGGTAGAGGCCAGGTTATATGTGTGTTGTTTTGACATAGTTGGCAAAAACCCAATCAACAGTGAGGTTGGAGCTACACTTACATTGGTGCTCCTCCAAAGCATATTGTCGTTGTGTTTAGCACTTAAATCAATGCCTAGACCTTTAGTGGAGTATCCCAAATTTAAAAGAATACCCTCTCCGTTATTGTAGGTGTAGTTAAACCTTTCATCGGTTGGATTTGGATACGGATCATTTTCCTTCAAAATATATTCTCCTGAAAACCTAATTTTCCCATATCGCATTGCTATTCTGCCGCCGTATGCACCAACATTTTTGGGAAGAATGTAATCCGGCGTTATATTATCGTTATTATACTTACTTACAAAACTACCACCCAGGGATATTCTGAATTTAGAGTTAGCAAATGTGCTGTCGAATACTGTGTTCAAATCAATTTCTCCATCGAATCCACGTACAATTCCATTTCCATTTTGTAACCCGTCATTGAAGGCAACCCTTTGTTTGCCAATAAGTCCAGTTAAATTAATCCCTTTATAAGGTTCATATTTTACTTTTATACCATCAAGTGCATTGTTTAATCCTAAGTTCGGTTCTTCATAGGCTCTGAGAATAGTCCCACTTCCAAATTGCTCAAAGAAGTTTCCGATAGTAATATTAAGACTTTCATTTTTCCAATTAGCATATCTGTATCCAATTCCAGTTCCGGCAAAACCGGATGGATACCCTTCTAATGGATTAAGATAAGTTTCATATCGTATACCGGCATTGAATTTTCCCCTAGAGTAATTAACATTAGTAAATGAGTTTAATCCCATTATATGATCGGGTAAAGCAGCATTTATTAATGTGTCTTCATTGTAATATTGTGCGATTACTTGAGTGTTTCCGCTAATACTACCTAGGTCAATGTCCGCGTGTTCTTGTGAATAAACAAATTGTCCCATGCTTAGGACAATAGCTGCTATGATGATAAGATTCTTTTTCAAGATATTTGTTTTATGCGTATATTTTGTTGTCTGTGGTTATTTTGAGATACGCTCTATTTGTTCCAAAAGTTCTTCTTCATCTCCTGGAGAGTAATTGTTGTGATTCCATACGACTTTTCCAGTGCTTCCATCAACTAAAAAAGTGTGTGGTACGTTGTTTACATTCATGGCTCTTTTCAAATCCCCGTTTGGATCTAAAAGAACTGTATATTCCCAGCCTTGACTATTCACATAAGGCTCTACTCTTCCAGAGCTTCTGGCATCATCTATCGATACTGCTATTAATTCGACTCCAGTTTCATCAACCCAGTCTTCATAATCTTCTGCAATCGTATTCAGTTCAGCTTTACATGGTTTGCACCACGTGGCCCAAAAACTAATTACAATAGGTTTTCCATTATTTTTTATTTGCGATATATCAATCGTTTTTCCTTCTAATGTTTTAAGCTTCATGGAAGGGATGGATTTGCCGTTTTGCGCCGTCATTATTCCTGTTGCAATTAATGCAAATGAAAGTATAAATAATTTTTTCATAGTAAATATTTTAATTGTTCATTGACCGTAACCAAAAATCAAACCAAATTCCTGCTATCGGTAAAGGTAATAATCCAATTTATTATAAAGAGAAATATGGGAAGTATATATTTTCTTCATTGTTGGTAAGTTAAATAGCTCATAAACAACTTAACTTTTTGATAATTATTGTTTTGTAGGTGTTAATATTGGAAAGTAAAAAGGCGCTTCGTAAATAGAAGCGCCTTTTATTGTGAACCAAAATTAATTCTTATTTGGTAAGAACAACTCTTTCTGATGTTAATACCGCACCAGCTTTTACATTTATCATGTAAATACCAGCATCAAAAGAAGTACCATCGATAGTTATATTTTGCAGTCCTGAAGCATTACCTACATTTTCAGTGTATACAACTTGACCAACCATATTAACTACTTCTATAATCGCATCAATTCCAGTATTGTTGTTGAAATTAACAGTAGCAATTGTAGTAAATGGGTTTGGGTAAACACCCAAGCCATTAATCGTATTTTCATTAATAGAAACATTATTTCCAGCTGTGAACTTACCAGATTCGCTATCTGAAAAGTCGGCTCCAGAAACTAGAGTAGCTCCATTGTGATCTTTCACAGCATAGTTTCCTGCACCGTAACCAGCATCCATTCCGTCACCGTAAGAATCTTCAATTGTGAATGTAGTACAATCAAAAGGAGTTGTTAATGCAACATAAACAGTAGGTTGAACAGTTGTACCTGCGGCGCTTAAATCATTGTATGGGCCTCCAGAAGCTAGCAAAGTTCCTGTGCTACCTCTTAATTCCCAAGTGGTTTCAGATCCATAAGCGTCCGTTTCTATTTCAATAGCAATATCCAATCCTGCTGCTTCAGATGCTGGAGATAGTGTTTGACTAATAGCATTATCTGCCATGTTGTCGTCGGTTGTTGTAATTTCAATAGAATAGTTGGTAGCTGCAGATGGAGTAACTTGTCCAACTGTAACTTGATCAACTCCATAAGTAGATAAATTACCTGTCCAATTCGTAGAAGCTACAGATGTTGCTCCGTCAAATACCTCAATGGTAGCAGCGGTTAATGGTGCTGTACCTAAATTTTGTAGAGTTACTACAACGTCTATAGCGTTGCAAGATGAAGTTTCACCATTATAGCTCAATAGACCACCGTTGTTAGTTCCATTTGCAGAAGAGCAGGTTCCTACAAAACTGTAGTGTTGAGCTGCTGAACTTTGTCCAGTAAGGGTAGCCTGTCTGTTAGGGCAGACAGTGAAAATGGTAGGAAAAAAAGTTAAGTCATATAACCCTGCTATTGAAGCATCATCAATTATCGGAAAATTTGTCCCTGTCACCCAGTCTCCAGCAGTGTTGTCAGCATAGGAGTTTCCAGTCGAGCCTTGAATTCCGTTTAATTGATCAATTGTGTTTGATCCTTGAGATTCAATCATAAATACGTAAACATCGTCTGTTGTCGTAGCGCTTACGCCCGGTTGGCCAGCTGGCCCGTGATTTTCCCATAAATCTTCAAGGGCTCCTGATGTATGGTAACTCCAACAAGGTCCGCACCATGTTGCGTTTAAGTCAATTACAACAGTATATCCATTATCCAAAAGAGTGTAAAGGTTGTGTGTGTTTCCATTGAGATCTGTAGCTGTCCAATCTTGAGATATGGTGCCATCCGAAATTTGAGCATTTGCATTGTTACCGGGAAAGGTAAATCCTGCTAGTAATAATGCTGAGAATAAAATTTTTTTCATAGTTTTTTGTTTAGTTGACAGTAAATCGAGAACAAATATAGTACATTTAAATCGCTTAACGTGGGTAAACACGATTGTATTATTGGAATCCTAATTATTTAGTTATTTTAGCCCTTTGACATAGTTAAAATTAATAATGCTTATATTTGCAAGGATAGTTTAAAAACCAACAAATTATGAAAAAAGCCTTTTTAAGTGTTCTCACAGTTTTTACTTTATCTTCTTTTGCTCAAGTTCAACTAAAAATAGAAGATGCTGCAAATCCAGGTGCCAATATTGATGGTACTACAATAACCGTTGTGGATGTTGCTTCTGTTTTTGAGATAGAGCTAGATTTACATGTAATCAATGAAGGAACAAATACTGTCGAACTAGCTGTAAGAACTTCAGAGATAGATGTTTGTGCTAATACATCGAATGCGACTTGTTGGGTTGTTTGCCCTCCATTTAACAATGCCGGTGATTCTCCTGTACAAACAAGTGCATTTTCGGAAACTATTGCTCCGAACGATACAGTGATTTCATTTGCTGCACATTACAAACCGGAAAATTTAGATTGTTGCTCAATGTTTAAGTATGAGTGGTTAGATAAGGGTAATTTTAATGCAGTTGTTGCATCCGTTATTGTTCGTTTTGATCATACAAATGCAGGTACTGTTTGTGCAGTGAGCGTGAAAGAGCAGGAAGTTAATGCAGAGGTTTTAATTTCACCAAACCCAGCAAATGATAAGATTGTATTATCCTTATCTAATATTGAAAATTTTAATGGAATTTCAATACATGTTTTTGATATGCTCGGAAAAAAAGTGAGCTCAATTTCTCAAGTTGGGCCTATTAATAATTTAAATGTTTCAGAATTCAAAAATGGTATGTATTTCGTCTCCATTATGAAAAATGAATCATTGATTAAAACTTCTAAGCTTATTAAGGAATAGCTACAAATACTCTTTCCTAAGAATCGAAGCCACAATAGTTAATCCTGTTGTGGCTTTTTCATTTATTACAGTTAAGTGATTTATTGATTGAGTTTCAATATCTACCGATGGGTCAACTAGATATTTTGGGCAATCTTCAGGCGCTTGGTATACTAGTCCAGCTGCGGGGTATACATTTAGAGAAGATCCGATTATTAAAAAAATATCCGCTGTTTTTACTATATCCTCAGCAATTAACATTTTGGGAACATCTTCTCCAAACCAAACAATATGTGGCCGCAATTGAAAACCACTATTACAAAGGTCATTTAAGAAAATAGGTTTATTCCCAATTGTATATATTTTATCTGTTCCTATACTTCGCGCTTTGGTGATTTCTCCATGGAGATGAAGCACGTTTGTAGAGCCTGCTCTTTCATGGAGGTCATCAATATTCTGCGTTATTATTTGTACTTCAAATTTTTTTTCAAGTTCTGCAATGATTTCATGTGCTTTGTTTGGCTTTGCTTCAAGAGCTTGTTTTCGTCTTTTGTTGTAAAATTCTAAAACCAATTCAGGGTCTTTTTTCCATGCTTCAGGCGAACAAACATCAGAGATTTTGTAATCTTCCCAAAGCCCTCCAGAATCTCTGAAGGTTTTGATTCCGCTTTCTTGACTTATTCCAGCTCCAGTAAATACAACTAACTTTTTCATAGATAAAACCTTAAACGAAAGTTAATGAAATTTATTAGAAGAAATAATATAAGATCAATAATTGGATAATCTCCCTATTTTCAGTGGTAATTTCAGGGATATTGCTATCTTTATCGGCTCTAAAAATCAGCGGTAGGATGAAGATAAAAAGAAAAGAAGCCCTAGATTACCATAGTAATGGTCGAAAAGGAAAAATTGAAGTAGTTCCTACTAAACCATACAGTACCCAAAGGGATTTGGCGTTGGCATATTCTCCCGGTGTAGCAGAACCTTGCTTGGAGATTGCAAATAACAAAACCAATGCATACAAATATACCGCAAAGGGTAATTTGGTAGCCGTTATTTCAAACGGAACAGCTGTTTTAGGCTTAGGAGATATTGGACCAGATGCTTCAAAGCCAGTTATGGAGGGGAAAGGTCTGCTGTTTAAAATATTTGCTGATCTAGATGTGTTTGATATCGAAGTTGACGCCACTGATGTTGACGCATTTGTGAATACTGTTAAAGCCATTGCGCCAACCTTTGGAGGTATTAACTTGGAAGATATTAAAGCGCCAGAAGCGTTTGAGATTGAGAGAAGATTAAAGGAAGAGCTAGATATACCTGTTATGCATGATGACCAGCATGGCACCGCAATAATTTCAGCTGCTGCATTAATTAATGCTTTGGAAATTGCCAACAAGGACATAAAGGAAGTCAAGCTTATTGTCAACGGAGCAGGAGCTGCAGCTATTTCTTGCTGTAAATTGTATGTCTCTTTAGGTTTGAAAAAAGAGAATTTGATCATGTTTGACTCCAAAGGACCTATTACAACCGATAGAAAGAATTTAGATGAGCAAAAGCAGTTTTTTGCTGTAAAAACTAAAGTCAAAACTTTAGCGGAAGCAATGGAAAATGCAGATGTTTTTGTAGGTCTATCAAAAGGAGATATTGTTTCTAAGGATATGGTAAGATCTATGGCAAAGAATCCAATTGTATTTGCACTGGCTAATCCAAATCCAGAAATATCCTATAAAGATGCTATGAGTGTGAGGGATGATATAATCATGGCAACAGGTAGATCTGATCATCCCAATCAGGTTAATAATGTTTTGGGGTTTCCATATATTTTCAGAGGAGCAATGGATGTGCGTGCCACCTGTATAAACGAAGAAATGAAACTTGCTGCTGTTAAGGCAATTGCAAAGTTGGCAAAAGAAACTGTGCCAGAAGAAGTGAATGAAGCTTATGAAGAAAGGAATATTTCTTTTGGAGCAGATCAAATTATTCCGAAACCGTTGGATCCTCGATTAATTTATTGGGTAGCTCCTGCTGTAGCGAAAGCTGCCATTGATTCTGGAGTTGCTCTAGAGCCAATAAAAGATTGGAGTGCCTACGAACAAGAATTGATCAAACGATTAGGGAATGATAATAAGTTAATTAAAGACATTACAGAAAAGGCACAAAAAAACCCGAAAAGAGTGGTTTTTGCTGAAGCCGATCATTATAAAATACTAAAAGCGGCTCAAATAGCTTGTGAAGAAGGAATTGCCTTTCCTATATTGTTAGGAAAGAGAAAAAGAATCGAAGCATTAATTGATGAAAACGGTTTAGAGTTCGGAGAATGCACGATTATTGACCCTAGGGATGAAAGTGAGACGGAGCGTCGAGATAAATTTGCTGCAGATCTATTTGAAAAAAGAAATCGCCGGGGACTTACTCTTTACGAGTGTAAAAAGATGATGCGGGAAAGAAATTATTTTGGTGCTGGTATGGTAGAAATGGGAGAGGCAGATGCAATGATTTCTGGATTGACTCGAAACTATCGTGATACAATTCGGCCTTCTTTACAAGTAATAGGTATTGATGAAGGTGTCAATAAGATTGCCGGAATGTATGTTTTGATTACAAAAGAAGGCCCACTTTTCTTTGCAGATACAACCGTTAATTTAAATCCAACAGCAGAAGAATTAATCGATATCACATTGTTAGTTGCAAAGATTGTTAAAAGATTCAAAATACAGCCTCGAATAGCAATGCTGGGCTATTCAAATTTTGGTTCTAGTGAGGGTGATGATGCGATTAAAATGCGAGAAGCTGTAAAGACGCTGCATGAAGAGCACCCTAATTTATCTGTAGATGGAGAAGTTCAAGCGAACTTTGCATTAAACAATGATTTGATGAAAGAATTTTTCCCTTTTTCTTCTTTGGCAAATAAAAAAACAAACACCTTAATTTTCCCCAATTTAGCAGCTGGAAACATAGCCTATAAATTAGTTCAGGAATTAACGGAGGCAGAGGTTATTGGCCCTATATTGCTGGGTATGAAAAAGCCTGTTCATGTCTTGCAAATTGGCTCTTCTGTCCGTGAAATATTGAATATGATTACTGTTGCAGTTGTAGATGTTCAAACAAGAAAATAATGATTACACACATTGAAGGAATACTAGAAGAGAAGAATCCCGCTTATGTTATATTGGATGTAAATGGGATCGGTTATTTTTTACACATATCTCTAACAACTTTTTCTGATATTCCAGAAAAAGGAAAATTAAGGTTGTTTACGCACCTTTCAATTAAGGAAGATGCGCATACCCTATTTGGGTTTAGCACACAAAGTGAAAGATCGATATACCGTCAATTAATTAGTGTTTCTGGAGTGGGGCCAAGTACAGCCAGAATGATCTTATCTTCATTATCCCCCGATGAGGCTGCTCATGCAATTGTTTCAGGCGACGTCAATTTGCTTAAAAAAGTAAAAGGTATAGGAGCTAAAACAGCGCAAAGGGTGATTATTGATTTAAAGGACAAGGTAGCTCCTTCTGGGGAAGTCTCGGATTTTTCTTCTACTCTAGGCAATACTCTAAGAAACGAAGCGTTATCTGCTCTGATTGTTTTAGGAATAGACAAAAGAAAGGCAGAGGCTGTTATTGATAAAACAATAGACAAGTCTGGGTCAGAAATATCTGTTGAAGAGTTGATTAAAGTTACGCTAAAGAGCTTATAGATTGGCTAAATTATTTAGAAATACATCCTGAAAAAACAAATAAAATATTTTCTTATTGCTGCACTGGCATTCGCTCTGTTTACTCAGAACGCCCTAGCGGTAAATCCAATAAGAGATTATGTTGCGTTTTTAGATTCCCCCGAAGTAAATTTAATTTATCCAATTCAAGATGGTATTAGTTCAAGTGAACAACAATCTGGGTTGATTGACTTTAGCACGCCTCTTAATATTGAGCAACACGTGGAATATGATCCAGTTTCTGGAATGTATATATTTTATTCAACTTTGGGAGATTCTTTGAACTACAGAAACCCTACCTCCATGACTCTTGAGGAGTATTTGCAGTACCAAAATGAGCAATCGATGGATCAATATTGGCAAGATAAATTTAATGAGCAATCGGATGTGGGAAGAGAGTCAAAGGGCGAAGATGGCGCCTTTAGTGAATTTGGAGACAGAAAAAAGAAAAGTATTTTCGGAAGTGACTTTGTTGAAATTAGGCCGCAAGGATCTGCGGAGTTGAGTTTTGGGATAAATTCTTCGCGTACAGATAATCCTGTATTACCAGAAAAGCAAAGAAAGATCACGACGTTTGATTTTGATCAAAAAATTCAGATGAACTTGACGGCTAAAATAGGAGATTTAATGAAAATAGGCTTCAATTACAATACAGAAGCAACTTTTGATTTTGAAAATGAATTGAAACTTAACTACTCTGGGGAGGAGGATGAAATTATACAAAAGTTAGAGGCGGGTAACGTAAGTATGCCATTAAATAGCTCTTTAATTTCTGGAAGTCAAAGTTTATTTGGAATCAAATCGGAACTCAAGTTTGGTAGGCTTACCGCAACTACTGTTTTGTCTCAGCAAAGGGGTCAGAAAAAAGAAATTGAAGTTGCGGGGGGAGCGCAGGTAAGTGATTTTGAAATTTTCGCAGATAATTATGAAGAAAATCGACACTACTTTTTGAATTATTTTTTTAGGGATAATTATGACAATGCAATGGCAAATTTGCCAAATGTGACTCTCGGTGTTCAAATTCAAAGAATGGAGGTATGGATAACGAATCGCACAAACGATTTTTCAGAAACTAGAAATATAATTGCATTTGCTGATTTAGGCGAAAACGATGCCAATAACATGGAAAATGCGGGTTGGAGTATAAATGGGATTTCAAACCCTGATAATGATAATAATGCGATGTATACATATTTAACTTCAAATCCAGGAATTCGAAACTATGTTAATGCCTCCAATTTATTAGCTTCCACTCAAGTGGGAACCTTGCAACAAAGTGTCGATTACGAAAAGTTAGAGAATGCCAGGTTGTTATCATCAAACGAATATTCTTACAATGCTCTTTTAGGGTATGTTTCGTTAAATCAATCTTTGAATAATGATGAAGTATTAGCTGTGTCCTATCAATACACTTATAAGGGAGAGACTTATCAAGTTGGAGAGTTTTCTACAGATGGAGTAACAGGACAAGATGCGTTATTTTTAAAATTATTGAAATCAACTGTCAGGAACCCAACCAAGAAATTGTGGGATTTGATGATGAAAAATGTTTATTCACTTGGAGCATATCAAATTGATCCTATGAATTTTAGATTAGATGTTTGGTACAACAATCCTAGTACTAGTATTGATGTAAATTATATTCCAAAACCAGGTGTAGATGATAAATTACTGCTGCAACTTTTAGAAATGGATAGGCTAAATCAGCAACAAGCAAAATATGCAGATGGAGTATTTGATTTCATTCCAATAACTGTGGCCAATGGAAAAATAATAAATGGTGGAACAATTAACCCTCGAAACGGAAGGCTCTATTTTACAACGAAAGAGCCTTTCGGAAAGACATTGGATCAAGCGCTTATTGATAAGGGAGTATCTCAGTCGGTCAGAAAAACAATCGTTTTTAGCCAATTATATGATAGTACAAAAACAGCTGCTCAACAGATTCCTGAGTTAAATAGATTTAAAATAAAAGGAACTTACCAGTCGTCTGTAAGTTCCGAAATTTCCTTAAATGCACTCAATATACCACAAGGATCTGTTAATGTAGTTGCTGGTGGAGCACAATTGTCTGAAGGGGTAGATTATACCGTTGACTATAACCTAGGGCGTGTTAAAATATTGAATGATGGTATCTTAAGTTCAGGAACACCCATTAAAATTTCGTTGGAAAGTAACTCTCTTTTCAGTATTCAAACCAAATCTTTAATTGGAACTCATTTAGATTATCGTATAAGTAAAGATGCAAATATAGGAGCAACAATGATGCGCTTAACTGAAAAACCATTGACGCAAAAAGTTAATATTGGAGATGAGCCCATTTCTAATACAATGCTTGGGTTAGATGGAGGTTTCAGAAAAGAAGTTCCGTATTTAACAAAATTGGTCGATAATATTCCTTTCATCAATACGAAAGAAAAGTCTATTGTAAATTTTACAGGAGAAATTGCTGCAATTATTCCAGGCCATAATAGGGCTATTGGAAAAGAAGGAACTTCATATATTGATGATTTTGAAGGTAGTCAGTCTGCAATAGATATTCGTTCTTTTAATACCTGGGTGATGGCATCTGTCCCACAAGGTCAGCCAACATTATTTCCTGAAGCGAGTTCTTATGATGATTTAATTTATGGAAAAAATAGAGCAAAAATGTCTTGGTATGTAATTGATCCATTGTTCCATAACGATAATAATTTGACACCTGATCATATTAAAGGTGATCCAATGCAGAAAAACAATCTAATGCGACAAGTTTTAGTGAGTGAGGTTTTTCCAAATAAACAGTTAAGTACCGGTCAGTTAAATAATATTCCTGTTTTAGATTTAGCTTATTATCCGCAAGATAGAGGGCCGTATAATTATGATACACCTAGCGGAAGTGCATTGTCTGCGGGTGTAGAAGCGAACGGAGAATTAAAAGATCCAGACAGCAGATGGGCGGGAGTTATGAGGACGCTTACAACTAATGATTTTGAGGCTGCCAACATTGAATATATACAGTTTTGGGTAATGGATCCGTTTAGCACAGCAGCTAGCAATAGTTTTGGAGAGCCAGCAACAAATGAAGATTCACAAAATTCAACAGGCGGGGAACTGTATTTTAATCTTGGAAATATTTCTGAAGATATATTAAGAGATGGCAGAAAGTCTTATGAAAACGGTCTTCCTACTGATGGTGTTTATGATCCAGAAATTCTTACGGAAACTGCTTGGGGCTGGATTCCAACTTCACAGGTCATTGTAAATGCATTTGATAATGATGTAGAAACAAGAACAAATCAAGATGTTGGGTTTGATGGGTTAAAGAATGAAGATGAAAGAGATTTTTTTAGTTCATTTCTTTCCTCCTCTTCAACTCTTCTCAATCCATCAGCCTATGCAGAGTTAAGCGCAGATCCGTCATCTGATGATTATAGTTATTTTAGAGATGATGGTTATGATGCAAATCAGTTAGACATATTAGAGCGTTACAAGGAATATAATGGAGCTGATGGGAATTCGCCAACATCTGAAATGTCTGCGGCATTAAATGGTGATGGTTATCCAACATCTGCATCTACTTTACCAAATGTTGAGGATATTAATCAAGACAATAACTTAAATGAAACGGAAAGTTATTTCCAATATAAGGTAAATATGAAGCCGCAAAGCATGAATATTGGCACTAACTATATCACCGACAGGATTTTAGCAAAAGATGAAAAAAGTCAAAAGCAAGTTTATTGGTACCAATTTAGAATTCCGATAAGAGAGTTTACCTCTAAGGTAAATGGGATACAGGATTTTAGATCAATACGTTTTATCAGAATGTTTATGAAAGGCTGGAATCAGGAGGTTGTCTTGAGATTTGCTCGTCTAGAATTAATTCGTGGAGAGTGGAGGACTTATTTGAACTCATTGCTAAGTGAAGGAGAATATTTACAAGGGGAAGAGTCCAATACTACTTTTAATATTGGAGCAGTAAATATTGAAGACAACGGAAACAGAGACCCAATTAATTATGTGCTTCCAGAAGATATAATTCGAGAAACTAACTATCAAACAGCTAATCTCGCGCAGCAAAATGAACAATCATTAGTGTTGGATGTATGCGGGCTTCAGGATGGTGATGCTAGAGCTGCGTACCGAAATGTAAGCTTTGATGTTCGGAATTATAAGAAAATTGAAATGTATGTTCATGGGGAATCTAATAACGATGCATTTGTTGGAGACGATGAGGTGACTGTTTTCGTTCGATTAGGGACGGACTTTGTTAGTAATTACTATGAATATGAAATGCCTGTAAAAATTAGTGAATGGTACCAAAATGCCGCATCCGATGTTTGGCCCGATGCGAATAATATTGTTATTGAACTAGATAGTTTGAAACAAGTGAAAACAAGAAGAAATAATATACCGGGGTTTTCTTTATTGGAAAAATATACAGAAACAGACAATGTTGATAACACAAGAAATATTTCGGTAATAGGAAATCCGAATTTGCAAAATTTAAAAACAATAATGATTGGTTTGCGTAATCCGAAGAAAGACGATAAATACAATCAATGGCAACCTGACGACGGTGAAGAAAAATGTGCTGAAATATGGGTAAATGAACTTAGGCTCACAGACTTTAACGAACGCGGTGGTTGGGCAACAATTGGTAGATTGAGCGCGAATATGGCAGATTTTGCAGACATGTCTTTGTCTGGTAATTACGCTACACCCGGTTTTGGATCTATCGAAAAGAGAGTAAGTGAAAGAGCGCAAGAGTATGTATATGGAGTGGATGCTTCTACTACTGTGCAATTGGGTAAGTTTTTTGGAGATAAATCTGGAATTAAGATTCCTATGTATTTAGGATATTCGAATAGTATTATTAAGCCTCAATATGACCCTCTTTTGGGAGATTTATTGTTGGCTCAAAATGAATTAGAATCAAAGGAAGAGTGGAAAGAAAGATTGGACGCTGGAAGAGATATTACAGAAAGGAAATCTATCAATTTTACTAATGTAAGAAAAGAAAGAGGGCAAGGAAAAAATGGAAAGGTAAAAAAAGCACACTTTTACGATGTGTCGAATATATCGCTAACTTATTCTTTTAGCCAACTTTCGCATAGAGACATAAACACCCAATATGACCGAACTTTAAATCACTTAGGGTCAGTAAATTATGGGTTTAACAATAATCCTAAGCCATGGGAGCCATTCAAAAAAATAAAGGCATTCCGAAAGTCAAAGTGGTTAAGACCAATAAGAGACTTTAATCTTTATTTGGCTCCAAAACAACTCGGCTTTAGAACAAGCATGAATAGAACATATAACGAGTATGAAGTGCGCAATAACTTCGGAGGGTTAACTATTCCTCAGTACAATAAAATGTTTAATTGGGATCGAGATTATAATTTGAAATATGATCTAACAAAAAGTTTGAAATTTGATTTTACTGCCAAAAATAGAGCTTTTATTAACGAACCGTATGGAAAGGTTGATGAAGGTGCATTTGGTTATGATGCTGATTCCTCTAAAACACAAATGTTAAATAGTATAAAGAGTTTTGGAGAAACCATGAACTATGGTCACATAGCTAACGTAACCTTTAAATGGCCTTTTAATAAATTCCCACTAACGGATTGGATAACTTTAACGACGCGCTACAGCGCAAATTACGATTGGACGCGATCTCCCTTGGCACTAGACAACTTTGAAGTAGTTGATGAAAATGGTAATACCCAAACAAGAAATGTGGGTAATATTATTCAAAATTCAAGAGTTGTAACTTGGAATGGTAAGTTAAATATGACTACGCTCTATAACAAAGTGCCTTATTTCAAAAAGGTAAATAAGAAGTTTAGTAAAATAAGTAAAGGAAAGAACAATCGGTTTAATAGGTCTAGCAAGACAAATAGACCCACGAAAGGGAAAGAAGAAGAAAAGGATAAAATACGAAAGACAAAAAAACCAAAAGACATGTCTTTGTTAGAGTTAGAAAGTGAATTGAAACGACAAAAAGGAAGGGCTGTTAAAGATGTGGAAAAAATTGAAGAGCTAAAAAAGTTTATAAAGAAGAAAAAGAAGGAAAAAGATAAATTGAATGTCTTTGATCATACAGCTCTGCTTGTAATGTCTTTGAAGAACGTAAGTGTCAATTATAGTACAAATGATGGAATTTTGCTTCCAGGGTATAATAGTTCAACTAATGTAATGGGTATGGATAATAATTTCTTTGGACCTTCCTTTGATTTCATTGCAGGAGGGAATCAAATGAGAGATATTTTTGGAGACACTACTTCCAACAATTTTGCTAGAGACGCTTATCTAAATAATTGGCTTGTAGATACTGCAAATTTTGATATCATTAATACCCAGTTTGCTGCAAATCATACTGAAAAGTTAAATATTAAAGCAACTCTAAAGCCAATTTTAGGATTAAGAATTGATTTAAGCGCAGATAGAAATTTAGCTGAAAACACGAATTCTAATTTAGGTTGGGATGATTTTACGAATGAATTTGACTTAAGAAATGAACAGTTTACAGGATCTTTTAGTACCTCAATAATAACATGGAGAACAGCATTCAATAGAGATCTACAAGCTGATACTGGTGACGCATTGCAGAACGCCACGTTTGACAACTTAAGAAATTTCAGACAAGAAGTATCGGCTGTTTTAGGTGAAAATAACCCTAATTCTTTAAATGAGTTAAACGAAAATGGATATACTGGAGGATATGGTTCAGCTCAACAAGAAGTAATAATTGGATCTTTCTTAGCGGCATATGCTGGTAAAAATGTAAACAAAAGGACCATCAATCCGTTTAAACAAATTCCATTACCAAATTGGAGAATAACATATGACGGTCTTTCGAAAATTAAATGGGTGAAGAAGTATGTTAAAACATTATCATTCAGCCATTCATATAGGTCGAGCTTTAATTTATCGGGATACACCACAAATTTAGACGGTAAGTTTGATTCTGATGGAAATGCTACAGCAGTAGATATTGCGGGCAATTTTATTGGGCAAAAGCAGATTTTGACAATGTCTATCATGGAGCAATTTGCACCTTTATTGGGAGTTGATATAACGTTTAAAAACAGTGTAATGGCGAAGTTGGAAATTAAGAAAGATAGAAATATATCATTGAGCTTGGCAAATAATCAGATAACTGAAATTAAGGGGGCAGAATTGGTCATAGGCTCGGGTTACACCTGGAAAAAACTTCAGTTGCCGATTAAGTTTAACGGAAAAAAGGTAAAGGCCAGTGATTTGGTTTTACGATTAGATATCTCTATCAGAGATAATAAAACCATTACTAGGAAAATTATAGAAAACCAAAATCAGGCAACTGCTGGTCAGAAAATGACATCAATTAAATTTTCTGGCAATTACAAATTAGGCAAAAGCCTGACTGTTAGATTGTATTATGATAGAGTGATGAATACTCCATTTATTTCGACATCATTCCCAACAGCAAATACTAATGCTGGTGTAGCTCTTCGATTCATGCTTCAGTAGAGGGGTAAGAACAGCTCTTTAAATGTAAAAAAGGAAAGAATAAAGTGTGATACTCAAAAGTATTTCATAAGTTCGTAATAAATAAATAACAAATAATAGACATGAATATTCCATCAGATTTAAAATATACAAAAGACCACGAATGGTTGAAGGTTGAAGGTAACGTTGCAACAGTAGGAATTACCGCTTTTGCTCAGGGAGAGTTGGGGGACATAGTATATGTTGAAGTAGAAACGGAAGGTGAGGAACTGGATCAGGAAGAAGTTTTTGGATCGATTGAAGCTGTTAAAACAGTTTCGGATTTATTTATGCCTGTGTCTGGTGAGATTACTGCATTTAATGATGCTTTAGAACAAGATCCTGAAACAGTAAATAATGATCCTTATGGAGCTGGTTGGTTGGTTAAAATAGACATGAGTGACGCAACACAGGTTGAAGGTTTGTTGAACGCTGATCAATATCAAGAGTTGATTGGGTAAACTTTTAATGTTTTTATCTAAGAATAAGTATGGTATCGTCTGGACGCTTTTAATCCTTCTGCTATGCTTAATGCCAGGAGACAATTTGCCGAGCACCTCTTTTTTAAGTTTTAAAGGAGCAGATAAACTCTTGCACTTTACTTTGTATTTTGTCCTTCTTATATTCGTTGGTAAAGGTCTGGTTAACTATTTCGATTCTTCCTATTCAAACAACAGGATTATTGTCATTGCTTTTCTTTATTGTCTTTTTCTGGGTGTTGGGATTGAATTCCTACAATCCATTTTTGTTCCAGGTAGATCGGGTGATTTTTTTGATGTTTTAGCCAATGCCACAGGAGCTTCTGTAGGTGTCGTAATTCTATTAGTGCAGTCAAAGAAAAGTACTAGAAAGGCATAATGGAAATATATTATATTTAATTATTTATGGAAAGGAGTGAACTATTTAGTTAATGGTTTGTATTAGATGTGAAGTTTAGAATAATTCTTCTTACCTTAGCGAAGATATATTCAATTAAATTTGGACGTATTTTTGATGAGAGTTAAACAATAAAACTCAAAAAAATGGATGCAAAGAAAACAAGTTACGCAAATATTGATAGCTCTGTAATAAGAATCGGACTGATTTTGATAGGTGGTGTTATTGTAATGGGAGTAATGTTATCTATGATGGAATATACAAATATTGTTCCTCCTAACAGCTCCTTAGATTCCGGATTATCTGAGCTAGAGGATGAAGAGGTGATTGATATGAATGATGCCCCGCCACCGCCACCGCCACCTCCGCCGCCACCGCCACCGCCAGCTCCACCAGAAGAAGTTGAAATATTGGAAGAGGATGATGAGCGTGAAGAAACGATAGTAACAATGCAAGACCAAGAATCGGAGGTTGTTGAAATAATTGATGTTATTGAAGAGGAAGAGGTTATTGAGGTTGAAGAAATTTTCGAATTCGTAGAACAACAGCCGGAATTTCCAGGAGGAGCTGCAGAGATGTATAACTACTTAGGAAAAGAAGTGAAGTATCCAGAAATGGCCAGAGAGGCGGGTATACAGGGTAAAGTCTACGTAAAGTTTGTTGTCAAAAAAGATGGATCAATTGGAGAAGTTAAAGTTGTACGTGGTGTTCATAAAACTTTAGACAGAGAAGCTATTAGAGCAGTTAAGAGCATGCCAAAATGGACAGCTGGAGAACAACGAGGGAAGAAGGTTAGTGTATGGTTTACGCTACCTGTTAATTTCCGTATAGGATAATTAGCGATAAGTAAATTTAAAAAGCCTAGCGACGTCTAGGCTTTTTTTATGCGAAGGTCTTAATTATTTATGAAATGAAACTATACTCTCTATCTTTAAGGGGCTCTAAACTTCAATATCAAGTACAATTAGGGTAGAAGAAATAAAAAAACCTCAACATATTTATGTTGAGGTTTTTTTGTGGGCCCACTAGGGCTCGAACCTAGGACCCCCTGATTATGAGTCAGGTGCTCTAACCAGCTGAGCTATGGGCCCTTTTAAATAATCCAAGGAGAATTTAAAAGGCGAAAACAAATATTCCATTGTTTTGCGGCTGCAATTTTACATATTTGCATCCGAATAACCTATTAATTTTTATAAAATGCTTAATTTAACTGGTATAAAAAATATCATTTTTGACTTAGGAGGAGTAATATTAAACATTGATTACAATAAAACAGCTAATGCTTTTAAGCAGATTGGTGTAGCTAATTTTGACGATATTTATTCGCAAGGAAAACAAGATCAGGTATTTGACAAATTAGAAACAGGAGAACTTGCATCTGACGAGTTTAGAGAATACATAAAAGATATCGTTCCTTCTTTACAGTATAGTGATATTGATAAAGCTTGGAATGCGATGCTATTGGATATGCCTATGCAAAGGATTATTCTTTTGAAAAAGCTTAAAAAGAAATATAGATTATTTCTATTGAGTAACACGAATGCAATACATATAAAAGCTTTTGGGAAAATTATTCAATCTGCTGATGAGAAAAATATATTTGATGCTATTTTCGAACACCAATACTACTCCTCAGAGATGGGAATGAGAAAACCAAATTCAGATTGTTTCCAAAGTGTTTTAGAGAAAAGCAGTTTAGACCCTTTCGAAACATTGTTTATAGATGATTCCATTCAACATGTCCAAGGTGCAAGAAAATTAAAGATAAAAGCTTATCATTTAACGCCTGGGGAGGACATTACTGCACTTTTTCCTGACAAAGTTCAATAAGTACTCCATTACTGGATTTAGGATGTAAAAACGCAATTAATTTGTTGTCCGCGCCATCTTTAGGTTTTTCATGAATCATTTGAAAACCTTCTTTCGTTAGTCGCTTAATTTCCTTCTCAATGTCATCTACTTCAAAAGCAATGTGATGGATTCCTTCACCTTTTTTTTCAATGAATTTTGATATTGGGCTATCAGAGCTGGTTGCTTCAAGTAATTCAATTTTGGATTCTCCAATCTGAAAAAATGACGTATTGACATTTTCAGATTCAACTTCTTCTATTTTATAGGGAGAGGTATTTAGTAGTTTGGAATATAGTTTATTGGCAGCCGTCAAATCTTTTACAGCAATCCCAATGTGTTCAATCTTTTTCATACTTAAAATGTAAGCAAAAAAAAACCCTTCCGTTAGAAAGGGTTTTTTTAAAGTGTTGTTAATTATTTTTTCTTATTCCAAACCTCTCCCGTTTTACTATCATAGTTAACGTAATAGAGACCTTTCTTTAAGTTATCAACTTTAATTATTTTACCAAATCCTTTTTTGACAAGGTTCCCGTATGTATCAAAGATTTCAAATAACGTTTCATGCGAGAATTCTAGGTCTTTACACTTGGGGCAAACTATTGCCGCTTCGGGAATGCTTGGGTCGCTGTACTTTGTACTTTGCGAAATCCTAGGTCTTCCTGTGTAGTCAATTTGCTTAACTCTAAATTTGTTTTCTCCTGAATGAGGGCTTACTTTGAATTCATAAGAATTTTCTGAAGGAGTACCTTCACCATCGAATTCACCTATTTTAATCCATTTATTCCATCTGTATTGTTCAATAAGATAGGTAAGTTTACCTTGTTCTCCGGTTGTTTTCCATTTAAGAATTTTATCATCACCCGCGTTAATACTCACTGTTTCAAATGTACTTCTAGGTCTCAATACCTCTGGGTTAAGAACTTTCGGAGAACAATTTAATTTGTGCGCAATTTTTATTGTTACAGGATCGCCAATTTGTAGATTTAAATTAGTAAAATCTATTTCAAATGCACTAGAGTTAATTTGATCAGTAGTAACATCACCATTAACCGTAACTTTAATTACGCAGAAACCAATACCTGCATCAGCGAATGGATTTTGAACATACAGATTTTTACCTTGGTAATGGCCTTCATGAATGATACTTGCATTATTTTGAGCAGTTAACACCATTGTCAACAATACAAAACCAACCGTTAATATTTTATTTATTGTCATACGTTACAAATTACTATGAACAGTTCCCCTATTCAGTCCGCAATAATAAAAGCTATTTTGCTAATTTCAAAGGAAATCAGTTCTTTTTTTACGGTCTTTATATCCTAATAAAAATACGACAAGTAGTTTAAAAAAGTGCTTTAATCGCAAAAAATTGTCGTTTAGATGTATTTCTAGTTTGTATTATCGATATTAGTGCGTATTCTTGTAAAGATAGATAGACGTGTTACTTTTAAACCATAAATATGAGTAAAATATTTGTATCAATTATAGCACTAGCATTTTTAGTCTCTTGTGAATCTTCTCACACTGAAACGAATGATGAAGGTGATTCAAGTGTCTCAAGAACAACTAAAAAAGGGTCAAAATATATTTATGGTGGTGTTTTGAAACTTGCTCAAGAAGAACGGTTTGTTACCTTGTTTCCTGCAGATGTTGAGGACGCCATTTCCTCAAAAATTGTTTCACAAATTCATGATGGATTGGTGAAGTTTAGTGCAAAAAACTTAACTATTTCAAATGCTATAGCGGATAATTGGACAATGGATGAAAGTCAAACGACTTATACATTCACATTAAAAGACAATGTTTATTTTCATGATGATGCTTGTTTTGAAGAAGGTAAGGGGAGAAAAGTAATAGCATCAGATTTTAAATATTCTTTTGAAATAATGACTTCCAAAGAAACAAGTCAAAATACGCATTTATTTAAGGATAGAGTTGTTGGCGCTTCTGAATATTTAGAAGGAAAGGCAAGTGAAATTAGTGGAATACAAGCTATTGATGATCAGACATTGCAAATTACCATTCTAAAACCTCAATCTTCTTTTATCTATCTTTTAGCATTGCCTAATTCAGCGGTGATTGCGCACGAAGCTTTCGATAAATACGGTAACAAAATGACTGTGGGAACAGGTGCATTTCAGTATGTCGAACCAACATCTCCGAGTGAGACGTCTCTAGCATTCAATGAGAACTATTATTTAAAAGATGAAGATGGTAATCAATTACCTTACCTTGATAGTGTTGTATTCAAGTATGTTCCTACTAAATTGAGTGAATTGGAAATGTTTAGAACCAAGGATATTTCATTTTTATATGGCCTTCCAACTTCAAAAATCGCGGAGGTAGTAGCTGATAATATCGCCAACTTTAAAAATAAGCCCCCTCAAACAATATTGATTAGAGAGCCAGAAATGATTACTCAGTTCTATGAGTTTAATGCTCAAATTCCACCGTTTGATAATGTTAAAGTTAGAAAAGCATTGAATTATGCAGTGAATAGGGAAAGACTAATTAACAACATATTAAATGGTCAAGGGACGATAGGTGTTAAAGGGATTACTCCAAACATTAAATCATTTGGGGATTATAATTTTAACGCAATTGAAGGATACGGCTACGATCCCGAGTTAGCTCGACAACTGCTTAAAGAAGCTGGTTATCCAAATGGAGAGGGCTTTCCTCCGGTAAGATTAGAAATTAATTTAGGCGGCAACAAACATAAGCTGGTTGCAACGGAATTACAATACCAGTTTTTTGATGTTCTTGGCATTCATGTAGAGGTTGAGCAAGTATCTTTTGCTGATAAAGTAGAGCATTCTAAATATGGAAAGTCAGAAATGTTTAGATCAGCATGGGTTGCGGATTATCCATCACCAGAATCATTCTTATCTGTTTTTTACGGAGAAAATGTTCCTGCCGCATTGGATCAACCGTCAAACTTGAATACGATGCGTTATAAAAATGAGATGTTTGATTCATTGTATGTAAAAGGTACGCAAACTTCAGACAAGGCAGAGAGGTATGCGTGTTTTGCAAAAGCAGAAGGGATCATGATGGAAGAATCGCCAGTTATTATTCTATGGTATCAAGAAAATTATACTTTGTACCATTCTGAAGTTCGTAACTTCTATTACAATGCTATGGAATATTTTGATTTTTCTAATGTTTACCTAAAAGAGCTTACAGAAGAAGAAGTGAGGGCTGCAAGGGAAAAAATGCAAAGCGGTGATTCTGCGTTACCTTTTTAGAATAGTCTACAATTAGACAAATGAAGCCTTTATTATTCGTCTAACTTTCAAATTAGTTTTTTAATGGTGTCTGGGGAGAATTCCAAATATATTATTTCAGGAAGGGTATATTCGTAAGCCACATGAAATAAAAACTAAATCAATATGAAAACGGCATACTACCTAAGTGTTTTAAATATTTTTATTTCAAGTTGCACTTTGGATCAAACTAATACAGAAATTCCCAGTGATGGGGTGGATGTAGTTAAAAGAGAAACAATCTCCAAAGATACGGTAGACGTTGAAGATACAGTCCTTTTTGTCGTGCCGGAAAGTGGTTTTATTACGATGCAAAATTATGCGGAAGGATTTGTCTACGACATGAAGTATGCAACCGAAGATAATTTTTTAAAGAAAAAGGTATATAATTGTGAGGAATGTTGGTTAAGAAAAGAAGTGGCGGATGCCCTGATAAAAACCAATAAAATATTTATTGAGCGCGGTTATCGCATTAAATTTTTTGATTGCTATAGACCTTTGGATGTTCAAAAAATCATGTGGAAGATTTATCCTGATGCTCGCTATGTTGCCAACCCTCATGCATCAGGATCAATTCATAACCGAGGTGGTGCCGTGGATATCACGTTAGTAGATATGAAAGGGAATGAGTTAGACATGGGAACAACCTTTGATCATTTTGGTAAAGAGGCCCACCATTCTTATACAGAACTATCTAATACTGTTCTGGATAACCGTAAATTTCTTAAAACTATTATGGAAGCAAATGGGTTCAGTAGCATAAGTTATGAGTGGTGGCACTACAACCACAAAAATGCCAGACAATACAAATTGTCTAATTTTCAGACGGAATGTAAGTGATGAGTTCTTTCAAACAAAAGAAGCATAAAATAGAATTCTCTATGCAATTGAAGGAATAATACTGCATTGAAATTTTGGACATAAACGGTTTTAACTATCCAGAACTTCTATGTCAGGAAACATTATAAATACTTGCCCGTTACTTTATTGGCTTTGCATACCCTCGTATACAGGACGGAAAACTAGTTACGATTCGCACCGCGTAAAAAGTCCCTTTTCTTGCAAAATGTAATTATTTAGTTTCTCTTGCTGCAGCTAACATTTGCTTTACGCTCAGTTCCCTAAAGTCATCCATGCTATAGCTCTGA
Organism: Flavobacteriales bacterium; assembly: GCA_029244805.1. Lineage (GTDB taxonomy): Bacteria > Bacteroidota > Bacteroidia > Flavobacteriales_D > Parvicellaceae > CALSMU01. Next base: position 27,323 of record JAQWQH010000032.1, read on the forward strand.
AAAGCCAGAGAGCTTCCGCCAATATTTTTAACACAATAGAAGTGGTGATTTGGCATACTCTTGGCATCAGCTTCACTTATCGTTGTGTTGTCGCTTTTCAGGACTTTTGAATAACGAATATATCCATCGCCCTCCTCAAAATAAATGAAATCAAAAATGTTTTTTTGGTTTTCGTGTTCTTGCTTAATCATTTCGATTGTTTGGGTTTTTTCTCCCCAATCATCTATTTCCATGTGCCAGTATCTGTCTTTATGACCAGGCATTCTAATTTCCCATTTTGCTTCACCTTCATTGTGCACTATTTCAGGTTGATCAAATCTATCAACAGGAGTGCCGTCTTCGTCATCTTCTTTGTGATAAGTTTTAGGAATCATTATAACGGCATTTAATTCAAATGGTGCCATATCAAATTCTCTGTACTTTTTTGGGTCAAATTGAGTTTCACTTTCAGAAGCAACAGAATCTTTTGCTATTGGTTCGACTATCTTTTCTGATTCTACCGGTTCTGTTTCGTCTCCACATGAGCTGATAAAAAATAGTACTGGAATTGCTAATAGGTATAATAAATTCTTCATGGTTTACTTCTGTTTCTGGTTAATCATCATGCAAATGTAAATAATCTAATCGATTTTCATAACAAACCTTGCAGTGTGTCTGCTTTTTTGCTCCACTAAAACCTCTTTATTTGCAATTAATTGTTGAATAGTTTTATCATCATAATGCCGTATGGTGAGCAGTTCAAGTCCATCGTTATATTTTATCGAATAGCTGTTAGAAAGCGCTTTAAGCATTTTATTAATTCGACTTGTGTAATTGTCCACACAAACTGAAAAACTAATGGCAGAGTTTTGCATTAAATTGATTTTGACACCATTTTTTGAAAAGTGTTCAAAGATTTCGCTCAAATTATCCTCGGCAATAAAAGAAAAATCTTTGGGAGAAATTGAAATCAAAATTTGTTTTTGCTTGAATATAAATGAAGGAATTAGCGTGTCATTTTCTAATGAACTTTGGATTTCTGTTCCTGCTTCTTTTGGTTTTAAGAAAGACTTTACAAATAATGGTATCCCCAAATTCTGTAATGGCTTAATTGTCTTCGGGTGTATAACCGAAGCGCCAAAGTAGCTTAACTCGATGGCTTCTCTAAATGAAATTTTATTTAGCTTTTTACAATCATCAAAATATTTTGGATCTGCATTTAAAACACCCGGAACATCTTTCCAAATAATAACTTCTTGAGCATTAAGACACCAAGCTAAAATAGAGGCAGAAAAATCAGAGCCTTCTCTTCCCAACGTTGTGGTTTCACCTTTTTCATTGTGGCCTATGAATCCTTGCGTAATTGCAATTTTTTGATTTCCTCTAACATTAAAGTATGCATCAATATTGGAAAACACATTTTCCTTTGTGCGCTCCCAGTTTACTTTTGCTTCACGGTATTTGTTGCTGGTTTGAATAATTTTTCGTGCATCAAACCACATACAGTTTTTATTAATTGAGCTGAGGTATTCAGCAATAATAGTTGTTGACATTACCTCCCCAAACGAAACAATTTGATCGTATTCATAATCATAGTTTATTGTTGTGGTTTGAGAAAGTTTTTGGTTTAATTCATTGAATATTTTTTCAATCGATTCTAATTTGGGTAATTCAAGGTCCCGAATTATATTTTTGTGAAAATCTATAACGTCCGCGAATAGCCTTTTTGTATTAACCGTATCATTAGAAAAATAGGCTTCTGCTATTTCTTCCATAGCATTGGTAGTTTTTCCCATCGCTGAAACCACGATAACCAGATTTTCTTCGTACAGGTTTATGATGTCTGCGACATTTCTAACTGCTTCTGCATCTTTAACAGATGCTCCTCCAAATTTAAAAACCTTCATTTTTCTAATTTATAGTAAAGTTTCGAATATCTTCTTCAAAAAACCTCCCGTTAAACCATTCTCCGTCTAATTTAGCATTGTATTTTTTGTAAAAATTTATCGCAGGATCATTCCAGTCAATTACTTGCCAATCCATTCTTTTAACACCTCTTTTTTTTGCTTCTAAGATGACCTGGTTAAACAATAATTTTCCTACTCCTTTTCCTCGGTAATTCTCACTAACTAAAAAGTCTTCTAAATATAATGTTCTTCCTTTCCAAGTTGAATAGCCTGTATAGTAGAGTGCAAAGCCTACTACGATATTGTCAACTTCAGCGACTAAACAGTCAAACACTTTATTATCTCCAAAACCATCTTTTTCAAGATTTTCAACTGTGTTTACCATTTCATCCGGTGCTTTTTCATAGGTTGCTAGCTCTTGGATGTATTCTAGCACCTTTGGCATATCTTCTTTTTCACTTTGTCGGATTGTAATTTTCATTTTTTTCTAAATTGATGAGCCAAAATTCGCTATAAATTTGATAAAATCTCCGATATTTGAGGAAATTTAACGTAAGATCATAAAATGAGTCATTTTACAACATTAGGAGAATTTATTATAGACCGTCAGAAAGATTTTCCAGGTTCAAGTGGAGAGCTATCTAGAATACTTAGTGCAATTCGTTTGGCTTCCAAGATTGTTAATCAGGAAATTAATAAAGCGGGAGTAGCTGCGGATATTTTAGGTGCAGCCGGAAGTGAAAATATACAAGGTGAACAACAACAAAAACTAGACGTCTATGCAGATGAGAAATTTATAAAAGCAATAGAAGCCCGAGGTGTTGTTTGTGGAATTGGATCTGAAGAGAATGACGATTACATAGCATATGAATCTGAAAAATGCCAGAATGGTAAATATGTATTACTAATGGACCCATTAGATGGTTCATCCAATATAGATGTGAATGTTTCTATAGGAACAATTTTTAGTGTTTTCAAGAGAAAATCTGAAATAGGAACCAAAGCAGAACTGAAGGACTTCTTGCAAATAGGAGATGAACAAGTTGCTGCTGGTTATGTGATTTATGGTTCATCTACAATGCTTGTATTTACCACGGGTAATGGTGTTCATGGGTTTACTTATGACCCAGGTATCGGAACTTTTATTTTATCGCATCCAGACATGAAATTTCCAGATAACGGTAAAATTTATTCTGTAAATGAAGGCAATTACAATAATTTCAATCAAGGAGTTAGGCGTTATATACAATACTGTCAAGAAATAGATGCTTCTACCAATCGTCCATATACAGGAAGGTATATTGGGTCATTAGTAGCAGATTTTCATAGGAATCTTATCAAAGGAGGAATCTACATGTATCCTGCGACTAATGCTGCCCCAAATGGTAAATTAAGATTACTTTATGAATGCAGTCCTTTGGCATTTTTAGCTGAGCAAGCTGGCGGCTCTGCTTCGACTGGAAATGGAAGAGTGATGGAAGTTGAACCTACAGAACTGCACCAGCGTGTGCCTTATTTTATAGGGTCAAAAGAGATGGTAGAAATGGCTGAAACGTTTTTGCAAACACACAAAGAATCAGCACAATAAGATAAAGTGGAGGAAGTAAAAGTATTTAGTCTTGAAAATGTTAAAGATCTCTATAGCTCCTCTTCAAAAATTAAGGAGTTAACAGAGTCCTTCGCCGAAAATTCTAGAATACACCTTGCCGGACTATCAGGTTCTTCTGATGCCCTTGTCGCTAATGCTTGCTTTAATAATCTTCCAGGCAACTATCTTTTTATATTATCGGATAAAGAAGAAGCTGCTTACTTTTATAATAATTTAGAAAACATAACGGGAAAAGAAAGAGGCACGAGTATCTTGTTTTATCCAGGGTCTTATCGACGACCCTACCAAATAGAGGAAACGGATAATTCGAATGTTATACAACGAACAGAAGTGTTATCCATCATTAAAAAACGTAGGAAGAATACAATAGTCGTAACTTATCCCGAAGCAATCGTAGAGAACGTAGTATCTAGAAAAGTACTGAATAAAAGTACGCTAGAATTAGAAGTAGGTGTTGAATATTCAATCGATTTTATCAACGAACTTTTGATTGAACACGATTTTGATAAGGTTGATCACGTATATGAGCCTGGCCAGTTTGCCGTTCGCGGAGGAATTGTGGATGTGTATTCCTTCTCGAATGATATGCCTTACCGAATTGAGTTTTTTGGAGATGAAATTGAATCGATTCGCGTGTTTAATCCAGAAGACCAATTGTCCATAACTACGATGAAGAAAATTAACATTGTTCCCAATGTTAACGCTTCATTATTGCAAGAGGGTAGAGAATCATTTTTAAATTACATTCCTGCGGATACGCGCGTTTGGATTAAAGATTTTGACCTTGCCAAAAACAGAATTATAAAAGGCTATGAAAAAGCAAAATATACTTTTGATAAAATGGAAGGAACGGTCAGGCACCTTACTCCGTCCCAATTATACCTTGCCCCTTCTGACTTTGAGTTATACCTTGGTAAACATCCAATTGTGGAGTTTGGAATGCGTTTTAATTTTAATCCGACTGCAATAATTGAGTTTCATACGCTCCCGCAGCCTCCGTTTAATAAGAATTTTGATTTATTAATTGAGAACTTAAATTCAAATTCTGCGCAAGGAATTACCAATATAATTGCTTCAGATAACGGAGTTCAATTGGAGCGGCTGTTCAATATTTTTAAAGACATTGAAGGCGATGTTAAATATCATCCAGTAAACATAGCTCTGCAAGAGGGTTTTGTGGATAAGGATTTGAAAATTGCTTGTTATACTGATCATCAAATTTTTGAACGCTACCATAAGTTTAAATTAAAAGAAGGGTATAAAAAATCGCAACAAGCGTTTACTTTAAAAGAAGTTTATAATCTTCAAAAAGGAGATTTTGTAGTACATATAGATCATGGTGTTGGTCAGTTTTCGGGTTTAGAGAGAATAGATACCAACGGAAAAGAGCAAGAAGCAATTCGCTTAATATATAAAGGTGGAGATATTTTGTATGTCAGCATTCATTCTTTGCACCGAATTTCGAAATTTACAAGCACAGAAGGAAGTCAACCAAAACTCCATAAACTTGGGGCTCCAGCTTGGGCTGCGGCAAAAGCGAAAACGAAAGTTCGTATTAAAGAAATGGCGTTTGACTTGATAAAGTTGTATGCCAAAAGAAAGGCTAGCAAAGGTTTTGCCTTTGCCCCCGACACGTATCTTCAGCATGAATTAGAAGCGTCTTTCATGTACGAAGACACTCCGGATCAGGCTTCTACAACTCTATCTGTAAAACAAGATATGGAGTCAGACGCTCCTATGGATCGCTTGGTTTGTGGTGACGTTGGTTTTGGAAAAACCGAAATCGCAATTCGTGCTGCTTTTAAAGCGGTTTGCGATAGTAAACAAGTTGCAATATTGGTGCCCACAACTGTTCTAGCATTTCAGCATTATAAAACTTTTAGTGAACGTCTTAAGACCTTTCCATGCACTGTCGATTACGTTAATCGATTTAAATCAGCAAGCAAAAATAAAGAAACGTTAAAAAGACTGGCAGAGGGAAAAGTTGATATAATAGTAGGAACGCATCGATTGGCTGGTAAGGATGTAAAGTTCCAAGACTTAGGTTTGTTGATTATTGATGAAGAGCAAAAGTTTGGTGTTTCGGTAAAAGATAAGTTGAAAACGTTAAAGGAAAATGTAGATACGCTAACACTGACGGCAACGCCTATTCCGAGAACACTCCAGTTTAGTATGATGAATGCACGCGACTTGTCTGTTATGCGAACGCCTCCGGCAAATCGCTATCCAGTAGATACAATCGTTCAATCATTTAGTGAGGAAACAGTTCGGGATGCTATCAACTATGAGGTGCAGAGAGGGGGTCAAATTTTTTACATCAACAATCGAGTGCAAAACATTCAGGAGGTCGCAGGGATGGTTCAGCGTTTATGTCCAGATGTAAGGGTGGCTATCGGTCATGGTCAAATGGAAGGAAAACAACTGGAAGCGATTGTGTTGGATTTTATGGCTGGTATGTATGATGTTTTAATAGCAACTACAATTGTAGAATCTGGGATTGATATCCCGAATGCGAATACAATTATTATTAATAATGCCAACCATTTTGGGTTGAGTGATTTGCATCAATTAAGGGGTAGAGTAGGTCGTTCCAACAAAAAGGCATTTGCTTATATGTTTACTCCGCCGGAGCATCATTTAACGGATGATGCAAGAAAAAGATTAAATGCGATTAAGCAGTTTTCGGATTTAGGAAGCGGAATGAGTATTGCTATGCGCGATCTAGATATAAGGGGAGCAGGAGATTTATTAGGAGCTGATCAAAGTGGTTTTATAAGTGAAATTGGAATCGATGCTTTTCAAAAAATTCTAGATGAGGCCATTCAGGAATTGAAAGAAACAGAATTTAAAGAGCTTTTTAAAGAAGAAATTGCGAAAGGAGAATTTGTAAAAGAGTGTCATTTGGAGACTGATTTTGAAATCATTATTCCGAGTGAATATGTCAACGAAATTACCGAAAGGTTGAGCCTGTACCGTGAATTGGATAATATTGAACATGAAGAAGACTTAAAAGGGTATGAAAAACGTTTGATAGACCGTTTTGGAGAAGTTCCATCGGAAACACATGAATTAATGAATGCTATTCGTCTACGTTGGTTGGCTAAAGACATTGGATTTGAAAAATTAGTTCTAAAGAAAAATATTCTAATAGGCACTTTTATTACTGACCAAAACTCGGTGTATTACCAATCTGATAAGTTTACAAAGGTTCTGAATTTTATAAAAAGCAAACCTCATGCGGCAAATATGGCTGAGAAAAATGGTAAATTGCGTTTACGGTTTGATAAAGTTTCTTCTGTTGAAGAGGCAATCAATAAATTAACGATGATATAATAACTCTATGATTGAATTTATCAAAGGACTGCCCAAAGCAGAGTTGCATTTACATATAGAAGGTTCTTTTGAACCAGAATTAATGTTCCAAATAGCGAAACGTAATAACGTTGAAATTCCCTATAAATCTGTAGAAGAATTAAAAGCAGCATATGCTTTTGACAACCTTCAAGATTTTTTAGATATTTACTATGCCGGTGCTGGAGCTTTAATGGTAGAACAAGATTTTTTCGATTTAACATGGGCGTATTTAGAAAAAGTCCATTCTGAAAATGTTCTGCATGCTGAGATTATGTTTGACCCTCAGACACACACGGATAGAGGTATACCTTTTGGAACAGTAATTATTGGAATTAGCAATGCATTAAGAGAGGCAGAGGCAAAATTTGGAATGACAACCAAATTAATTATGAGCTTTCTTCGCCATTTAAGTGAAGAGGAGGCCTTCAAAACTCT
>JAQWQH010000130.1 GCA_029244805.1 Flavobacteriales bacterium
ATCCTTATTGGGAGAACAACGAACTAAAACAACGCTGGATTGAGGAAGAAAATTGGATTTACATGAACCATATTCTGTTTGATCCAGCAGAGTATAATACCGATAATATTGAATTGGTATTTGAGGGACTTGACACCTATGCAACTGTACTCTTAAATAGCGATACAATATTAATTGCAGACAACATGTTTCGATCCTGGACAATTGATATAAAAGAAAAGTTAATAGTAGGACGCAATGAAATCAAAGTAATATTTACATCTCCAATATCATATAATAAGAAATCGGTTGAAAATTACCCTCATAAACTTCCATCTGGAAATGAAACAGAAGACATTAAAACCAAAGTGAGTTCCTTTACCCGAAAAGCTGCATATCACTTCGGATGGGATTGGGGACCTCGTTTTGTAACAAGTGGTATTTGGAGACCTGTAAAATTACAAGGTTGGAACAATGCTAAAATATCCAGTTTCCAGACTACCACGATTTCCATTGACAGTAATATTGCAAACATGCAAACATCATTGGAAATCTATGCAGATAAACCTGGAGAATACGAAGTGTTTTTTGACACTGTAAAAGAAATTTACATGCTTAAAAAAGGAACGAATAATATTGCGTACAACTTCACTGTTAAAAACCCAAATTTATGGTGGTGCAACGGCATGGGAGAGGCATTTCTATACAAGCATGAAATAGACCTATTTTACAACACAGAGAAAACTGCTTCAATTGGATATAAATATGGGATAAGAACAATTGAATTAATTAATGAGAAAGATAGTATTGGAACTTCTTTTTATTTCAAGTTAAATGGCGAACCAGTATTTATGAAAGGTGCAAATTATATTCCCCAGGATATGTTTTTACCTCGTGTGACTAAAGAGCGATATCTCAATTTAATTGAACAAGTTAAAGGAGCAAATATGAATATGCTTAGAGTTTGGGGGGGAGGAATCTATGAAGCTGACACCTTTTACAATCTATGTGATAAAAATGGAATATTAATCTGGCAAGACTTCATGTTTGCCGGTAGTCTTTATCCTTCTGATCCTGTTTTTAAGGAGAATATTAAACAGGAAGTCATTCAAAATATAAAAAGGCTAAGGTTTCACCCATGTATTGCTTTGTGGTGTGGAAACAATGAAATAGAAGTCGCATGGAACAATTGGGGATGGCAAGAAAAATTTAGTTATTCACCGCAAGACTCCATAGAAATATGGGATAATTACAAATCTATTTTTAAAGAAATGATTCCGAATTTAGTTAAGAAACATACATCTACGAATTACACTTCTACCTCACCTTTAAGTAACTGGGGATCTAAAGAGAATTTCAACCACGGCTCCATGCATTATTGGGGTGTTTGGCATGGCAAAGAATCCTTTACAAATTTCACTTCCAACGTGGGTAGATTCATGGTAGAATATGGATTTCAATCGTTTCCTGAAATTAGTACTTTGAAAAAAGTCATGAGTGAGAGCAGTTTATCATTAAACTCAACTGTTATGCAAAATAGACAAAAAAGCTATATTGGAAACGGGTTGATAGTAGAACACATCAAAAGAAATTTCAAAGAACCGGATAACTTTGAAGACTTCATCCTGCTGAGTCAGAAAACACAAGCTAAAGCAATGCAAATTGCAATTCAAGCACATATTCAAAAACAACCCCACTGCATGGGCTCTTTATTCTGGCAACTAAACGATTGCTGGCCTGGTCCAAGCTGGAGTGTTATTGATTATTATGGCAAAAAAAAACAAGCATATAATTTTGTGAAATATGAATATTCTACGCACCCTTAATTCTTTATTCATAGGACATCATAATAATTTAATCCTACAAAATAGGTAGTTTATAGCCAAATTTGCACCTTTAGTAAATAAATTATAGAATAAAGACTAACTCTTTGTAGGTTAGTAAACCTTAAAAACGTAGGTTTGCGAGCGAAAATTGATTCTCAATGAGCAAGGAAAAAACAAATATTATTGCAGAACGAAAGGTCAGTATAGTGCTGATGATTATGGTATTCACGCTTGTGCAAATTGCGTTTAGTATTATTTATACAAAAGACGCAAAAAATTACTCTAGCTCAATCTCGTCTAAAAACATCCAAGTATCATTGCCGCTTCCAGGATGCCAGCCCGGACAGACTCCGTAGCTAACAGCCTCAATCTTTACATAACGTGCTTGGACCGTTTCAGGCATAATTACAGCAAAATCTTTAGTGAATGCACCATATTCATTATCTGCAAAATCATTTTTTATAATTGCCAATTCTTTAAAGGTTTCATTATTTTGCGAAAATGAAATCTTTATACTTTTAGGAAACCAGATCCAAGACTTAATGTCTTGTAATGCGCCTATAGATATTTTTTTCAAAGGCTCTACCTTCCCTAGATCAACGACCGCAGAAAAATCTGTAGCATAGTAACCTTGCCAATAACCCGTTCTAAAATTAGCAGATCCTTTCAGAAAATCTATTAATGCGTTATCTCCACTTGCCGAATACTGATTGCTATATTCACTGTTTAACTTAATACTTCTGCCTCCTTTAATCTTTTTAAATGATGCATTTACTGCAAAGCTTTTGCTATTTGATTTTATAGCGAAAGCCTGAACAGTTGCACTTTCTTTAATATAAAATGGAACTTCATACTTTTCAAAACCAGAATTATCAACACAGTAGTATAGTGCATTTTCAACTTCAACGGATTTGATTTCAATTTTAATTGAATCCGTAAATGTTTGAGAAGATGCCGAAATGGAAGGAACTGGAGTAATTGAAAGCGAACTTTCGATTTCTGCAATTGGTGCGTTCTCAACTCCCCAATTTCTATTTGGCTTATTTCCCATTTCGAAAACTATTTCACCACCCTGCATTATAGTATTATGGGAAAGAAACGACTGATTAAACAAGGCCCCATTTAAAGTTGCACTTTGGATATAACAATTACTATCACTTAAGTGATTGGCGATAATCTTAAATTTATTTCCGTTTTCCAAATTAATGGTAGCTTTCGAAAAATGTGGCTTTCCTATTGAATAGTAACTCAACCCAGGTGTAACAGAATAAAACCCCATACCACTCAGAACATACCATGCCGACATCTGACCACAATCTTCATTTCCCGATAGGCCGTCGGGTTGATTGGAATATTGCTCATTTAAAATTTGATGAATACGCTCCTGTGTTTTCCATGGCTTTCCAATATAATTATACAAATATGCCATGTGATGACTCGGTTCATTTCCATGCGCATATTGACCAATTAAACCCGTAATATCTACCTGATGTCTTCCACTTAACTCCATTTCTGTAGAGAACAATAAATCTAGCTTTGATTCAAATGCTTCATTACCGCCATAAAGTTGAATTAAACCAGAAATATCTTGTGGGGCAAACATGCTATATTGCCATGAATTCGCTTCGGTAAAATTAAAGTTCACTTCTGCAGGATTGAATCTTGCATTCCATCCTCCATTCATTTTACTTTGCATAAACCCTACTTCAGGGTTGAAAATATTTTTATAGTATTGGCCGCGTTTAATAAACCTACTGAACACGTTCTCCTGCTTTAAACTTTTCGCCATTATAGCTATACACCAATCATCGTATGCATATTCTAAAGTTTTAGAAACAGATTCAGCTTCATCTCCAGCAGCAATAAATCCTTTCGTCTTATAGGAGCTCAATCCTAGCTTATCCTGCTCAGCACTATGAATCATGGCCCCCAAAGCTAATTCCGCATCGTAACCCCTTATGCCTTTAACATAAGCATCCGTAATAACGGGAACACTATGATAGCCTATCATACAGCCAGTATAATTGCCCGCTAGCTCCCATATAGGCAATTCACCTCCTTGCTGATATTGTTGTAAAAAAGTGTTAATAAACTCATTTGTTTTATTCTGCTCAATAATTGTGTATAGCGGATGAGTTGCCCTAAATGTATCCCACAGGGAAAAAACGGTATATGTTGTTTCATCTGATTCATGAATTTTATGGTCCATACCTCGATATTTTCCATCCACGTCACTAAAAGTGTTAGGAGCAATCATCGAATGATACAATGCAGTATAGAATATCGATTTCTTGTCTTTGTTCTCATCTTCTATTTCAATTCTGCCTAAAGCAGTTTCCCAGGTCGATTTTGCGTTGTTAAGGTATTTATCAAAATCCCAATGGGAAGCTTCAGACTCAAGGTTTTTTCTAGCTCCTTCGATACTTGTTGCCGATATCCCTAGGCGAACTACTATTTTTTCATGTGGTTTTGTATCAAATATAAAAGCGGCTCTTTTACCTGTAGAATCCAATATATGGGACTTACATTCTTTAGAAAATTGCGCAACAAAATAGATTTGCTGCTCATTTGCCCAAGAGCTAGACACACGGATTCCTTCCACCTCGTTGTTCCCAATAAAATGAATACTGTCTTTTAATAGTTGATCCCGATGAAACAAGTCCAAAATAAGATTAGCATTACCGCCTTTATTAAAAGTATATTCATGAATTCCAACTCTAGTTGTTGCAGTTAATCTAATATCAATATCATATTCCTCTAGATTCACTTGATAAAAACCAGGAGAAGCCTTCTCCGTTACTTTTGAAAAAGTACTAGCATAGCCATTTTCAACTCCTGATTTAAAACCATTGTCAAATTGAATAGGTCCAGAAGTTGGCATTAACAATACATCTCCATAATCGCCTACTCCAGTTCCGCTCAGATGTGTATGACTAAAACCGTAAATTATTGAATCTGTATTATGGTAACCTGAACAACCATCCCAACCCTCCAAGCGCGTATCTGGACTTAACTGGACCATTCCAAAAGGAAGTGTTGCTCCTGGATATGTATGTCCATGACCGCCTGTACCAATAAAAGGATTTACCAAATCATATGCAGGAGTTTGTTCTAAAATTATACTGTCCTGTACATTATCTTGGCAGTTGTATAAACCGAAACAACAGAGCAATACCAGGTAATTTTGAATTTTCATTAAGTGGATGAATTTAGTTTTAATGATTTTTGGCCATAAAAAAGAATGTAAGCATAACAACAAAGCACGACAATAAAAGCCATCTTAAATCCATGCATATCAGTCACAAATCCAAATAAAAGAGGAATAACCGCCCCTCCTGCAATTGCGGTGCATAGCACACCAGAACCTTGCGGTTTTAAGTCACCTAAATCTTCAATGGCAATGCTAAATATTGTAGGAAACATGATAGAATTGCAAAGCCCAACTGCTAGCACTGACCACAAAGCAACTAACCCAGATGTTGACATAGATATGGATACCAAAAGCATGGCTAAAACAGCAAATACGATCAGAACTTTATTTGGCTTGTACAAACGTGTTAGATATGCCCCTGTAAACCTTCCAATCATAGCTCCTCCCCAATAAAAAAACACAAAAGTTCCAACAACAGCTTTGTCATCAATAGAGGTTATATCGCTGTGAAATAAAGAAGCGATACCATTCATACAGTTATTTTTAAGGATAACTTCAGCCATATTCATATCCATGAAATAATTAACTAAAAAACTACCGATAGCCACCTCAGCACCCACATACAAAAAGATACCTATTGCACCTAATATCAGCTTCTTGTCCTTTATAGCCTTTCGATAATTTGATGACGCATTTGAATTAATCAACTTAGGAAGCCTGACCGTTATTACAATTATTGCCAATAAGCCTAGAGATAGTGCAAGAAAAAAAAATGGAAATTTCACCGCAGAAGCTTCATTTGCGAAATAGATTTCCTTTGTCGTTGTATCTAATAATTTTATCTGCTCCGAAGTTTTAATATTATCACTTAAAATTAAAACCGAGCCTAATATTGGGGCTACAGTTGTCCCTAGTGAATTAAACGCCTGGGCCAAATTAAGTCTACTTGATGCGGATTTTTCATCTCCCAAAACAGTGATATATGGGTTTGCAGCTACCTGCAAAATAGTCATTCCAGCAGCAAGCGTAAAGTATCCTATAAGGAAAACTGAAAACATCCTAACTGAAGCCGCTGAAATAAATAAAAAGCAACCCAAAGTCATTATAGTTAACCCTAAAACAATCCCTTTTTTATATCCTATTTTGTGCAGAATATTTCCTGCTGGGATAGAAATTAAACCATAGGCTATAAAAAAAGCAAATTGAACTAATATAGCCTGCGTATAAGTTAACTCAAAAATATCTTTCAAACGCGGAATAAGAAAATCTACTAATACGGTAATCAACCCCCACATAAAAAAGAGAGAGATTAATAGATAAAATGCTTTTGCGTATGATTTCCCCATGTTCAAATATATCAATATTGAAGATTATCCTCCATTTAAATAAACTCCCTAGCCTATCTGCTTAAAACTTGCGCTATTTGGCAATTCAAATAATTCCAAATCAAAAAATGGCACAGCCGCTAATGAATGATCAAAAATATCGGACATGATATATTCATAATTTAACCATCTTTTGTCACTGCTAAAAGCGTAAATTTGGATTGGAATTCCCTGTGGTGTTGGATCCATCTGACGAACCATAATCATCATATTTTCATTAATTGCAGAGTGATTCTCAAGGTAACTATCTAGATACTTTCTGAAAACACCAATATTAGTTAGGTTTCTTCCATTAATCGCTAACTCTTTATTGATTCCATTTTGGGAATTATATGCTTCAATATCCGATTGTCTTTTTTCAATGTAAGAAGATATTAACTCTATTTTCTTCAGTTTTTCAACATCATTATTAGATAAAAACTTTACACTCTCTTGCTTTATTATCAATGACCTTTTAATACGTCTTCCCTCAGATTCAACCATCCCCCTCCAATTTTGAAAAGAATCAGAGATTAAGGAATAAGTAGGAATTGTCGTAATTGTATTATCAAAATTTTGGACTTTTACAGAAGCCAAGTTTATTTCAATTACATCTCCATCTGCACCGTATTTTTCAAATGTAATCCAATCCCCTATCCGAACCATATCGTTTATTGAAATTTGCATACTTGCTACAAACCCTAGAATGGTATCTTTAAAAACCAAAATTAACACTGCCGAAGTAGCACCCAATGCTGTTAAGAATTTCCAAACCGCAGTATCCGTAATAATTGCAAGTGCTACAATGAAACCAGCAACCCAAGCAAATATCATAAACACCTGAATAAAGCTATCAATAGGCTTGTCTTTTAATCTAGGGAGTGTTTTAAAGTAAGATTTGAGCGTATTCAATAAGCTTCTTGTTATCCATAATGCGAGAATTATTGCAAATACCTCTATACCTTTTTCCGCGATCCTTTCGAAGGATAAAAAATCCCTAAAAATATAAGGAGTTAACTCAAAAGCAACTAATAAAGGAAAGATGTGACCTAAGTTTCTAGGAGCTTTATTCTTTACCAATAAATCATCAAAATTCGTCTTAGATCGCTCTGCAAATTTGGTAAATAATTTCACCAAAACGACTTTTGCTAATCGGTCAATTACGAATACTAAGGCAAGCCCAACGAGCAATAAAGCAAACATATTTACATAAGCTGCTAGAGACTTTGAACCTCCTTCTTTTAGTATAAAATCGTACAACAAGCGGCTAAACTCTTCCATAACAATATCTTTGCACAAACATACTACATAAATGATTAAATCTGTTAATGAAGTGTTAACCATTCTTAGATATTAGATTATCTTACTACCTTTAACTCAGCATGAAAAGCAATTCTATTCGTACAATAATTATTCTGGCCGTATTTGCTCTAATTGGTGTTATTACAAATCATTTTTTCTGGGTAAATAAAGAAATCAAAATTCAGGACAACCTCTTGAAGATTGAACAAAAAAATATTCAAATTGAAAAAAGTCAATTCAACAACCAAGTGACTCTTTCTTTGGTTAACGTAAGAGACGAATTACTCTCATTGAATAATGAAAGCTCTGGATTGTACTTGGAACCCGTTAAACAAATAAACCTTAATTATTTCGTTGTTAGCTTTTACGACACATTAAATCCTGATTTGCTTAAAAACCTGCTAATTGAACAATTCAAAGAATACAATATAAACGAAGTGTTTGAATATGGGATTTACGATTGTTTTACCGACTCTATTATTTTTGATCGATATGTTGATTTATCCTCAAACCGTAAACAAATTAATATGTCCGGAACCGAATTAAAAAAATGGGAGCATGATGGGCATTATTTCGGAGTATATTTTCCCGAAAGAAAAGACACTAGGATTAGCAGTAAAGAGAATGTTTCAAAATCATTTTATATTTCATCAATTGTTATTGTTTTTATCACTCTTATTTTTGCATACGCGATTGTTGTAATTCTGAAACAGAAAAGGTTATCTGAAGTCAAAACAGATTTTATTAATAATATGACGCATGAATTAAAAACCCCTATTTCAACCATTGGATTATCAAGTCAAGTTCTATTGAATAAGGACATTGCAAAAGATCCAGAAAGGATTCATCGATATGCACAAATCATTAAAGCTGAAAACAACCGATTAGAAAACCAAGTTGAAAGGGTATTGCAATTAGCTAAATTAGATAAAGGTGAAATCACATTGAAAAAAGAAAACATTAACCTAGAAAAACTAATTACAGATTCAGTTGAAGTTTTTAGAATATCTGCAGCACAAAATGATGGGACAATAGCTACCTCATTTGATCTAAAGAACAACAACATTCTAGCAGATAAAGTTCACTTAACTAACATAATACACAACCTACTAGATAATGCAAATAAGTACAGCCCACAAAACCCTGTAATAGAGGTTAGAACATATACCACAAATAGCGGAATTACTGTTTCAATATCTGACAATGGAAAAGGGATGAGCAAAGAACAACAGAAATTAATTTTTGACAAATTCTATAGAATTCCTACTGGAAGTGTTCATGATGTTAAAGGGTTTGGACTTGGGTTATATTATGTGAAAAAAATAATCAAACAGCATGGTGGTAAAATAGCTGTTGAAAGCGAATTAAATAAAGGAAGCAAATTTACGTTTTGGCTTCCAGCTTAAAAAAAGACCAATGAAAGCAAATATACTTTTAGTAGAGGATGATATGAACCTAGGATTTGTAATTCAAGACAATCTAAAAATAGAAGGATATCATGTTCATCTTAGCCAAGATGGAAAAGAGGGTTTAAAAGCTTTTAACGAAGATATCTATGACCTTTGCATTTTAGACGTTATGTTACCAAAAAAAGACGGCTTTAGTTTAGCAGAAGACATTCGAAAACTATCTAATAAAGTTCCTATTGTATTTCTTACCGCAAAATCCATGACGGAAGATAAAATAAAAGGATTTAAGGTAGGAGCAGATGACTACATAACGAAACCCTTTAGTATGGATGAGTTCTATCTTAGGATTGAAGCTAT
>JAQWQH010000046.1 GCA_029244805.1 Flavobacteriales bacterium
AAGAAATTTAGAATAAAGCATTTGGAAAATAAAATCCCAATGGTATATTCAATTGTGGCAAAAAAAACAACAGCTAACAATATCTAAAATACATAGCCTAACCTACCAAACCGATTTTACGTATTTTAGCTGAAACGTTATGGCACACTCTGTTTAATGCGATTTAAGTGAAATACAAACAATGAAAAGATTAACCGAAATAGAAATTCAAAAGGCGTTGCTATCTCTAGGGGGCTGGGAATTTGAAAAAGATGGAATCATAAAAAAATTTGTTTTTGCAAATTTTAAAGATGCCTTAGCTACAATGAATAGAATTGGTGAAGTGGCTGAAGAAATGAATCATCACCCAGAATGGTTTAATGTTTACAACAAATTAAACATCCGCTTAAGTACGCATGACCAAGGTGGTATAACACAATTAGATATTGATTTGGCAAAAACAATTGAAGAAATAGTAAATAACTGAAATCCGCATTTCATTGAGAGATTTCAAAAACACAATCTTGAATCTGGTAAGATCCATTTGTGTTTGTTTTTATCTTTGGCAATTGCTTTTTTACCTCAAAATAATTGTATCCATCGACTAAGGTATCCCAAAACTTCAATAGACTAATTTCAGAAGAATGCCTCAACCTATTTTCAACATAATCCTCCATTCGAAATGGAAATAAATGAACAGGGATTTTACTTTGTCCGTTGTTTTTTGCTTCAACGCAAATCACATATAATTCTTTAATCCATTTATCCGTAAGCGGTATACAGCCGATGCTAACACAATCACCGTGAATAAAAATATCTCCACCAACATCTCGCGAATTTGCCAATTTTCGATCGCTAATATTGGGGTAGCTTATACCTATTGATAAAAAGAAATAGCTTGATGGATTAAAACGGTCGATATGGTAAAAGCCCTCTGGAATTTGCATATCTCCCTCTTCCCTTTTTGGGCCCAGTTCACCAGAAAAAAAGCAGAAATCATATGACTTAATTAAAATGTAAATCGAATCGCTTTTATTATTGGCGTATAATTCAAGTTTTCTTTCGGACTTAATAGCACGTAGAAAAATACTCATTTTATTAATGTCGATACTTTTTTCTTGAAACATGCTATCAATAAAATCGTAATTCTCATTGTAAGCTGCTCTTACTCGTGGATATTTTAGCTGATCATATTTGAACGACTGGCAATGGATTGGTTTAACCATAAAAGACAATGCGATTATAATCAATCTAAAAGTTGGATTAATTATTGGTATGGCTCCGATTAACTCAATATTTTTACCAATTTTCATATTTAACAAATTTTATGAGAGTATTTTTATAACTTCACGTATCAGATATCTCACCAAAGACAATTCACATTATATGATAAGGAACATTTTAATCACATTACTTATAGTATCCGCAGCTGTATCATCTAGTTTCGCTCAAATAGAAAGTGAGACATATACTACCACCTATAAGGTTAATGAGCTAATGGGGCTTATTGAAAGAATGTATGTCGAAGATGTGGATAGAAAACAATTAGAACTTGATTTTATTCGGGGAATGCACAATAGCCTATCTCCTTTTCAAGCTTACCAGAAGGATTCATTACTTAAAAAGAATGATATTCCAATGCAAAACAAATATCAAGGAATTGGCATCTCTTTTAAATTTAAAGGAGACACCCTACTGGTTAAAAGTGTTATCCCTGAGAGTGGAGCACATAAAGCAAACATTCAAGAAGGGGATAAAATCACCAAAATTGGAGAGCAAAGCATTGAAGAATTCTATTCATACCTGGACGTTACAAGAGTATTAACAGGAGAAGCGAATAGTTCGGTTAAACTAACCCTTTCAGATGGAGATACTTCTAAAATTAAAAGTATTACTCGCAGTGAATGCAGCGGTTATTCTTATACTATTTTGGGAGACAAGGAAAATTTTACATCCATTAATGAATATGAGAAAGCACTGAATTATTTTGATGCTGTTTATGCAGACACAGTTACAAATACCGTTATTGTTGAAAATGGGATTCGTTATATGCTAGATCAATTAGATCCACATTCAGCATATATTTCATTAAAGGATATACACGACATGAACGCTCCTTTAAAAGGTTCTTTCTCTGGTGTAGGCGTTCGGTTTCAAATAGTAAAAGATACAATCACCGTTGTTCAAGCAATTCCTGGAGGACCGTCTGAAAAAGTTGGAATTCAAGCAGGCGACCAATTTATCGAGATTGACAAAGAAGTTGTGGCTGGAACCGGAATAAACAACACAGGAGTTCGAGACAGATTATTAGGTGATAAAGGAACCAAGGTTCAAGTGAAAATGAAAAGAAATGGAAGCAAGGAACTACTGGAATTCACCGTTGAGAGAGATAAAATCCCTATTTATAGTTTAGATGCTTCCTACATGGCAGCGCCCAAAGTAGGGTATGTGAAACTAAATAACTTTTCAGCTACTACTGTGGATGAAGTAACTAAAGCAGTAAGAGGGCTGCGAGCAGAGGGAATGGAAGACTTAATAATTGACCTACAAAGTAATGGTGGCGGGTATTTAATGACAGCTATCAACTTAGTAGATGAATTGTTAGATGATGATAAACTCGTAGTTTATACGAAAGGAAGAACCTATCCCAAAAACAGCTATGGAACAAGACATAAGGGAGATTTTGAAAAGGGAAGGTTAATTGTTTTGATCAATGAAAGTAGCGCATCAGCAAGTGAAATTGTTTCAGGAGCGATACAAGATTGGGACAGAGGACTTATTGTTGGAAGAAGATCTTTTGGAAAAGGTCTTGTTCAAAAACCAATATATCTAACGGATGGAACTCAAGTAAGAATAACTACACAAAGGTACTATACACCTTCCGGAAGATGTATTCAAAAATCCTATGAAAATGGAACTCGAGAATATCGGAAAGAAAAATACGAGAGGTACACCAGTGGTGAGTCATTTAATAAAGATAGCATCCATTTTATCGATTCGTTAAAATTCGAAACAAAAGTAAAAAACAGAATAGTTTATGGTGGAGGTGGTATAATGCCGGATGTTTTTGTGCCTCTAGATACAAACGGAACCAGTAAATATTATTCTTCATTAATAAGAAAGGGAATTTTGAATCGCTTTGCCCTAACCTGGGTAAATAAAAATCGTGAGAAATTAGAATCTAAATACATCTCATTTGATAAATATAAATCCAACTTCAAAACAGAAAAGGTAATCAAAGAATTATTTAAGTATGCAGAAGAGGAAGGTTTAGAGTTCAACGAAGAGCAGTTTTTAGCTGCTGAAAAAACGATTAAAACTAGACTCAAAGCGAATATAGCGCAAAACCTTTATGATTACAGAAAGTTTTATGAAATAATAAACGATTTGAATTCCTCACTTCAGGAAGCCCTGAAAATTCTTAAAGAAGGAGATGAATTTAATCAGCTTTCGGCAAACTAAACTCTAGCTTTAACAATTCTTTAAGATACTTCTAATTATTATTATTTAAATTTGCGAGAAAATTTAACACATGACAAATAAAATAACCTTAGGCCTAGTTGGTGCAATCCTTATATTATCAGTATACAATAGTGTACAAATATCGAATATAAAAATTGAAAATATAATAGAACAACCGAACAGATCAAATACTGCGAACAATAATGTTGTAGCGCAACAAAATAATTTACCTGCGAATCCAAATATGGAGAATTTAAATGGACAACCTCTAAATTCTGCAGTAAAAGCGCCAGTTCAGCAAAATGCAAGTCCGATGAAAGCTACATCAAGTGGACCAACTACTTCTATTAAGTTTAAAAATGAATTGCATGACTTCGGGAATGTTGATGTAGAGACTGAAAACAAATATTCCTTTGAATTCGTAAATACGGGTACGGAGCCGTTGTCAATTACAAATGCAAAAGGATCCTGTGGGTGCACGGTTCCAGATTGGCCAAAGTATCCAATTAAACCTAATGAAACAGCAACAATCGATGTAATTTTCAGACCAAGCAAAGGTCAAGCCGGATCACCTCAAGAAAAAACAGTAACTGTTGAGGCAAACACAGAGCCTAAAAATACTATTGTAAAAATTAAAGCATTTGTTAACGCTGAAAAGTAATCTGTTAGCCAAATAAAAAAAGCCAAAAGAATTTCTTTTGGCTTTTTTTATGCAAACTTCTTTGGATAAGGTTGGAGTAGATACTATTTATTATTTAAGCAGTAACTAAATTATGGAAAAGACTACTTTCAAAAATACGTAGGAGCCTCGGACAAAACTTAACACCTTCTTCTTCTCCTTATCTCTCGTTCAATCAACGAAAGTTCTCGATTTGTTTGTCCAGCAACAGAAGTATTTTCTTCGGCTCTGCGAATTAAATAAGGGAGCACCTCTTTAATAGGTCCGTAAGGAACGTATTTTGCCACGTTGTACTTTTCATTCGACAAATTAAAACTTATATGATCGCTCATACCCAACAATTGAGCAAAATATATTCGTTTATCCGTTTTGTCGACTCCGTTTTTTTGCATCAAATCAGCCAAAAATTTTGAACTATCTTCATTATGCGTTCCGGCACAGATAGAAATATCTTCTAAATTTTCTAAACAATACTCCAATCCTAAATCATAATCATTATCGGTGGCCTCTTTAGTGCTATGAATAGGGTCTTTATACCCCATATCAGCAGCCCGCTCTCTTTCTTTTTCCATATAGGCACCACGCACTAGTTTCACTCCAATTTTACAGTTATTCTCTTTTGCTTTTTTATGTAATCCTTTTAAATAGTCTAATCTATCCCATCTGTAAAACTGAATAGTAGTATAAATAACAACCTTTTCTTTATTGTACTTAACCATCATCTTTTCAAACAATCGGTCTATCGTATTTTGAATCCAGCTATCTTCAGCATCAATAAATAAAGGCACATCTAATTCATAAGCTGCTCTACAAATAGTATCGAAACGTTCTTCAATATTATGGTAAGCTATTAACTCTTTTTCGCTTAATTTATTTATTCCTTCATTCGCCTTTTCTAAAATAGAAAATTGCGCTACCCCAGTTGGCTTAAACACTGAAAAGGGAATAGCCATATTACTTCCAGCTTTTTTAATTGTAGCTATAATTTCTAAGACGGTAGCATCTAAATCGTCTTCCCCCTCTTTTCCCTCTACAGAGTAATCTAATATAGTGCCAACACCATACTTATTTAATGCAGTTATTGTTTTTTCACATTCCCTAATATTCTCACCGCCACAAAACTGTTTGAAAATTGTACTCTTGATAATACCTTTTATTGGAAGCTGAATAGAAAAGGCAACCTCAGTAAGCCACCTACCAATCCTCACCATAGAGCTACTACTTACCATATTAAAAAGCAGCTTGGCCCTTTTCAAATCATGACTGGATTTACTTTTAAAAGCTATTTCTGTATTGTCAAATTTCAAGGCCATTGATTTGCTTTTTATAAAGTGCGAAGATAAGTATTCAACCGCATATAAAAAATGAATTCAAAAAGCTATTTCTTAAACAAAAGAAAGTTTATTTGAAAGACAATAACCACTGAATAGCCTCATCCCTACTTTTGAAAACTTTTGTAGGCATGTGCGGTTTATTAAATTGAATATAAAATTTTGCTACCATATTTAATGACATGGTTGATGTAACAATAGCATCGGCAATGGTATATTTATTTTCCTCTGCAGAAGATGCATATTCCCTTACAAAAGCATCGAAATCGGTATTGTAACCACCTTCAAACAAATTCAGGTATTTTTCAGCTCCCAAACTTTCCACCCAATTTAATGCCCCCGCAGTATCTTCCATTGTAATTAATATATTATCCTGAAAAACAGTATTCATTATACCATCTTCTCTTAAATACATCGAAAGTGCCTTAAACCTTTTTTCCTTTACTATTTTTACTGTTTCGATCATTAATTCCTGTTAAAAACAGAGCCACTTTATCAATAACATTCAACGGATTTCTATAATTATCAATTCGTAAATAAAACTCCAATCTTTCGCGAAACTTTACCCACTAAATCGTTAATATCTTCAGATATTTTAAACCAAACTATTAATGGTATATAAATACATAAAACAACGAATGATTGCAGAATAATACTGAATATAGGGCTTTCTATTTCAGGAAGTAACCCCGTTAAAAAGAAAGCTAAAAAACCAATAACAATAGTCAAAAATGTTTTCATTGTATAGGGTTGCATTTTAAATTTTACTAGCAAGAAAAGAAAAGCCACCAAGTTGAATAGCAATAAAGAAATTGCAGTAGCCAAAGCAGCGCCAATTATCCCATAGATTGGAATAAAAATCCAATTGGTAAAAAGAGTAATAAAAATTAGACTTATGGTTATATATGTACCGAATAAATAATATTTGGATGTCATTATTATACCACCATTAATTCCAGAAGCAATGTGAAAGAGTTTAGCTAAACCAAGAAAGAAAACAACATATTTAATAGAAGAGTAGTCAAAACTTTCTTGTGAAACTTCTGTTAATATTGTAATAATTTGGTCAATATTGATCCATATTCCTATAAAAATAAGTCCGCCAACAACGAGCTGATTCGTTGCGGTCTTTTTGTACAAATTCTTTACCTCTTCCACATTATTATTTGCCCATGCTTTTCCAACCAAAGGGAAAGCAATATTACTTATTGCTCTTGAGGGTATTTCAATGACAGAACTCATAAATACTGCTAAAGAATAAATTGCAATTGCTTTTAGCCCTTGATTTTCTCCAACTCCAGCAACTCCAACCATAGAACCTATCATCAAAACATCAATCATATTTGATAGTTTAAACCCAAGGCCAGAGAAAAAATTAGCTATTCCATATTTGAAAAAATCCCGTCTATTTGTAGACGTCATAACTTCCTTATCCTGTGTGATATCGAATTCTTTAATCTTTACCAAATAAGCAAGGAGCATCAATGATTGCATTCCGTATATAAGAACGAAGCAAAGCATAAAAAAATCAAAACTAAATAATTCAAAATAATATAAAAACAATAAAAAAGTCTGAGCGACTCTCATAAATATTTCGCTTATAACTAATTGGTATACACTGTGAAATACGGCTTTTAAATATTGACTAATAACACCATTAACTACAACAAAAAAAACAAAAGGGATTAATAAAAAATAGTTGTCACCAAGTGCCTTTGCATTGTTTTCATAAGGCAATAAAACAACAGATTTACCAAAATATAAGCAGCTGACAACAATAGCTGCACCAGCCATACATGTGATAATTACAAACCGTAAAATACCATAACTATTACCTTCCCTTTTTCTGAATTTATGAAGAAACTTAATTAAAACAGAAGGCATACCCAACATCGCAAACTGTCCACCCAGTAAACCGATAGTTACTATTATTCGTGTCAACCCATATTCATCTGCTTCCAACATCATTGGGAACAAAATCATCGTATTTATGGCACCTAAAAACACACCTGTAAAAAGTGTAATTGTATTCCAAATACTTTGTTTTGCGACTATTCCCATGCAATTATTGCTAAAATAACATTAGATCAATTAGATTAATTCCTATTCAACGAGAATTGTTCATGTAAGATTGTTTGTATTTACAACTTTAAATATTCAAATCTGCTGAATGCAAGGTGAGCTAAATTAACTATCCTAATTCATCTTCTTGTTGTCTTTTCTTGGTTAATCAAAAAACTGTTTTGTTAAACTTAATATTTCTATTGGTAAGACCGAGATCACAAATTGTTTAAGAAACAATATTAGCTGATTTAAAATATTCAGATAATAATTACACCTTTTCTGCTATTACCGTGTAACCTAAAGGAAATTTCTTTGCAGTTTTATTTGATATTTTTCGACCTATACCCGTATGAACAAAAACCCAGGTTGACCATTGAATAAACCTTACTAAAGGTTTACCTATCAAGGGGATTACTTTTAAATTTTTAGCAAAAATATCAGCAATAATTTCAGGCGCACCTCCAGTAGCTTTTAAAGACAAAACTTTCATTCCAGCCTCCTCCGTCATGGACTTCAATGCAAACTCTGTATATCTAAAATAATCGTGTGGTTCTTCATGAATACAATAATAAAAGGGAACATTTAACAACATTACGCCTTTCGGTTTCAATACGCGAGCCATTTCACTCATCATTAACTCAGGTCGACGAATATGTTCTAGAACTGAAGAAGTAATAATAACGTCAAATTCGTTATCTGAAAGTTCTAAAGGCTTATTCAAATCCGCATTCAAGTCTAAATATTTATTTAAGTGCATGGAGTCTTGCCAATCAACACAGAAATTATCTTCAACCAAATCTTTGTATGTGGCATATAAAGGGACATTTCCGCAGCCTAAATCAAGTAATTTACCTTTTGCATAATTGGATAATTCTTTTTGATAAAACTCTGCTGTAATATTAGTTGCCAACCTCGAAGAAACAGTAACCTCTTTTTTATCTCGAGACGCTTTTAATTTGCCATTTCTATAAACAAACTTTGTTGGCAACCAATTTTCTTTATTTTTCATAACTAATTATTTCATCAGTTTATTCACCAGGTCAATAAATTTATTTCGTTCATCAAGAGGAAATCTATCCATTATACTTTTTCTAGATTTTTGTGACAACAATTGTTTGTCACTTGCCATTGCTGCAGCAAATAAACTTCTAAGATCAACCAGATTTTTATGTTTCAAAACAAATCCACAGTCATCAATTATTTCTGGAATTGCAGCTACATCGGAACCTATTGGTATGCACCCACATAGCATCGCCTCACAAATTGCACTTGGAAATCCTTCACAAATGGATAGTTGCAAATAAAACTCATGCTTGGCATAAAGCGCTTTTAATTCATCGTAAGATACAGAGTCAACCAATTTAACATTTGGCGGTATATTTATTACAGGAATATCATCGATTGTTCCTCCTACTACTGTAAATCTATTATCTGGATAACTTTTTGCCATTTCGACAATCAAATCAATACCTTTTATATAAAAATTCGGATAATTAAGAAATCCAACTGTAATGAACGAATTAGGGGTTTTCGATTCATCATTTCTAAACTGTGTAGCATCATATCCATAAAACAATTCGGTATACCCTCCTTTAATCTTAGGGCAAAATGTTTTATACCCTTGTTTAGGGTAATCGTCTTTTGTGTAGGTATAATTGGATTCGACCAAGCTCTTATGAACAGGCGCAAAATGAGTAGCTAATTTCAAAGACCAAGCCGTAAATGTTTTTAAAATAGGACGGTTAAAATTTCCATAGTTTATAGAAGGAAAACTAACACAATCTGTTCCACCTAATACTATTAAACATGGTTTTCTATATATTTTAGAGAAAAATGCAGGTAAAAAAGATTGATACCCGGCAAACTGAACAATCACAATGTTACTCCCCCATATATTAAATAATAAAAAGAAAAATTGCTTTATAAATTGAAACGGAACTAACGGTTTTTTGTTAGGATTGAAAAATGATTTTTTAGTAATAAAATTTGCTTCAAGCAAACCAATATCCTTCCTAACAAAAGAAGTGTTTAGAGAATGTATATATAAAACTTTCTTTTTATCCATTTATCAAAATCAAACTATTTCGTTTAACAGATCTGCCATTTGACCTGTTAAATTTCTTCTTGAAAATTTCTCGATTGAATTACTAGAACATTCAACTTTTCCTATTTCAGTAAATTCATTGTATAATGAAATTAATGTTGTCTTCAAATCAGATTTGTTGTTAAAAGAAAAAGTATAACCAGCCTCGGTCTCATTAATGATTCTGCATGAATCTCCTTTCAGTGGACCAATACAGATAATTGGTCGTCTTGCGGCTAAATATTCGAATAATTTACCGGGTATTACTCCCAATGAATTTGGTGTGTCATTTATTGGCAAAAGCAATAATTGAGCACCTAACAGGTACGTTACAACCTCACTATGGGGGACATAATCTATCTTGTTAAGGTTTTCGTTTAAATTGTTCTCATGTAGCGCCTTTTTAATCGCGATATCCGTAGGTCCAACCATTTTAATTTCTAAATCTTTAGAAAAACCCTCAATTTCAGAACAAATTTCTCCTAAAACTTTCCAAAGGTTATGAGGGTTTCTATCCTTATTCATTGACCCTATATGAACTATAGAAAATTTTTGATCCAATTCTACTTCTTTACACGTAAAATCCTTTTCATCAAAACCGTTATAAATAACATTGAAATCTCGCTTCGATTTATCTTTAAAATCTTTCGCCCAATTTGGGCTAACGGTTACCAATGCATCTGCATGTTTTATTACCGCATCTTCCAAGCGATGATGTTTCTTATCTGCCCACTTTGAAAGCATCAATTTATCATAAAAATCAATATTCGTCCAGGGATCTCTGAAATCAGCAAGCCAAGGAATATTAAAT
The DNA here is from genome assembly GCA_029244805.1 of Flavobacteriales bacterium. GTDB lineage: Bacteria > Bacteroidota > Bacteroidia > Flavobacteriales_D > Parvicellaceae > CALSMU01. Next base: position 10,410 of record JAQWQH010000046.1, read on the forward strand.
TTATTCTTTAATGCTAATCCTATCATATGCGTGGTATGAGGAGGACCATTAGATACTATTGCATCAACTTTATTTTCATTTAAGTAATTCGAAAGATTCTTTACAGAAGGCTTAATCCAAAATTTTCTAGCATCCGGAATAAATAAATTCCCCCTAACCCAAATCGAAAATCTTTCCATCAATTTTGGCTTCTTATTTTCTGTTAAAAAACCTGTTTGAATTTTATCCTCTTTTTTTTGACCTATTATTTTTTTATAAAATGTATAGGGTTCCCAAATTGGTTCTCTTAAAACTTCAACGTTGTCGGGAATATCTTTTTTCAAAGAGTAATCAAGCACTGGAACCTCACCTCCTTCTACTGTAAAAACAACAGGTTCCCATCCGTACTCTCTTAAATACTTTACAAATTTCAACCATCGCTGCACCCCTGCACCACCACTAGGTGGCCAGTAATAAGTTATAATTAAAACTTTTTTAATCATCTTTTCCTTTAACTATAGAAAGGTAACCAAAACCAAAAACTAATAAAATGATTAAACTAGAAGACGCCAACGCAATATTTGATAATGAAACAAAAGACTTCAACTCATACTTTAAAATTACCTCTTTACTCCCTTCAGGTAACTTAAGCCCTCTCAAAGTATAGTCAACCCTATTAATTGGAGTCACGACGCCATCTACGTATGCTCTCCAACCTAATTCATAATACACTTCAGAAAAAACAATAAAGTGCTCTCCTCCATTAACGTTCTCCAAAGAGTATTTAATCTCGTTAGGTCGGTAAGACGTCATTGTTACCGTTTCATTTCCATTTTTCGTGTAAGTTCCAGAAATCCCATCGTTGAAAAGGGTCCCGTTGTCATTTGAATAAGTCTCATCAGTAATTGCGGTAGTTTCTAAATTTTCCTTATCTAATGCCATAAATTCTTCATCAGCTGAATTATATGGTTTTACCTCTGACACAAACCAAGCATTTCCATATGCTGCTGAATTGATAAATCCCGGTGTTTTTTGTTGATTCTCAGGAGAAAGAGTTGCGGGAGCATTCATGTCTATAAAAAGGCCTTCTCCTCCTTTATTGGCTATAATATATTTTGTGTTTAGCATGTTTAATATTTTAGCCTGACCCAATGTGTTTGGGTTTGACGCAAGCTGCATTTGACCTCTCATTTTTCTCTCGATTAAATCTTGGTATCGCTGAATTTTAGCAGCATGATAACCTCCTAAAGATTTATGAAAATAAGATATAGAAGTTTCCTGAGAATAAGAATAATAGGGGGGATCCAATAATAAAACTCTATAGTTAGTCAATCGATTTAACTTACTAAATCGCTTACTTGCATCTTCTCTGTATGTAAGAGCTTCTTTTTTTTCGGCTGTTTTTTTCTGAATAAACTGTTCTATCTCTTCACCTAATTTAGGGTTTTCAGCAATCTCATTGTACATTATTGCAACATCCGAATAAGTAGGAGTAAATGGAATCAATTTCTCTTCACTTTTCTCCCATCGGGCATATTCAGTATTCTGTCCTGGTTCATTATCTAAATAACGTAAACCAACACTCCATAAGTCAAAGAGAATTAAACCGCCTAAAGCTATTGTGAAATACACAGGCTTCATTTCTTTATAAATAAAGAGATACAATAACCCAATGGCCAGTAAAATAAATATTAAACTTCTAAAAGAATCCTTTTGAATAACAGAAGCCCTATATGCAACAAGCTGTTTTTCTGCTTGTTCAAGTTTAGGCATATAGTGTTGGGTAACTTCCATCGCGTATTGTTCGGGGCCTCTATTATAATTTTGTGGTATGGATTGTTCTGGATTACTCATTACCATTGCAGTGATTTGTTTACTTACATTACCTGCTCCAAAAATAGAAGCATCCTTATCACTTCGCAGGTCAACCAGTGCCCCAGGCATTGCAGCAAATAATAATGTCACAAAAACTACAAAGCCTGAAGCTCCTAAAAATAGCTTTTTCGAGTCAACCTGTTTCTTGCCAAAAATCATCATTTTTCCGTGGAACAATTCTTTATTCCTAACAACATCTTTAAGCCATAAAAAACCAACTATAGGTAATATCAGTTCAACTATAACTAATATTATTGTTACCGCTCTAAACTTATTGTACACGGGAGCATGATCCCAGAATAAATCTGTCAACCACATTAAGTTTTTGCCCCATGCAAGCATAATTGATAAAACCACCATAATTAGTAATGGCCATTTCAAGTTGTTTCTCCAAAACACCATTCCCAAGACAAACAAGAGACATACAATTGCTCCAATATAAACCGGACCAGCCGTTGAGGCTTGATTTCCAAAATAAGTAGATACAATATCACTGGAAACTTGGCTTTGGTATAATTGATAATTCAATTGAAGAATTTCTTTCAATTCTTCATTACCCTTACCTTTCATAAACTCTTCATCTCCAATCAAAGCTCCAGAGGCTCCTCCTTTCACATTTGGAATCATAAAATTCCAGGTCTCACCCTTACCATAACTCCATTGTAATGCATAATCCTTTTTCATACCTCTTTTGGTAAGAACTTTAAATACCCCATCAATTGTTAAAGAATCTAAACCTGTTTTTTGAACTATTTCCGAGATTGGCATTTCCAAAATACATTTTGGCATATCACACCCCGATAACTTCAATTTATTTAACACTAACGTGTCAATCTCATTTGCATATTGACTGAGCTGTTTAACTGGAGTCAATTCAGAACCTCCACGCTGTGTATGCGGAGAATATTCAGCAGTACCATATAAATTTGGAACATTCGTTGATATAGCGAGTAACGTTCCTAATGCAATAAGCCCTGTCCTTTTTGCTAATGAGGGTAAGGACTTGTCTTTGATATATTTGATAACGTAATAAACAAAAATAAAGAACAGCATTATAAAGAAATAATAAGTAACCTGTGGATGATTGGCATTAATTTGCAACGACATAAAAAGTGTCATTACAGCTGTTCCTAACAACACTTTATTTCGGTACGCTAACAAAAATCCTCCAAGTGCTGGAGCCATATATGCAACTGCTACGGCTTTTGAATTATGCCCTGCCCCCATAATAATGAAGAAATAGGACGATAAACCATATGCAATTGCTCCTGCTAAAGCAAGCCAAGGATCCACTTTCATACACAACAAGAATATGTAAAAACCTATCATATAAAGGAATAGATAATTTATTGGGTGTGGTAATCCTAGCATAAAGACCTTATGCAGTTTGCCGATTAAATTTGAATTATAAACAACTGTAATTTGAGTTGCAGGCATTCCCCCAAAAGCGGAATTGGTCCATAAAGGTTCTTCTCCAAAATCAGCTCTGTGATCAACTGTCTCCTTGGCCATCCCTTTATGCATTTTAATGTCGTGGCTCTTTAACATATTACCTTGCATAGCAGGATAAAAATAGGCCATTGCAATACCAATAAACACGCACACCGCAACCAAATGTGGAAGCATTTTTTTCCAATCAATAGTCATTTAATCGTTTTTTGTTGTTGGGTAAAGATATAAGTATAAATGTTATACTCAGTCTCGAATAAAAGAATTTATTATTCCGAAGTTTCCTCGAAATCAATGTAATCTCCTTCTTTTAACTTTTCTTTTTTATGAGTTGTAGATTCATCATGCTGTCTTCGATTCCGAGTAGATAATTTTGAATCTACTTGATTCAAAATTTTTTGGCGTTTCAATCCATTAAATATTAATATAACCACCAAGATGATTAGTAATAATTCATAAATACCTCCAGAACCTGCTAACAGCATATTACTTGCTCAAGTAAAGGTTTCTCTCAGAATAAACCTTTCTGAAGAATGGATCTTTTAAATCTTTTATAAATTGAATAGCTTCTCCCGTGGATTTCATTTCAGGTCCTAGTTCCTTATTGACATTTGGAAATTTCTCAAATGAGAATACCGGAATTTTGACCGCATAACCATCCATATTTGGATTAAAAGTAAAGTCTGTAACTTTTTTACCCATCATTACCTTTGCAGCGTAGTTGACATAAGGTTGACCGTAAGCTTTTGCAATAAAAGGCACTGTTCTTGAAGCTCTAGGATTGGCCTCGATAATATAAACTACATCATCCTTAACTGCAAACTGCACATTGATTAAGCCTACTGTTTTTAACGCCACAGCTATTCTCTTTGTGTGCTCCTCAATTTGTTGAATTATGAAATCCCCTAAGTTATAGGGAGGCAATACCGCATAAGAATCACCAGAATGTATCCCAGCCGGTTCAATATGCTGCATTATTCCTATAATTTGCACATTCTCACCATCACAAATCGCATCTGCTTCGCATTCGATTGCTCCACCTAAAAAATGATCCAATAAAATTTGGTTATTTGGCATATCACGTAGGATATCCACTACGTGATGCTCTAATTCTTCCTCATTAATAACAATCTTCATCTTCATTCCTCCAAGAACGTATGATGGCCTTACTAGTAAGGGAAAACCAAGATCTCGAGAAAGTTCAATTGCTTGTTCAGCACTTTCCACAACACCAAACTTTGGATATGGAATATCTAAATCTTTTAGTAAATTAGAAAATCGACCTCTATCTTCTGCTAAATCTAAAGCATCGAAACTTGTCCCTATTACTTTGATTCCGTAGCGCTCAAGTTTCTCAGCCAATTTTAAAGCTGTTTGACCTCCTAATTGAACAATAACGCCCTCAGGCTTTTCTTGTAAAATAATATCATAAATATGCTCCCAAAATACAGGTTCAAAATATAATTTGTCAGCAGTATCAAAATCAGTAGAAACTGTTTCTGGATTACAGTTAATCATGATCGTTTCGTATCCTTCCTCTTTTGCTGCCAAAACTCCGTGGACACAGCAATAATCAAATTCTATTCCTTGTCCGATCCTATTAGGACCAGATCCCAATACAACAATCTTTTTCTTGTTCGAAGGAACAGATTCATTCTCTTCGTCAAATGTAGAATAATAATAAGGTGTTTGCGCTTCAAATTCCGCAGCACAAGTATCAACTAATTTGTAAACTCTATTAACACCAAGGTCTTGCCTCTTATTAAAAACTTCACTTTCAAGGCATTTTACTAAGTGTGCAATTTGTCTATCCGCATATCCTTTCTGCTTTGACTCAAACAACAATTCTTTTGGAAGCGACGAGATATCGTATTTCTCAACTTCCTTTTCATGTTGAATTAATTCGTC
>JAQWQH010000048.1 GCA_029244805.1 Flavobacteriales bacterium
ATAACAAAACTCACCCCACGCAGTATAATTACCATCACACCCGGTACCAGCATTATTAGAATTAATACAGCCAGTAGTATTGGGCTCGAAATATTCTATTGTAAGCCAAGAAGCTCCACCATCTATTGAATATTCAAAATACACCCCTTCATTTGTTAAATCCGGGCCTTCACATGGGCTGGAACCTCCTTGAGTTGAGTAATCCAATAAAAAGCACACATCTCCTCCACAAGATAAATCCATACCAACCGTTTCTAGTGTTCTTGGAGCAGCTGTAGATGACCCCATCCACATATAAGTACCACCATCTATACTGGGATCGCAAGGATTATCAAATTGACCTGCTGGAGAAACATTCCATCCTGGACCAGCACTGCCTCCATCAAAATCATTATCCAATAAAACTGATGAAAATCCTGAACCAGTGGCCGTTAACGTAACTGGTCCTCCTCCGCAAGGAACAACCGTTGTTGAAGCCGTAATCGTCACATCACATTGTGAATTTGACAAAAAACTAATAAGAATAAAAATTAACCAAAGAAAAACTCGCATGCTTATGTTCGTAGATTGATAAAACTGATTACGAAAAAATAATGAATAGTTGCCATAACAATATCAATATTACAAAAATAATTCTCGTAAATAAAAACTAAAATTTCACAAAACAGAACATAATCCTCATTAGGACACACCCAACATAACCTTTTATGCTTCAGCACAGTAGCCTTTACCATTGTCTAGCAGACAATTGTTATTTAATTAACAAATCCTATCAATTACGTTAATTCTTAAATAGCTTCAAAACTGCAAACTATTTATACAAATTTCAATGACACTTATCAGAAATTAATGGTTAGGACTTAATTAATGAAAACCCATGTCAAACCAAATTGAATTGTTCTGTCTTTAAGCGGGTAGTTATGTGCACCATAATAATTAAACCCTAACAACCCCGAATTAATATGGGTTGCCTTTAAAAAAAAACGAACGGTTTTTATTCTTGCATTAAGAAAGACATCAACAAATGGATAATTACCTGCGATTTTAGTGTCATCTAAGTTATATTGGTTAATCATTGGGTTAAATGACATCATATCCGTTGGAGCGTAATAAACTAGGTCAGCACCAATAAAAACACTTAAGTTATTTTTATACATTTTGGTCTTAAAACCAATTGTTAAATCTGCATAATAATCTGGAAGTCTGTAGATATTGTATCCACCACTATATTGGTAAACCATTTTTGGAATTAATGACCATTTTTTTAGATTAAATTCTTTTTGTGCTGAAAACTGAATTAGTTGCGCAATTCCATCTATTTGCTGTGGTTCGCCGATAAAATTGAAGAAAATAGGGTTGAACATATCGTTATAAACTGCATTCAAACCTACTTTGTGTTTTTTAGAGGTCAAAATTCCCGAGACACTTAAATATTCCGTTGTAGAAAATGTATACTGCCAAGATATATTGTTCCCATAATATGAGCGCAAATCTAAAGATGGAGAAATGCCTTGGTATGATCCCATTACTCCAATAGACCAATCCTGAGTGAGTTCATAGTTCAGCAATCCTTTGACATCATAATTCAATTCCCGAAAGCCATTTAAATAATAATTTCCATCCAACTGAAAACGAAACTTATTTCCTTTGAATTGCAAATTCGTTCCAATGCTTAAAGATGTTACTAAAGTGTCAATTATGTATTGCTCATAGTTAATACCTTCCCATTTAACGAAAGTTGAAAAATTCAAATTATTCCGTTCTTTATATTTATTGAATTGATATCCGACTATTCCGTTAACTCCCTCATATTTAATAATATCATTTGTGATTACTGAATCAATTAATATTTGACTATAATAGCTCATATTCAATAGCGAATCTTTAAAAACACGGTCATTTTTATACCCCGATACTTTAGCGTAAAGAATATGAGAAAATCCATTATTTAGTGAATCAAAAGATTGAGAAAATTGAAATTGTTGATCCAACTGAAGATTCGTCCTGTTAATTGTTGAAGAAGCAAATGACAGGTTCACATCCATTAACTCTCGATTTCTATTTAATAAAAGGTCTTGTTCAAATAGGCTGTCATATAATACTCCTCCATTGTGTTCGTTGAAAATTCTCTCGTGGTCAATATTTAGACTGACTTTGTATCGCTCGTTTTTTGTTTTAAACCATGCATTTGCATATAAATGATTATTACTAGAAGCTTGGTTATTATAAAACCCCTTTGATTTGACTTTATCAAAACCAAAAGAAAAATTAGACAATTGAGATATATTTTGCGTGTGTAGTACCTTCAGAACTTGCTCTTCTTTTGATCCAAGAATATAATTTAACTCTGTATAAGGCTTTTTGACATCAAATTGTTTTGACACATATTTTTTATCTCCTATAAATAGACTTGGAGAAAAATTAGCATACTCTTGGATGTCAAACAATAAATTATAACCCGGTAGCCCAATATTCCCTATTGATAAATAATCCAAACCTTGATTGTATCTATGTATTTGATCTATACTCGTTGTGTCAATTTCTTCCGTATCCCCCCCAACATAGGAAGATAACCCAGAACTACTTTGTGAAAAAAAATCAAACAGTAGAAACAAGAACAGTATGGAAAGGATAATCTTCAAGTATCTGAATATTAACGTAAAAATATAAAAAAAGGTTGTCATCTATTATGGACGACAACCTAAACGATTTAATAATAACTTTATTTTATCTATGCTTCGGTGGTTGGACCACCAAAATTAAGTGGAAAAGCATTTTCTGGACCCGTGCTTTCTTTGATCGTTCCATGCACACTTTCATACTTAGAGATGTTATCTGCTAAAGCTCTCATTAATTTTTTAGCATGTTCCGGAGTCATAACAACCCTAGATTTAACTCTAGCCTTTGGAACACCTGGCATTATTCTGATAAAATCATACACAAATTCAGATGAGGAATGCGTTATTATTGCCAAGTTAGAATATATCCCCTCAGCGATCTCTTCGTTCAATTCGATATTAAGTCCCTGTTGATTTTTATTTTCTTCACTCATAATATTACTTTTTAAATTAAAAAAAAAGCCTTCACCTCAATGTAAATTGAGAGAAGGCTTTATAGTACATTAATTTGGGTTTATTTAAGAGACCCTATTGTTACATCTTCGTCTTCTCCTACAAGTCTGTTGTATTCTTCTTTCGAACCTACCAATAGATCTTGGAACTGACGCATACCCGTACCTGCTGGTATTTTATGTCCAACGATTACATTTTCTTTTAACCCTCTTAAAACATCTTCTTTTCCATTAACAGCAGCCTGATTAAGAACTTTAGTTGTTTCTTGGAATGAAGCAGCAGAAATAAAGCTGTCTGTTTGTAGAGAGGCTCTTGTAATACCTTGCAATACCGGGTTAGCAGTTGCTGGAACAGCATCTCTAGCCTCTGCACCTTTCATATCCTTACGTTTCAGACTTGAATTTTCATCTCGTAATTTACGTGCAGATATTATTTGTCCTGGTTGCAAAATTTCAGATTCTCCAGC
>JAQWQH010000053.1 GCA_029244805.1 Flavobacteriales bacterium
GGAGGTATAGGAGTTTGGGAAAATACCAGTTCTGGAGGAACCCTAAGTTTTGTGAACGTGTCGCATAATGGAACAACCCCTTACGTTATTTCTAATCAGTATGGTAATTATGTGAATTTATATGTAAGTAGAGCTGATATACCAGACATTAATGATATTGATGGCGATGGTGATTTAGATGTTTTGACTTTTGGCGTTATAGGATCCAGAGTGGAATATCATAAGAATCTTTCGATAGAAGAAGGATATGGCTGTGATAGCTTGTATTATGAGTTAAAAAATGAATGTTGGGGGCACTTTATGGAGACTGGATTCGGAACAAATACCGCTGTATTGTTCGATACTTGCACAGTTGGAATTTCAGATCCACAAAAGGGAGGAGAAGTTTTAAAGCATGCGGGATCTACAGTATTGTCCTTGGATTTGAATAATGATGGAGTCAAAGATTTAATTTTGGGTGATGTTAGTTTTAAAAATTTAGTGGCATTAACAAATGATAATTTAGGTGTTAACATGAATACTTCGTTTCTTTCTCAAGATACCGCTTTTCCATCTAATACTGTGCCTGTGGATATGCAGGTTTTTCCTGGGTCTTTTTATGAAGATTTAAATAATGATAACATCAAAGATTTAATTGTGTCGCCAAACTCTGATAACGAATCGGAAAATTACAACAGTGTATGGTATTATAGGAATTATGGAACAAACACATTTCCTTCATTTGGACACATTCAAAATGATTTTATGCAAGATCAAATGATTGAAAAGGGAAGGAGTGCTTTTCCTGTGTTGTTTGATTATAATAATGATGGCTTAACAGATTTATTTATTTCTAATTTCGGAATTTTTGATATGTCATTTCCGGATAATTATAGAAGTCAAATAGGTTTGTATCAGAATGTTGGTTCGATTTCTTTTCCGGAATTTGAATTGGTGACGGATGATTTTCAAGGTTTGTCTGGGCTAGGATTGGGTAAAGGTATTTACCCAACGTTCTCAGATATGGATAACGATGGAGATGTTGACATGATTTGTGGGACACATGACGGGTATATTCATTATTTTATGAATACTTCAGGGAGTTCAAATTCAATGAGCTTTGTGTTAATGGCTCCGCAATTGCAGGACGATAACGGTACTCCAATTGACGTTGGTTATGCGGCAAAACCTTATTTGTTTGATATAGATGGTGACTTAGACTATGATTTAATAATTGGTGAAGAGAATGGTAATTTGAATTATTATGAAAATATGGGAAGCCAAAGTAGTTATGTGTTCAGATTCCGCACAGAAACGTTTGGAGAAATTGATGTAAGTGAATGGTGGACAACAATTGGCAATAGTATCCCTGCGCTGTTCCGAGATACGATGAACGAAATACAAATGTTTGTTGGAACTGAAAATGGAGCTGTACATCATTATAATAACATTGATAATAACTTGACCGGAACATTTAACATCGTAGATACTTTGGTGTCAAATATTAATATCGGTCCAAATGCAGCTCCTGCATTAGGTGATTTAAATAGTGACAATTATCCAGACCTGCTTGTTGGAACAAAAAGAGGTGGTGTTTCACTATATATGGGGAATCCATCTTTTATTTCAACTATTGAAGAGTTGGTTACAGAAAATATATTTAAAGTTTACCCGAACCCAACTAAAGGGTTAGTATCTGTTTTGAACCCATACAATACGCCAATACGCTATCAAGTATTTAGCAGTATTGGTCAGATAGTGCAATCTGGAGAGTTTGAAAACCTATTGGATATCAGTAACTTGAATTCAGGAATGTATTTTCTCTTTTTTGAGAAAAACGATGTGAGAGAGGTTTTAAGAGTTGTTAAAAACTAAGCGTCTAGGCTATTGTCCATTTGATTGAGTAGTCCTAGAATTACTGAAATCAATTGTTTGGTTTCTTCATGAGGATTTGCGAAGTAATCGTTGATAATCAATTTAGCTTCTGAAATTTTTTCTTCATCAAATGGTCCTTCCAGGTTTTCTAGCACGGTTAAAGCTTCAAATGCAACTATATAAGCATTGCTGCTGCATGCGGCTTCAACAATTTCTGGCAAATATTCTATTGGGTTAAGTCCAGCACTCCACAGAGCTCCTAAGATTACTTCCTTTAGCTCATTGTCGCAATTCTTCAGTTTTTCAATTAAAACACTGGTGCCTTTAGTCTGCTTTAATTCATTCAACAGACCTTTTATTGCTTTTTTTACAGAGTCATGCTTAGTTGACGAATAGAGTCTCAAAATAGGATCTACCATTTGGTCATTCCCCTTTCCTTTAACCTTTTCCAGAGTTTTCAATAATTTTAGCTCATCCGTAAAAGTAAGTTCTGTTTTAAGTTGTTCAATGATTTTTGCTTCTTTTTCCATTAATTGAAATAATTAGGGCGAATATTTTTTTGGCAAAAATAAGCATAAAAAAAGGGAGTCTTAAGAAAGACTCCCTGAAAAAAAAATTGCTGTAAAGCAACATTTCTTTACTACCCCTGTGGTAAAAGTAAAGATATTAATGAATTCGGCGTTTGAAATTAGCCTAATAAGGTTTTATTGTCGATGAGTCTCAATATGTATCGATAAAATATATGTGTTTAATCAAATTAGTTGCGGTTTCCGAAAATTGCACTTCCAACCCTAATCATTGTTGATCCTTCTTCTATGGCTATTCTATAATCTCCACTCATGCCCATCGAAATAGTTTGGAAGGTTCCAGTCTGATTGAAGAAGTTATTATTTAATTGGGTAAATATATCTTTTAACCGAATAAATTCATTTCTGACCTGTTCTTCATTATTGATAAAGCTAGCCATTCCCATTACACCAACTATTTTTATGTTCTTTAGGTTTAAAAAGTCATTGGAATTTAAAAGTTCCGTTGCCTCCTCTAGGGATAATCCAAACTTAGATTCTTCTGTGGCGATGTGGAATTGCAGCAAGCAATCAATTATTCGGTTGTTTTTGAGCCCTTGCTTATTTACTTCTGTTAAAAGTTGTATTGAGTCAATACTATGAATTAAACTAGTGTGTGGAGCAATATACTTTACTTTATTTCGCTGCAGGTGTCCTATAAAGTGCCATTGAATATCTTTGGGTAAAACTTCAGCTTTATTTTTTAATTCTTGTGCTTTGTTTTCTCCAAATATTCTTTGGCCAGCTTTATATGCCTCTTCTATCAGTTCGTTCGGTTTGGTTTTAGAAACTGCGACCAAAGTAACATTAGAAGGAATATTTTTTTTAACAGTTGCCAGTTTTTCGTTGATCATTTTGGAAAGTCTTGGTTATTTCGTGCATTTTTTTTCTAGCCAGTCGAATACTAATTGATAAACTTCTTCCTTGTTCGTTTCGTTTAACATTTCATGCCTACCTTCCGAAAAAATAGTTAATTCAATATTTTCAACACCGGCACGTTTCATTTTATCATATACCTCTTGAGGTCCTTTACCATAATTTCCAACCGGATCCATATCTCCAGCAAAGAGCAGAACCGGGGTTTGTTTGTTTAATTGCAACATATTGGAAAAGTCGTTCATATCTAGAACACCGTGTAGTAGGTCCGTGTAAAATTGAGAGGTAAAAATTTGCATGGAATATGGATCAGCCATGTATTTATCTATAATCGTCTCATCTCTTGTTAGCCAATCTTTTTCCGTTCGAGGATTTTTGTATTTTTTGTTGAAATCTCCGAATGCTAATTTTGTCATGAATTTGGATCTGTGCTTTCTTCCGGTCAGTTTACTGTTTATTTTAGCTACACTTTTTCCAATTATACCAATTAATCCCGGGTGCCCTGCTGTTGCAGAGTATATGTATCCATCCGCTACTTCTGTATCGGCATAAGCAACATTTCTTGCAATAAATGACCCCATGCTGTGTCCTAAAATGAAAAGTGGAAGCTTTGGGTTTTCTGTTTTGATACGATAACTCAGTCCAATAATGTCTCTTACCACTTTGTTCCAGCCATCCTCCATAGCAAATTGACCTACATTCTCCAGTTTTCCTGCGGTTTTACCATGTCCTCTTAAATCACTTGAGTGCACTAGAAAGCCTTGGTTGTTTGCTGCTGAAGCAAAATGATCATAGCGCTCCGCATGTTCGCCCATGCCATGTACGATATGAATAATGGCTTTAGGTTGTTCGCAGTCCCATTTATACGTAACGAGTTCATTTCCATCATGAGATTTATAAGTGTCGTTGGTATAATTCATAAGTGCCATTTTTCTGCTAAAATAATATATGTTTTGGGTATTGTAGTGTGTTATTATCATTAATTTTGTACCACAATTTTAGCGAATGCAAGCAATTTATAAATTTCTTTTTTCTTCACGTTTAATGGGGATGTTACTTTTTATATTCGCTATTGCTGTTGGTGGAGCGACTTTAATTGAAAATTCCTTTGATACCGTAACAGCTAAAGTAATTGTCTATAATGCTCGATGGTTTGAATTAGTCTTGATACTGCTAGTAATTAATTTTATCGGAAACATTGGTAAGTATCGTTTGCTTCAAAAAAGGAAAATTCCCAGTCTAATGTTTCATGTGGCTTTTATTGTTGTTATTATTGGAGCTGGAGTAACTCGATATACCGGTTTTGAAGGTGTTATGCCCATAAAAGAAGGAGAAACATCCGAAACAATGTTTAGTGCTGAATCCTATTTGCAAATTTATATTCGTGATCAAGCGCAAGAAAAGCAGTATACCTACGATAAGCTTTTGCGCCTGACAACTATTACGGACAATTCATTTACTATTCCAATAGAATTTCCAGGAAAAGACAAAATAGAGATTTCTTACAAGCGATTTATAAAAAATGCAATTGTTGAGTTAGAAGAAGATATCGAGGGCGGTGAAGATATTCTTGAAATAATGTTGGCTGGGCGCCAAAAACTACAGCTGAAAAATGGGGAAGCAAGGGATTTTGAAGGGCTAACTTTTGCCTACAATAATAACGATAGAAAAGATGCTATACAGTTTATAGGCAACGGAGATAACCTACAAATTTATTCTCCAGTTGATATTTTGAGTAGAAATATGCTTGCATTGTCAGTTGAGGATAGAAGTAAATCTACGAGTGAACTAGGGTTCGATACCTTAAAAAGGGATTCAGTTCATCAAATCGGCTTGCGGTATTTACTGTTTACTGGAGGCAACCAAATAATGGTTAATAAATTTTATGAAAGTGCAAAATCCATAATTAGTCAAGCTGAAGAAGAAAAGAAAGGTCAAGATGTATTGGTTATTAACTTAAACTATCAAGGTGAGGATATAGAAATCCCACTTTTTGGGGGTCAAGGATATTCGCCAGACTACGTTATGCATCAGGAAGGTGATTTGTTATTTAAGTTGGGCTATGGTTCGCGTGAGATTAAAATTCCCTTTTCAATTCGTTTGGATGATTTTGTTCTAGAGAAATATCCAGGAGGAGTAAGTCCTTCATCTTTTTTAAGCCATGTTACTTTAATGGATGACAGGGTTGATTTGGAAGAGCCGTATACCATCTTTATGAATAATGTCATGGATCACGGAGGTTATCGTTTTTTTCAATCATCTTATGATCCCAAAGATGAGTTGACTACTATATTATCTGTAAATCATGATTTTTGGGGTACATGGATAACTTACATAGGGTATATATTGCTGGCGCTAGGTTTTCTATTGTCTCTTTTTAATCCAAATGGGCGTTTCAGAGAGTTGTTGAAAAAAGTGATTAAGCTAAACAAAAAAGCGGTAAGCAAGGCATTGACTGTTTTATTAGTACTTACATCTTTTCATGGAGTATCTCAAATCAAAGTTGTAAGTCCGGAGGCAGCGGATAAGTTTGGGAGGGTCCAAGTTCTAAGTAACGATAGATTTAAGCCGAGCCATTCTTTGGCTTATGACATTTTTCATAAGGTCAGTAAGAAAGATAAATTTGATTTTAAGGAAGTTGGAAAGATAGATGCTATGCAACTATATCTAGACATCCCCCTTAATCCAACTTATTGGGCTCAACAAGAATTGATTTATATACGGGGCAATACTGGTGTTAGAGAATTATTAGGAATTGATGGGAGTTATGCATCTGTTAACGATTTTATGGCGGATAGTTTAACTTGGAACGTAAAGCCAGAATTAATTGAGAAATTTAAAGAATCAAATGCAAAAAAACCGATTGAGCAAAATGGGTTTGATAAGGAGTTGTTAAAAGTCAACGAAAGGTTGAATATTCTTTTAATGACTTTCTATGGTCAGATGTATGTTATCGTGCCGGTTGAAGGAAGTGAAACCAATAATTGGGTGAGTGTTACGGATTCGGCCGCCTTTATTCCCGTTTCTGGTCATTCTGAGGATATTGATTTGAGCTACGCTTTACAGTTTAAAGCCTATATGATTTATTTAGATTCCGCAAAAACAAATGGAAATGATAGTATTCCAGAAAAGATACTAAACAACTTAATTCAGCAGCAGCGAGATTGGGATGTTGATGGACTGCTACCTTCCGAAAGTATGGTGGAGCTTGAAATATATTATAACAAAACAAATATTTTTAAAAACTTGGAAAGAGGTTATTCAATTCTTGCTTTGTTTCTTTTGGTGCTTACGATAATTCAGGTTTTAAAAGAAAAACAGAGCAAAATACTAAACGCTGTAATTTGGTTTTTAGTTGGCATTGTAGCGGTATGCTTTCTCTATCACTCTTTTGGTCTTGGTTTGAGGTGGTATCTTACTGGACATGCTCCGTGGAGTAATGGATATGAAGCTTTGGTGTTTATTTCTTGGGGAAGTTTATTGATTGGTTTTGTGTTTATCAAATACACAAAATTAATTTTAGCAGCTACGGTTTTAATTGCGTTTTTAATTTTGATGACCGCTGGTCATAGTAGTTTTGATCCTCAATTGACAAGTTTGCAGCCTGTATTAAAGTCATATTGGTTAATAATTCATGTTGCATGTATTACGCTTAGTTATAGTTTTTTTGGTGTTGGATTTATTTTGGGGTTAATTAATTTGTTATTCTATTTATTAAAAAATCCTTCTAATAAAAAAAGGATTTCAAGGAGCGTATTATTACTTACTCATATTAATGAAATGGTAATAATTATTGGAATTGTGTTAGCTACTGTAGGTACCTTTTTAGGTGGAGTATGGGCAAATGAATCTTGGGGACGCTATTGGGGTTGGGATGCAAAAGAAACATGGGCTTTAGTTATTGTATTAGTTTATGCAATTGTACTCCACTTAAGATTTATGCCAGGTAAGGCAAAAGGAAAGTTAACTTTTAATCTTGCTTCAATATTTGCTTTTTCGACGGTTTTAATGACTTTTGTTGGAGTTAATTATTACTTGTCAAAAGGCTTGCATAGCTATGCTAGGGGAGAAACACCGGCATTTCCAATGTGGATTTGGTATACAATATTTGCGCTAATAGCTCTTTCTTTTTTAGCTATTCGAAAAGAAGCAAAGTCTAAGGCTTTAAAAGCTTAATGAGTTAGTGTCTGTTTTGGTAGTAAATGCAATCCTTAATTCTTTGTTTTACGTAAACTAAATAATCAATCGATTTACTGTATCGATTCTCAATTTTTCGGTAAATTACTTCAGCGTTTCCATAGTTGCCAAGTATGAACTCTTGGTCCGCTTTTTCGATTAACAGGCGCGCATTAACGCTCATCATTCTGTCATCTATTTCATCTTTCAGTATTGTTTCAATCTCTTCTATTTTATTACTTGCGTATAAATCATTCTTATCGTGTTTATACAGCCACATAAACTGATAGCGAGCCATTTCGTAATTTCCAATCAGAAAATTGGTGTCAGCTTCTATTTTAAGTAGATTCCAATCTGTATTTTGTTTATTGTTTGTAATAAAGTAGTCAGCACTTTTTATTCTGATAAAGCATAAGTTGCATTCCTCATCGATAGTTAAAGCTTTTTCAAATTTTGATTTAGCGCCTTTAAATTTTTCTAGTTTGTATAATGAGTCACCAAGATAAATAAGATTGTTAAAGACTTCAATTTCGTTAACTAATTGCATCTTCAGTTTTTTGAAGTGCCCTTTTGCCAACGTGTCATCTTTGAAGGTTGTACTTGTTCGTTCAAATAAACGCATAGCTTTAAATAAGTCGCCTTTTTCATAATAGAATTTTGCCAGTTCAATTTCTGATGTATATTTTTTTCGATTTTTGCGCGCTTCTATTACTAGAAGTTGTTTTTTTACTTCAGGTGAATTTAGGATTATATTTTTAATTCTATTAATTGGGTAATCAAATTGGCTGTTGATTTTTGAAGCTTGTTTAAATTTTTGTACAGAAACAATTTTGCAGCACGACTTCAGACTATCTGCGGTTCTCAATAGCTTTATAAATTCCGGATTTCTGGAAGAATAAGCATGCAAGCTGTCAGAAGTAATAATTTTACTTTCAATTAATTTTTTCATCCTTTCAGTTGATTTATCTGAAGAAATGGATGATTTTGCTAAGTTGTAATAGTAATTAGCTTGGGAATAGTTTTTTTTTGTTAAAAAACCATTCCCTTTTTTCAAGAGAACAGAAACATTGTCGGACTGACCAATTGACTGAAAAGCAAATAATAAAAAAGAAATAAGAACCAAAAGACGCATTATGCTATGTTAATTTTATTCAATTCGTTTAGTTGTATAATGTTCTCATTAAGCAACCACTGTACCATACTTCGAATATTCTTTTCTTCGTGTTTAGAAGCTAGTTTTGTTGTCAGTTCGCGAGGCTCTAAAGATGTATTTTTCAATAAGGTGATAATATCATTTTGAATTTCCTTAAACTGCTTCGAATTCAGGTTTTTGTCCCGCTTTTTTGAAAGACAAACATCGCATACACCACAATCAGCATTGGAATCGCCAAAATAAGCTAGAAGCAATTGACTGCGGCAGGTATCATTTGAAAATGCATAGTTGATTACTGCTTTCATTTTTATCAAAGCATCTTCTTTTCTAGTATCATAAATTTCATTGCGTAAACGAAGGTGTTTCAAGTCCACTCTTGGCTGCAGAAAAGTTAATAATGGAAGGTCGTTTTGTTCCTCGTATATTATTACTTCAAGCTTGTGCAGTTCTCTTAATGTTTTTCGAATAACACTGATGGTTTTTTTTGAACGGGTGGCTAAGTCAAATTCTTTAATTTTAGAAAAATCATCGAATAAACCACCATAACTTCTCAGGAGTAATTTAATGTAGGGGTCGTATTTTTTGTTTCTAACCTGAAATTCATACAATTCACTGCTATTCATTTCGATCTTTAAGCGCGAGGGAGTGAAAAAAGCTTCACTTAATTCGAAATATCCAGCTTGCTCGAGGAATTTGACGGAATTGTAAATTTCCAATGCATTATGGTTTTGTTGCGCCTTTATATCGTTAATGTTAAATGGGTAGGTAGCGTTTTCGCCTGCGCCAATTGCAATTCTTAGTTGGTTGCAGATAGCGAAGTACACTTTTTTAATTTGCTCTTTTTCAGGAAAGCTTTTTTCAACTCTATTGATTAAGTTGATTCGGTCATTCTCATTAATAAGTAAAACAGCATACGCTTTTTTTTCGTCCCGACCACCTCTTCCAGCTTCTTGAAAATATGCCTCTATTGAATCAGTTAATGCTAAATTAATAACGAAGCGAACTTCAGGCTTATCAATTCCCATCCCGAAAGCGTTGGTAGCAACAATTATTCGGGTTTTATTTCTTTACCAATTAGCTTTAATTAGGCTTCTTTTCTCGGGTGTAATCCCTGCATGATAGTATTCGGCTGAGATTCC
>JAQWQH010000057.1 GCA_029244805.1 Flavobacteriales bacterium
ATTGCCAATTGTTGATATAGGCAAGCCTGTTGGTACAGTGTCGCCAATGGAGTTTACTATAACCCCTCCATTGCCCTCCCCAAATAGAAGGGTAACCAATGAGTCTTGATTTATTGTAATTACTTTAGGGATGCCAACTGGGTGTACGTTCGTGTTAGCAGAGTCTACTTTGGGTATTCCTACTTGTACAACATTTGGTTTACTAACGCTATCGGGGGGAATAACTTTACCGTGTGCCGGAATGGGCACTCCTGTTTGTAGGGTGTCGCCACTTTCTAATATTATTGGTTCGTAGCTTTGCGCAATGGAAAGCTGCTGAAACGAGTTCAGCATGACGGCTAATAATAATATGTGTTTTAAAATATTCATTCTAGACAATTATTACTTATACACAAGATATATGATAAACTCATTAACAACAAGATTACCCAATACTAAATCTCTTTTATTTAGGAATTTAGGAATTTAGGAAAACAAAAAAGCCCACCAAAAAGGATGGGCTTTTTTGTTTATTTGATCTTAGTTTATTTTGAAAAATCTATTAACGTCTTTTCTATTATTCCGACACAATCTAGTAGTTGTTCTTTTGTTATAACCAAAGGCGGAGCAAAACGAATAATATTACCATGTGTTGGTTTCGCCAACAATCCATTTTCTTTTAGGGCCATGCATATATCCCATGCCGTAGAGCTATCTTCTGTATCGTTGATAAGAATTGCATTCAACAAGCCCTTGCCTCTTACACCGTTAACAATATTTGAAGTTTTAATAAACTTACTTAATTCAGATCTGAAAAGCTCTCCCAACTCTTGAGCATTCTCCGCAAGGTTTTCCTCAACAGCTACCTCAAGAGCTGCCATTGCAACCTTGCAACCTAAGGGATTTCCTCCAAAAGTAGAACCATGCTCACCCGGTTTAATGGTCATCATTATTTCATCATCAGCTAATGCAGCTGAAACTGGAAAAACACCTCCCGAAAGGGCTTTTCCTAAGATTAAGATATCCGGTTTTATATTTTCATGCTGGCAGCAATAAAGCTTCCCTGTTCTTGAAATACCAGTTTGCACCTCATCTGCAATAAATAATACATTTTTAGACTTACATAAATCATATGCCTTTTTCAAATAACCTTCATCTGGAACCATTACTCCTGCTTCACCCTGAATAGGCTCCACCATAAAACCAGCTACATTAGGATCTTCTAAAGCTTTTTCTAGAGCACTCAAATCATTGTATTTAACAATTTCAAAACCAGGAAGGTAAGGACCATAATCAGCATAAGCACTCGGATCTGTAGAAGAAGATACAGCCGCTAAGGTTCTTCCCCAAAAATTATTTTCTGCAAATAAAATTTTGGCTTTATTTTCTTCAATGCCTTTTACTTTATAAGCCCACTTCCTACAAAGCTTCAAAGCCGTCTCACCGCCTTCAACACCTGTATTCATTGGCAAAATTTTATCATAACCAAATAAGCCGGTAACATATTCCTCATATTTCCCCAATACATCATTGTGAAATGCTCGAGAAGTGAGCGTTAATAAACTTGCCTGATCAGTTAAAGCTTTTATAATTTTTGGGTGACAATGCCCTTGATTTACTGCTGAATAAGAAGACAAAAAATCATAATATTTTTTTCCTTCGACATCCCAAACATATATACCTTCACCCTTACTCAAAACTACCGGTAAAGGATGATAATTATGCGCTCCATGCTTGTTTTCTAAATCTATCGCTTGTTGCGATGTTAAATGTTCTAAAATAGCCATTTTTGAATGTTTTTATTAATGAATTAAAAGCCATTCCTACTATACCTTTATCTTTTCGAAAGAATATCGAAAATTCAGCGTGGGAGAGAAATCATCCTGTGCAAAAATAATAATTCACCTAGAACTAACAAACGTATAAACCACTATATAAAAGAATCATTAAGCTTACTTATCCAAAATATATTATTGATGAAACAAAAGCTCCGATTAAAATACATATTTTAATTTCCAGAATACACGGCCAAAGGTTTCTCTCTTAAATTATAATTACTTGCCATAACCTCTCCATATGCACCAGCGCATCTAATGGCAATAATATCACCTCTAGTAGTTTTAGGTAAATTAATTTCGACACCAAAACAATCAGAAGATTCGCAAATAGGACCAACAACGTCGTAAAAAGAATTAGAAGAATTTGCGTGTTTTGATAAATTTTCAATTTTATGCTTAGAATTGTACAATGACGGTCTTATTAACTCGGTCATTCCTGCATCAAGTATTGCAAAACTTTTACTAACTCCTTCTTTAACATACAATACTTTTGAAATAAGATTACCAATTACACCGACAATGGATCTACCCAATTCGAAATGTAATTCCTGACCGTTTCTTAACTTTAAATATGTATGAAAAATTGAGAAAAAACTTTCGAAGTCAGCAACTGGATTATCATCTGGATTATCATAATCAATACCTAAACCTCCACCAACATTAATATGCCTAAGTTTTATATTCTGCTTGTCAAACCAATTTTGAATTTCGTTTACACGCAAACATAAATCCCTGTAAGCAATCAAATCCGTAACCTGGCTGCCAATATGAAAATGCAACCCAATTAAGTTGACATTCTTGCATTCCTCAATTAATTTAATAACAGCAGCCATTTCCGTTACAAGAATTCCAAATTTATTCTCGGTTCTGCCTGTTGTAATATATTTATGTGTATGAGCATCAACATTAGGGTTTATCCTCAAAGCAATATCCGCTATCTTTTTTTCTCTCGTTGCTATCTCGTTAATGACCTCTATTTCTTGCATAGACTCACAATTGAAACAAAAAATATCATTCTCCAATCCTACTTCTATCTCTCTATCTGTTTTACCAACTCCCGCAAAAGCAATTTGATCCGGACAAAATCCGTGAGCTACAGCTTTGCCAATTTCATTCCCGCTAACACAATCAGCACCAAATCCATAACTAGATATTAAATCCAATACTCTGCCATTAGTATTTGCCTTCAATGCATAGTGAACATTATACGTATATTTATCTGCAGCAACCTTTAACTTATCTAACGTATTTTCCAATAATTTCATATCGTAATAGTAGAAAGGAGTGCTGTTCTCCTCAGCAGATTGCATTAAATTCTTAACGTTCATTTCTTTTATTTTAAACATATAAGGCACAAATGTATTTTTTTATTCGTTTCTTGTTCTAAAATTCATATGTTTGTTCGCATTTTAAACATTTCGTTAAATTTTAAACATGGGATCTATATCTAAAACAGTTGAAAAAATTATTGTTACTTCTCCATTTCTTGAGGAAGCACTTGCAGAGAAACTAATAAATGTATCTTCTCTAGCTCGAAAAATTAGACAAGAGGTTGAGGATGCAATGGGCGAAACCATCAAAGAAGGTGCTATTGTAATGGCTATTAATCGCCTGGAACCTAGTTACTATTACAAAATAAATATTGGCATTAAAGATTTTGTAAATAATATTGGAGACATCATCGTCCGGTCTAGTTTGAGAGCTTACACATATGAAAATTCAAATACACTCATAGGAAGTCAGAAGTCATTATTGGACGAGGCTAGTAAAAACAGAAAACACTTTCATACAATTTCGCAAGGAATTTACGAAACGACTATCATAATAAGCAATTCTTTAAAGGAGTCAATAGAGAAAGAGTTCATAGAAGAGCATTTAATTACTTCAAAAAGTGACTTATCTTCTATTACTGTTAAACTTCCGATGAAAAACACAGAAGTATCTTGCTTGTACTATTACATCTTCAAAAAATTAGCTTGGTCTGGAATTAATATTATCGAAATAATATCTACCACAAATGAATTCACATTAGTTGTTAGCCATGATGATATTGATAAAGCATTC
>JAQWQH010000058.1 GCA_029244805.1 Flavobacteriales bacterium
CTCTGATTAACAGTCAGATGCTCTAACCAGCTGAGCTAAAGAAGCTTTACTGTTACCCTAATTTGGGGGTGCAATGATAGTAGAAAGTTTATAATTATACAATATATTTGCAAAAAATTTCACAAAACATTGAAAACGAAACTATTTATAAAATGAACAAAAAATACAATGTATACGGAATAGGCAATGCCTTGGTGGATATAGTAACCGAAGTGGATGATAAGTTCTTGCAAGACAATAATATTGAAAAAGGGTTAATGACATTGGTTGATGAAGAGAATCAAACCAGGATTTCAAATGCTATTGATATGAATAATAGCAACATGCAATGTGGAGGTTCTGCAGCGAATTCAATTATTGCGGTTAGTCAATTTGGTGGGTCTAGCTATTATTCATGTAAGGTGGAGAATGATGAGTTAGGAGAGTTTTATAAAACAGACCTAAATTCCAATGGAGTGGATTCAAATCTTGAAGTAGAAGATTTGGAGCCTGGGATTACTGGAAAATGTTTGGTGTTGACTTCTATAGATGCTTCAAGAACTATGAATACTTTTTTGGGAATAACTGAGTCGTATTCCAAATCTGAAATTAAAGAAGCAGCTCTCAAAGATTCAGAATATTTATATATTGAAGGGTACTTGGTAACTTCTGAAAATGGCCAAGAAGCCATGAAGCATGCAAAAAAATTAGCTGAAGCAAACGGAGTAAAAACTGCACTTACATTTTCTGATCCGGCAATGGTAAAGTACTTTAAAGAGCCTATGGTTTCAGTTGTTGGTGGCGGAGTCGACTTACTTTTCTGTAATGAAGAAGAAGCTATGTTGTATACTGGTAAGGACAGTCTTTCCGAAGCACAAAATGCACTAAAGAGTTCTGCTAAGAAATTCGTAATTACACTAGGAGAAAAAGGAGCAATTGTTTTTGATGGAGAAACATTCATCGACATTCAACCAAATAAGGTGGATGCAATTGATTCAAACGGAGCTGGTGATTTATTTGCTGGGGCATTTATGTATGGAATTACAAATGGTAAAAGCTTTGCTGATGCAGGAAAACTTGCCTCTTTGGCATCATCCAAAGTAGTTACGCAGTTTGGTCCTAGACTTGAACTGAGTCAAGCTAAAGAAATGTTGAAGGACCTGTTGGTCGATGCATAAGGAGTACTCCTGATTAATTTTGAAAAAGCCTCTCGATTAATTTCGAGAGGCTTTTTTATGAAAACTTAAAAAACCTATTTCGAAATATTGACCCGAATAATTTGTTGTGTCTTTCCGTTGGTAAACCGAAGTAAATAAATACCGCTTTCAAATCTACTAGCATCAATTCTTCTTTTCCCAACAGTGCTCTGCATAGTGCTTTGTTCTATTAATTGGCCTATCATATCTAACATTTCAAATCTACCATCCGTATCTGAGTTAAAGTTAAAATCAATTACAAATTGATCTTTCGCAGGGTTTGGATATACGCTTAGCTTCCAATCATTGCTCAAAGAAGCAATAGCAACACTATTTTCAATAACAAACGATTCAGTAATAGTACATCCACTAAAGCCAGTTATTGTCACCGTATATGTTCCTGGAAGAAGGCTAGAAATGTCTTGTGTTGTTTCTCCACTATTCCAACTATAAGTATAAGGACCATCAGCAATAATTTCCACAATAGAAACATCTATTGATCCATCTGTGCAGGTTGAACACGTCGAATTATTTACAGCACCTGATATGGTAAAATTGGCATCATTTAGAATAGTCTGGTTGATATTCGCTGTGCAGCCGTCGGTATCATCTGTAACAATAACGCTGTACGTTCCAGCTAAAAGGCCAGAAAGATCCTCTGTAGTTTCTCCAGAATTCCAATTATAAGAATAATTCCCTGAACCTCCCGAAACTGTAACATTGATTGAACCGTTTCCATCTCCACAGTTTTCATCATTGTAGGTACTGGTTACAAACATTCCGTTTGTTACGTTCATAATCTCAACGTCGATGTTAAATGCACAGCCTGAACTTCCGTCAACAATTAGACATGTGTAATTTCCAGCCACAAGAGAAGAAAGATCTTCTGTATTAGCTCCATTACTCCATGTGAAAGTGAGGTTTGAGCCTCCAGTTATTGTTAAATCAATAGAGCCAGATCCATCCCCGCAACTTTCATCAACAATGGAAGTGGACACGCTGAAGTCAGCCGTATTTATTAACTCAACCGAAACAGCATCATCACAAGTATTGTCAACATCTGTAATTGTACATGTGTAAATTCCTGCGGCTAATCCTGATAAATCCTGAGTTGTTGCTCCATTGTCCCAACTATAAGTAAAGTTCGTTCCAGAACCAGCAATATCAATATCAACAGTTCCGTCTGAATTTCCACAATTTTCATCGATTATTGCAACGATTGTAGTTGTAAAAGTACTTTGGTTTCCTACTGAAATTGTCATTGTATCTTGACAACCCTCATTATCTTCAGCCATTAACAAGTAATCTCCTGCGGCAACTCCAAAAAAGTTTCCACCAAATACATCAGGCTGTCCATCAAGAGTATAAGAGACTGGCGCAACACCTCCTATTGAGGTAGCTTGTACCTGACCTTGGGATTGTAAACACTGGTCGTCAGTAGCATTCGTTAATATTAAGTCAAGTGTTGATGCAGCTTCTTGTACCAAATATGTTTGCGTCAATGAACAACCTGAGTTGTCCGTTATAGTGAGGTCATAAGACCCTGTAAATAAATTTGAAATACCTGTTTCGTTAACTGCTCCAGAACATGCTGCAGTTCCTGTATAAACACTTCCCGTTGATGGATCAGTTCCATCTGCAAAAACCGAGTTTCCTTGTGCATCATACAAAGTATAAAGATGCTCTTCTTCAAAGCTACCTGCGGTATAAATGATTTCTACAGACTCCCCATCACAAACTGGAATAGATGCTATTTCTGAGCCACCAGCATTAACTGTAAAATCACCTAAAGAGGTTCCGTTGATAAGAATTGTAACAAAAGCTCCATCCCAACCATCTCCAAAGGTGTCTTCCATGTCTAATGTATAAGAGCAGCATGGGTTTGGAGTTACTCCTGTCCAGCTAAAAGTATACGGTGCGATTCCTCCATTTACAGTAACGCTAATTGCTCCATTTGATTGATTACAAGTCTCTTCAACTATAACGACGTCTGTAGTCATTCCTCCAAATGTGTCGTTTATATCTCCGGAATAGTTTAAGACACAACCTACATCATCAATAATTGAACACATATAGTTACCAACAGACAAACCGGAAATATCTTCTGCAGTCGACCCATTACTCCAGGCAAATGTGTACGGTCCTGCACCTCCTGTAACCGATAAATCAATCGCTCCTGAACCATTTGCACAATTTTCGTCAGTAATTACCTCGAAAACAGATAAAGTTCCGGTATTGTTGTGAATCGTTTCAGACAACTCAACAACGCATCCAATATTATCTGTAGCGGTTAAAGTGTAAACACCTTCTGATAACCCAGAGATGTCCTCGGTAGTTTCTCCATTATCCCATGAATAAGTAATCGGTAATATTCCGCCATTAGAGGTTACATCTATATCTCCTAATCCATCTCCGCAACTTTCATCTGTAGAAACACTTTGTAAGGTAAACCCTGGATTTAATAGAACATCAACCGTGATGTTGTCATCACAGAAGTTATCTAAGTCAGAAATATTACAAGTATAAGATCCTGCGACTAATCCTGAAATATCTTGCGTGGTAGCTCCATTACTCCATGTATAACTATAGTTTGTGCCGCTACCTGCTATATCGATATCAATTGCACCATCTCCGAAACTACAATTTTCATCATCTATTGCTAATACGGTTACCGCAAACGTTGATTGATTTGCAACCGATACCTGCATGCTTTCTTGACAACCGTTTGCATCAGTTACCATTAACGAATAAGTTCCTTGTGCTAAAGCAAAAAATTGCCCAGGGAAAAAACCGTCAGGGTTTCCGTCCAAAGTGAATTCTGTAGGAGCAAGAGCGCCGACTGCATTAGCTATGATTTGCCCTTGGCTTTGTGAACATTGATCATCTATAACACTAGTTGTTGTTAGCTGTAAATTAGGCTGGTTGTTTTGGATAGGATAGATTTCAGTAATTGAACAACCAACATTATCTGTTATTGTCAATTGGTATGTACCAGATGATAAATTAGATACAGAAGTTTCATTTGGGCCGCTGCCAGGACAAGAACCAATTGTTGTGTGAAGTGAGCCCGCTGCAGGGCTTGGTCCTTGTGAAAATATCACTACTCCAGAAGGATCTAATAAATCAAAGGAAACCTCATTATCGAAATCCCCTGCACTCCAAATCAACTCTATACTCTGTCCGTCGCAAGCAGTGAATGTTTCCACATTTCCTCCGCCTCCAAGTACAGTAAATTCTCCAATGGAAACCCCATCAAGTAGCACCGTTACAGATGCTCCATTCCAACTAGTGCTTGCATCAAACATATCCAAAGTATAATCACAACAGTTTGAAGGACTTGCTCCGGACCAAGAATAAGTAAATGGACTTATTCCTCCTGTGACAACAACATCAATTTGACCTTCACCATTTCCACATATTTCGTCGGTAATAGCAACATTCGTTGTGATTAAACCTCCATTAGAATTAATCGTTCCTGAATAATTCACTAAACAGCCTGTATTGTCTGTAATAACACAACTATATGTTCCAGGAGGCATTCCAGAAATATCTTCGGTAGATTGACCAGTGTCCCAAGCAAAAGTATAAGGTGTTGAACCTCCTGTAATAGTTAAATCTATATAGCCGTTCAGTGACGTGCATGAAGCGTCACCAATAATGTCATTAGCCACTGCTAGCGTCCCTGTAATATTGTTTACTATTCCTTGCAGCTCTATTGTGCACGAATTGTTGTCAGATACAGTCACTTGGTATATTCCTCCAGAAACTCCAGAAATATCTTCTGTTGTTTCGCCGCTATCCCATGCATATGTGTAAGGTA
>JAQWQH010000062.1 GCA_029244805.1 Flavobacteriales bacterium
CATACCTAGAAACCTACAAGTTGACGGATCACACGTACCGCCGGGGTCAGCAGGCGTATCGCATATTTCATCTCCATCAGTACCACAATTAGAACCATCAACCAACTCGCTTCCTTCAAAGGAATCTAAGAGACCAAAATAATGCCCCATTTCATGAACCAAGGCTTTTAAATTATCTTGATAACAACCGTTACCATCTTTTTTTATTACAAGCCCACTTGAATCAGTATGCGTGACATAACCCTGATCTGAATAACTACATTGGCCAGCTGGATTGATAATATTAAACACATAAAAAATATTTATTCTTTCTTCCTCGTGATATTTAACTTGCATTTCTACCCAATGGCTGTCCACATTGAATTCATCATACCTCCAATCTTTAATGTATTTAAACTCACAAACTTCGAACGAAACACAAATAGGACTAAAATATCTGTTTAACGTATCTATATTGGATAAAATATCGGCTTCCGTAATTACTGAATTCCCCAAACTATCTTCAACTAAATGAGCAACCACTGAGAATTTCTTATCTAGACAAGGGAGGCGATCTTTTACCTGAGAAAAGCAGCTTATAGCACTAATAAATGCAACAATGAAAAATAAAAGATGTTTAGTAAACTTCATAATTATCTTTAAATGTAACTCAAAAGTAGGTAAAAATCCGTAGTTTTGTTTAACAAGCTATAGGAATAAATTGTTTTTAATTTTAATTTAAAAAATTTAATGAAGCAAGTACGCATTTTTTTTTCAATCCTTTTCTTTTTGGGTATTGCAAATAGCTTTCTATCTCAATCAGCCAACATCATAGAAGGTTGCTCACCTTTAGAGGTTGAATTTACTGCGCCAGGCGGTACTACATGGTTTTGGGATTTTTTGGATGGAGCCACGTCAACGCTTGAAAACCCAATTCATACATTTACTACTGGAACTTACATTGTCGAATATTCAGAATCTGTTTCAGGACCTATACTAGGTACAGTTACAATAACCGTCTACGATAAAATTATACCTGAATATTCAGCTCTTTCTTCTACCCAAGGATGTGTTCCCTTATCTGTAACATTTGAAGATGACAATACATTTACGCCAAGTGGTGTTAATATTACGGGATATACATGGACTTCCACTGGACCAGCCATATCGGGATCTCCAGTCACATTTATTTACAACAATGCAGGTGTATATGATCTTTCAATGAATGTTACAACGAATATGGCTTCTTGCGATACAACAGTCAATTTTTTAGATGTTGTCTCTGTAAGCACAGTTTCTGCCGATTTTAGCATTATCCCGACATCAGCGGGATGTAATCCTCCTTTAACCGTTAATTTCAATGAATCTTCATCTACAAATAATGCTCCACCCCTTTCCTATTTTTGGGATTTCGGAAACGGCAATACATCCATACTGCAAAGCCCTTCAAGTCAAACATACGCTAACATAGGAAACTTCACAATATCATTAACTACAACCGACACAAACGGATGTGCTGATTCTTTTTCTTCAGATATCAGTGTAGGTAGCCCTGTAGCAAGTTTTGTTATTCCGGATACCATTTGTAGTAATACAGATTTCACTCCTTTAAATAATTCTTCTATTGGAAGCTATTTATGGGACTTTGGAAGCAACGCTATTGCTTCAACACCGCTCACCATATCGGAACCAACAGTGCAATTCACAAGCAGTGGATTGCAATCGATTACATTAACTACCTCCTCAGGAAGTTGCTCACATGACACCACCATGCAGATTTTTGTGGAAGACGCTACTGTTTCGTTTGTATCAGCACCTGGGTACTTCTGCTTTGAACCTGCAACAATTAACTACACCGGAAGCTCTCCTAATGCTGTATTTAGTTGGGACTGGAGTTTTGGAGATGACAGCTCAGGCACAGGTCAATCGGTATTGCACGAATATACAATCGGAGACACTACATATTCGGAGCATGGAGAAAATATATTGTCGACAACATTAACCATAACTACATTAGCTGGATGTGTTGCAGAATTTACAGATCGTGACACAATCCATCTGCCGTGGGCACGTTTTATGCCAGATGTTGTGAATGGATGCGCTCCTTTAACAGTTACATTTTCTGACTCAAGCATGTCTAACACTCCTTCGGAGCCCATTGTGCAATGGGAGTATGATTATGGAGATGGAAACTCAGCTACTTTCGTAAATGACAATCCGAATAGCTATATATTCAACACTCCGGGTGAATATGATGTGGTATTAATAATTACCAATAGCTCAGGTTGTACCGACACATCAGATACAATTAGAATAGAAGTTGGCGAACTTGTTGCACTAGACTTTTCTGCCGATTTCACAAGCGTTTGCCCTGGAGACACTGTAACTTTTAGTAGTCTAACGCCTTCACCATCTAATATAGATGCTTGGCATTATTATTCTGACGAAGACCGACAATTTCATTGCTACCAGGACTCAAATGCTGCTTGGTCTTATAACAACATAACTGGTTTTCAAGATGTCACTTTAACCGGA
>JAQWQH010000089.1 GCA_029244805.1 Flavobacteriales bacterium
CCACCTGAAGAAAATGATGTTAGTTTACGAATTGAAGCAGGGGTTAAAAGTTTTAACGGGCATTAAAATTATTTAACCATCCACATTCCAAAGAATACAGCTGCAAATCCAATTACAAAACTCGCTAGTGTATAAGTGGCAAAACTCATGAAATCACCATTTTTTAAAAATAAATGATTCTCATATGCAAATGATGAAAACGTAGTAAACCCTCCACAAAACCCAGTAGCTATGAATAAGATGGTATTATTGGATAGTAAATTATTTTTATACGAATAGCCTAAAACAATTCCGATAATCAAACTTCCAAGAATGTTAGCAGTAAAGGTTCCGAAAGGAATACCTGTTTTATGACTGTTTAGGTAAAATCCCATTAAATAACGTAGTGAACTCCCAATACCACCTCCGATAAATACTAATAAAAATTGTTTCATCCAGCGAATATAAAAAAACATCAGTTTGTATATAGAGATATTTTAATTAAACTAATCCAAACAGTTACTATCAGTAAAAATAAAACAAATTGATGTTTATGATGACATCCCTCTAAATTACGGTATTATATGTTTTTATTTATTATGTTTGCATACTTCAAATAATTTAAAACTTTCTAAATGAAAACAAAATATTTAATTGGATTGGTTCTTTCAAGTGTGGTTTTTTTCTCTTGTATGGATCAAAAAAAATCAGAAAATACCGCTAACAAAGCAAATACTTTCAATTATAATGTCGAACAATTTGCAGACATTAAAGTCTTGCGTTATCAAATTCCTGGTTGGGAAAATTTAACCTTAAAGGAACAAAAGTTAGTGTATTATCTTACAAAAGCTGGTTTGTCTGGTAGAGATATTATTTGGGATCAAAATTATCGTCATAATCTGACGATAAGAAAAGCGCTTGAAAATATTTACTCTAACTATGAAGGTGACAGAAATAATGAGGATTGGAATAACTTTGAGATATATCTAAAGAGAGTTTGGTTTTCAAATGGTATACATCACCATTATTCCAATGCTAAATTTACAGCTAACTTTTCATCAGAATATTTGAGCGGTTTGTTAGCTCAAACCAATACGAAATTAGAAGGTGAAGCATTTGATGTAATCTTTAATGATAATGATGCGAAAAAAGTAAATTTATCAAAGGGTTTAGATAACGTATTATTATCAGCAGTAAATCTTTATGGACCTGACATCACTACTGCCGATGTAGAAAGTTTTTATAGTGATAAAGTATCTCCTAACAAGGATAAACCCTTATCGTTTGGGTTAAATTCTCAACTTGTTAAAATAAATGGAGAATTAACAGAGAGAGTATATAAATCAGGAGGATTGTATGGAACTGCAATCGACGAAATCACAAAGTGGTTAGAATTAGCTTTAGGAGTAGCCGAAAATAAAGCACAAGGAGAAGCCTTAGGCTTATTAATTGAATATTATAAAACTGGTGATCTCCAAGTTTGGGATAATTATAATGTTGCTTGGACGGCAGCTACAGAGGGAAATATTGATTATATAAACAGTTTTATTGAAGTATATAATGATCCTGTTGGCTATACAGGTTCCTACGAAACTATCGTACAAGTTAAAGATTTTGATATGTCTCAAAAAATGGCAGTTTTATCTGAAAATGCACAATGGTTTGAGGATAATTCTCCCTTGATGGATGCGCACAAAAAGAAAAATGTGGTAGGAGTAAGTTATAAGGTAGTAAATGTAGCTGGAGAGGCTGGTGATGCTTCCCCAAGTACTCCAATTGGAGTTAATTTGCCAAATGCAAATTGGATTCGTGCAGCAGTAGGATCTAAATCGGTGTCTCTTGGAAATATTATTCATTCCTATAATAATGCAGGAAGCTCAGGACGTTTAAAAGAATATGTAAATGACAATGAAGAATATGAATTGGAGAAGAAACATGGACAATTAGCCGATAAATTACATACCGCTCTACATGAGGTTATAGGACATGCATCAGGTCAATTAAATCCTGGAGTTGGAGAAACTAAACAAACATTAAAAAAATATGCATCGACGTTGGAAGAAGGTCGTGCAGATCTTGTAGGATTGTACTACTTATACGATCCAAAACTACAAGATTTAGGATTGGTTCAGGATTGGAAAGAAGTTGGAGTAGCTGCTTATGATGGTTATATCAGAAATGGTTTGATGACACAGTTAATCAGACTTGAATTGGG
This sequence comes from Flavobacteriales bacterium, assembly GCA_029244805.1. Lineage (GTDB taxonomy): Bacteria > Bacteroidota > Bacteroidia > Flavobacteriales_D > Parvicellaceae > CALSMU01. The sequence goes on from JAQWQH010000089.1 coordinate 2,195, forward strand.
AGATGATGTTGAAGAAGCACACATGGTAAATAGACAATGGGTATC
>JAQWQH010000134.1 GCA_029244805.1 Flavobacteriales bacterium
TTAGCTTACATGGCCTACCTATATGGTTGGGTAAAGAAACAAGATGCAGGGAATGACAGAATGAAACAACTTGCAAATTACATTAGCACGGGAGCATTAGCGTTCTTGAAAGCTGAGTACAGAATGTTGTTGTGGTTTGTCGTTATTGCTGGGGGAGCATTAGCTTATGTTTCAACTTTAGTTGAGTCAACACACATTTTTATAGTAGTAGCTTTTGTTATTGGGGCGGTATTTTCTGCAGTAGCTGGTAACATTGGAATGCGAGTAGCAACGGATGCTAACGTAAGAACTACACAAGCTGCAAGAACTAGTTTGTCTAAAGCATTGCAAGTTGCTTTTAAAGGTGGTACAGTAATGGGGTTAGGTGTTGCTGGATTGGCAGTATTTGGACTAAGTGTATTGTTTATAGTTTTATGTTCAATGTTTATAGGATGCGATGACCATACATTTCATTACAATATGACAATGGTTTTAGAAACCCTTGCAGGTTTCTCTTTAGGAGCTGAGTGTATTGCATTATTTGCTCGTGTTGGAGGAGGTATCTATACGAAAGCTGCCGATGTTGGAGCAGATTTAGTGGGTAAAGTTGAGGCAGGTATTCCAGAAGATGATCCGCGTAACCCAGCTACAATTGCAGATAATGTTGGAGATAATGTTGGAGATGTTGCTGGAATGGGAGCTGATTTATTTGGTTCTTATGTTGCAACTATGCTTGCTGCGATGGTTTTAGGTAACTATGCAATTGGAGCAATGGCAGGGCAAGAAGCACTGGATGATCAATTTATGGGAATGGGCCCAATCTTGTTACCTATCTTAATAGCTGGTCTAGGGGTTGTTTTTTCAATAGTTGGAACATTCTTTATTAAAATTAAAGATGATAACAGTTTAAAAGAAAAGCATGTTCAACGTGCTTTTAATATTGGGAACTGGGGGTCTATAATCTTAACTGGTATAGCTTCTTTCTTTGTAATTGATTGGATGCTGCCTTCAAAAATGCGTTTTACACAAATTGAAGAAGGTTTGGGTCACTTAACGGGTGATGATAGATACTTCACTTCGATGAATGTGTTTGTTGCTGTAATCATTGGATTAGCAGTTGGTGGAATTATTTCTTTCTTAACAGAATACTATACAGGTACAGGCAAAAAACCAGTGAATAGCATTATTCAAAATTCATCTACAGGGGCTGCAACAAACATTATTGCAGGTTTATCATTAGGGATGATGTCTACATTTGCCCCAATTATCTTATTTGCTGGCGCAATATGGGGAGCTTATGCAGCAGCAGGATTCTACGGAATTGCTATTGCATCTTCTGCAATGATGGCTACTACAGCTATGCAATTGGCAATTGATGCTTTCGGACCTATCGCAGATAACGCTGGTGGTATTGCTGAAATGGCTGAATTACCGAAAGAAGTTCGTGAAAGAACTGATATTTTAGATTCAGTTGGTAACACAACCGCTGCTGTGGGGAAAGGATTTGCAATTGCATCTGCTGCACTTACATCTCTAGCATTATTTGCTGCCTATGTTACATTTACAGGAATTGATGGAATAAATATCTTTAAGGCACCTGTATTAGCAATGTTATTTGTTGGTGCAATGATTCCAGTTGTATTCTCTGCAATGGCTATGAGTTCTGTTGGTAAAGCTGCAATGGCGATGGTAAAAGAAGTTCGTCGTCAGTTCAAAACTATTCCTGGAATAATGAAAGGAGAGAACGAACCAGAATACGATAAATGCGTTGAGATATCTACGAATGCAGCATTGAAAGAAATGATGTTGCCAGGAATATTAACAATCATTACACCTTTAATAGTAGTAGGTATTCCTTTGTTATTCGGATACGACAAATTGGATGCTGCGGAAATGTTAGGAGCTTATATGGCTGGTGTAACAGTTTCAGGTGTTATGTGGGCAATCTTCCAGAACAACGCTGGTGGTGCTTGGGATAACGCAAAGAAATCATTTGAAGCAGGTGTTAAGATTGATGGAAAAATGACGTACAAAGGTTCTGATGCGCACAAAGCTGCAGTAACTGGAGATACAGTTGGAGATCCATTCAAAGATACTTCAGGACCTTCTATGAATATTTTAATTAAGTTAACGTGTTTAATAGGTTTAGTTATCGCTCCGATATTAGGAGATCATGGGGCAGCAGAGGTTGTACCAGTTGAAGAAAACACAATAGAGGTTGAAGCGAATGAAGAAGCTCCAATTGAAAATGCTATAGAAGTAGAGTAACTCTGCTCTTACTATAAGATTAAAAAATTCCGACTTGTTCGGAATTTTTTGTTTTTAGATAAAACAAGTTAATTAACTTTGTTGAATGAGTAAATTATTAAAAATAGGATTGGCTATAGCCGCTTTTGGTCTGATTGCGATTGGAGTAGTGTTCATCATCCCATGGGGCAATGCGGAAAGTGAAGTAGAAAAATCAGAAGTTGAAGATCCTACTGAAACAGTTGAAACTGCTAACGATATTGTTCTAAATGATATGTCAGAAATCATAGGCGCGTATGTTTCTCAAGATAATTTAGATAAAGTCACTTCAGAAATTATGTTCCATATAACCGGCCCTCAGGATGCGACAGGGTCTTTTAAAAGGTTTACAATTAATTTTAATTCGGATTCGAACTATACAAAGGCCTCAATTTCGGTTGTAATTGACCCGCTTTCTGTTTACACTGCCAATAAAATGAGAGACGAGTCTATAAAAGGCGAAGGGTTTTTTGAGTCTAAAGATTTTCCTGAAATAGTTTTTAACTCAAACCAAATTGCAATTGGAGATACATCTTATGTCGCATTAGGAACATTGTCTATGTTAGGAGTTGAAAAAGAGATAGAGGTGAATTTTACATATAAAGGCAAAGGAGAATCCGAAGAGGGGAGAAATATTATCATATTCCAAGGAGGTTTTACTTTGGATAGAACGGAGCATGGAATGGTAGCAACCACTGGAATAGGCAATAATGTTGAAGTTTCTTTTTATGCGGAGTTGGTCGAAACGAAATGAATTTGATCGTTGACATAGGTAATACTCTAATTAAAGTTGCGCAATTTGAACTGGGTAATTGCAGAAATATTGAAAGATTTAAAGATCCAAGCTTGTTTTTGAAATATGTCTCGTCAATGTCTGCTAATAATGTTATCCTCAGTTCTGTAAGGGAGGTTAGTTTTACAAATGATGTGCTCAATCTTTTTTCCGATTCGCTGCTTCTAACAACAAAAACCCATTTACCCATAACAAATACCTATAAAACACCGGAAACGCTAGGAAATGACAGGATAGCAAACGCTGTCGGTGCTTTTACTGCATTTCCAAATCAAAATACTTTAACGATAGATTTAGGAACTTGTATTAAATTCGATTTTATAAATGCCAATAATGAATACCTTGGAGGGAGTATTTCTCCTGGATTAAAAATGCGATTTAATGCGTTGCATACTTTAACAGATAATTTACCGTTGATTGATGATGTTGAAATAAATCAACTTATCGGAACTGATACAACAAGTTCAATTCAGGTTGGGGTATGTCAAGGAATGATTGGAGAAATAACCAATATGATTCGTCAATATGAAAAAAAATATGACAAATTAAACATCATCTTAACGGGTGGCGATTTGCGTTGGTTCTTAGATATTGAAATGTCACAAAAAAATAGCATATTTGCAGACGAATTTCACACTTTGAAAGGGTTGAATACAATTTTAGATTATAATGTACAGAAATAAATTAGTAGCATTTATACTTGCAATTACGCTTGCTCAAGCCTCTTTTGGACAAATGCTTAATAATTCTCCTTATACACGCTATGGTTTAGGTGAAATAATGGGTACATCTACAGCTCCGTTTTCAGGTTTTGGTGGATTATCTACTCCAATTGCAAATTTTAGGTTTGTTAATGTATCTAATCCTGCTACTTATTCATCATTGGCCCGTTATAATCCAGTTTTTGACGTGGCAGTATATGGTAAATCATCCACTTTGAAGACGGAAAACGAAAGTGTGAAAAATTCAACTTTCGTTTTGCGTAATTTTACTTTAGCTCTCCCTATCGCTAAAAAGTGGGGCGCAGCCTTTGGTTTAATGCCTTATTCCACAACGGGATATAATATCACGGATTATCAAGTTTTAGATGGAGATTCAATTGCCAACAACTATATTGGAGATGGCAGTATTAACCGGGTTTTTATTGGCGCAGGTTGCAACATGATAAACAAAGGCGATACCTTAAAGCTGTCTGTTGGAGTAAATGCATCTTACTTGTTTGGAACATTAGAAAGAGAAAGAAATGCTGTATTTTCTAACAGTACTTTTTACAATACAAAAGTACAACAGAAGAATGTACTTCGAGGGGCTTCATTTGATGGCGGAATACACTTTTATCAAAAAATGTCGGCAGATTTATCATGGCAATTTGGTGCGACCTATTCATTTGGGTCAGATTTAAAAACATCTCAAGATTTTTATGCTTATACTTACAAATATCAATTAGGAGTTGCTGAAGATGAAAAAGATACGATTGATTACTTTGAAAATTTAGAAGGCCTTACGACCCTTCCAACTGGCTTTTCTGCTGGCGTTGCCGTGAATTATAAAAAATGGATGTTTGGAGGTCAATATGAATATAAAAACTGGCAGCAGTTTAAAGAGGTTGTTAATACCATTGATTTGACCGAACAACCATTAAAACAAAGCAATAAGTTTACCCTAGGATTTGAGTATAAGCCATCTGCAGCTTATGGAGATAAAAATAAAAGTATTTTTAAGAAAGCAGTTTATAGATTAGGATTCCATTATGGTAACACTCCAATCCAAATTGATAGTATGCAATTAACCGATTTCGGCATGAATCTTGGTATCTCTGTACCGTTGATAAGTTCTCGTTCTTTATCAATGATGAATATGGGAATTGGACTTGGAAAAATGGGGTCAACAAACAATGGTCTTATTCAAGAAAACTATTTTAAAATATTCTTTGGTTTTTCAATGGGACCATCTAATTATGATAAGTGGTTTAGAAAAAGAAAATACGATTAAACGAAACCTAACACAATGAAAAAAATATTTACAATAGTAGCTATTGCCCTGGTGAGTCTGACCCACGCACAAGAATGTGTCACACAAGCAGAGGACGATTTTGGAGCAGATGTAGAAACAAGTAGAAAGTATATTTCTCTCTATTCTAGTTACTTAGGTCAAAAAAGTTATCAGGAAGCAGCAAATTTTTGGTGGCAGGCCAAAGATGCCGCTCCAAAATATAAACCCAATTTATACAAGAATGGAGTTTCCATATACCAGAAGTTAGCAGGCGCAGCAAAAAAAGCAAAAGACACCTTGAAGACCAAAGGATTGGCGGATTCACTTTTTATGGTTTACGGTTTATGGACTGACACCTATGGTGATTGTTATAAAATTCAAATGAAATATGCGAATGATCGAGTAAAGTATTTTCCAAAAGATTTCGAAATTTCTTATGCAAAATATAAATCAGCATTTTCTTTGTATCCAGCAGATAAAGTTCTTTCTTCTTGGGTGCAGAAATATTTTACTACAGCTTATATGATGGTAAGAAATAAGAAAATCGAATGTGATGAGATTTTAGAATTATATGATTTTTTAACAGGGATTTGCGACAAAAAATCTGCAACGGATAAAAACTTTGTAACTGCTCAAAAAACGTTGGATAAATATGTGGCTCCTTGCGCTAGTTGCGACAAGTTAGAAGAATTATTTAAACCTAAATTCGAAGCGACTCCGGATGATGTAAAATTAATGGAGAAAATTGTAGGTATGATGGGGGGAAGAAAATGTACCGACAGTGAATTTTATATTTTGGTTGTAGAGAAAATATATGGTCTTACACCAAGTTATAAATCTGCAAGAGGACTGGCTCTTTATTACTACAATAAAAAGGAATACAATAAGGCAGCTAAATTTTTTGAAGAAGCTTTAACGCTTACTGAGGATGAAACTGAAAAGTCAAAGTTGTATTCTCCTTTAGTTAATATTTATGCGAGCACAGGGAATTGCTCAAAACGTATTCAGTATGCGGCAATGATTGGAAGTAATGAGAAAAATGCAGCAATTGCTAATTGTATTGCTGGCAAAGCAACTTCTTGTGGAAATACCAAAGTATTAAGAAGTTTCGGTTACTGTTTAGCACTTGACTATGCGGAAAAATCAGGAGGTAAAGTTTCTTCTGCTCAAATTAAAGCATGGAAAAAAAGTTTACCGACATCTCAGGAATTATTTTTTGACGGGTTTGAGGTTGGGCAATCAGTGCCTGTTCCATGTTGGAAAGGAGAGCAAACAAAGGTTCGTGTACAGAACTAGAAACAGATATAAAATAGTAAGCAAAAGTATCATTCCGGCCCTCTTCGCCGGAATGCTTTTTTCATGTAGTAATAATTTAGAAGAGATTAAAGAGGTGATATCGAAGTCTGATGGTCCTGATGAGATAACGGAAGGGGTTGTCATGCTGTTTACAGATATGGGAAAATCTAAATTAAAATTGGAAAGCCCGCTTGTTTATCGTTTTTTGGATGTAGAAAAGATGAAAATCGAATGTCCAAATGGTATGAAGGTTACTTTTTATGATACGTTAGAAAATGTCGAATCCGTTCTAACCGCTAATTATGGTTTGCTTTTGTCTGAAGAGCAGTATTTGAAAGTTCAAGATAGTGTTGTTTTTCAAAACAATAAAAAGGATCGTTTGGATACGGAATTGTTAAATATCTTTTTCGAAAAAGACAGTATTTATACAGATAAGTTTGTAAAAGTTTCGACAGAAACTGGACTGATTTCAGGAACAGGTTTAGTTTCAAATAGTAACTTTACTAAATATGAACTGTTAAACATAAGAGACAGTCATTATAATGTAAATGAAAAGAAGGAAGATGAATAAAATGAATAATATTCTGGAAAAGTTTTGGCTAATCGTTGCTTCAACTTCAACTCTATTTACAATTGTCATTGGAATTATTGATAGTTTCAAAGGAATTACGGTCTTTTTAATGGTCTGCGGTTTGGCCTGGGGCCTCTATTTTATAAGAAGAGGTTTAAGAAAGCGGTTGGAAAAAATGGATAAATCACCGTCAAAACAGAAGAAATAATTATTATTTTGGTATTCAATATCGCAAATAACGAATCATGGATGCTGTAATTATTTTAATTGCTATAATTATTACTCTTGTGTTTTCTGCATTCTTTTCCGGAATGGAGATTGCATTTATTTCAGCAAATCGTTTAAAAATAGCTTTAGATAAAAAGCAAGGGGGAGTTAAGGCAAAGATTTTAGCTTATTTTGCAAAAAATCCCGCTTCTTTTATCGGAACAATGCTATTAGGAAATAATGCGGCCATTGTTGTTTACAGTATGTTTATGGCTATGGCCATAGATGATCCATTAACAGAGTTGATTGGTATGGCTTGGCTCGTCTTGTTGATTCAAACAATAATTACAACTATCCTTGTTTTAATTTTTGCCGAATTTTTACCAAAAGCTATCTTTCGAATTAATCCGAATAGAGCGCTATCAATGCTTGCGTTTCCCTTGGTAATTATATATGGAATACTTTGGCTTCCGACATTTTTGATTATTGGTTTGGCTGAATTGATATTAAAAATATTTATTCGAGATAAAGGAGATAATTCACAAATAGTATTTGAAAAGGTAGATTTAGACAATTATCTTGAAGAGTATACAACGGACACGGAAAATAGTAATGTGTTGGATCATGAAGTCAAGATATTCCACAATGCATTAAATTTTGCTGATGTAATTGCTCGTGACTGCATGGTGCCAAGAAATGAAATCGTTGCTTTTGAAATAGAGGAAGACTTAATAGATTTACGAGAGAAATTTATACAAACAGGTTTGTCAAAAATTTTGATTTACAGGGAAACCGTAGATAACATTATCGGATATATTCATTCTTACGAGCTTTTTAAAAGCCCAGAAACTATTAAATCTATACTTCTTCCTGTAAGTATTATACCTGAAACAATAAATGCAAATAAAATTTTGGAAGAATTAATAAATAAGAATAGGAGTATTGCTCTTGTCGTGGATGAATATGGTGGTACAGCAGGAATGGTTACAATGGAGGATGTAATTGAAGAGATATTTGGAGAGATACAGGATGAACATGATTTAAGTGATATTTCCAACAAGAAAATTAATGCAACGGAATTTGAATTAAACGGGCGCGCAGAAATTGACTTTTTGAATGAGGAGTTTCGTCTAAACTTACCCTTAAGTGAGGAGTATGAAACATTGGGGGGGTTTATTATTAGTGAAATTCAAAATATCCCGCAACAAGGAGAAGTGATCCGAATAGGCAACTTTGTAATAACAATAAAAGAAGTGTCGAGTACTAAAATCGAAATGGTTCGAGTTTTGTTAATAGAAGAGAGCAATAAGTCTAATTAAATTGCTTTTTAAAGTGTCTTTTTATCAGGTATTTAACCGGAATATAAGATGATCCAATTCCAATTACAGTTACAGTTGCAAAAACCATAAAAACATCCATAAAATGTATTGAAACGGGCCAATATGTGATTACAGAGTTTTCTAAAGTAACAAAGTGAAATGTTGATTGCAGCCAGGCAATTAATAGACCAACAGAGATTCCAATTATTCCTCCTAATAGGTTAATAAATACACCTTCGAAGAAAAACACTTTTAGTATAAATTGTCTTGTTGCTCCCATGCTAATTAATGTTTCAATATCTTTTTTCTTATCTAAAATCAGCATTGTTAGAGAAGCTATAATATTAAAAGTGGAAAGCAGGAGGATGAATCCTAGGATTAAAAAGACCATCCATTTTTCAGTTTCATTTGTTTTAAATACAAGTTCATTTTGTTCATACCTTGTTTTTACTTGAAACCTATCTCCAACAAGCTTTTGTATTTCTTTTTTTATTTGTTTATTCGTAAATGTACTTTTCACACTTATCTCATATGCGGTAATATCATTTTTGTATTCCAATAGGTTTTTGGCAAATTGTATTGGCACTAAAAAATAGGTGTTGTCAAATTCTGGGTTTATTGCAAATACACCTCCAACACTAATCATTTCGGGTTTAAAAGCGTCTGCATTGGTTTTTGAAATTTTTTCATCTCTCAACAATCCGTATACGGTTAAGTAATCGTGATATCGAGGGTCACTGGTTACCTGCACTTTATTTTGGAGACCAATCCCAATAATAGCTTTGTTAAATCCGTCATCTTGCAACTTGGCTTCACCTTCTGTTAGCACACTATCTAAAAGACAGATAGACAAATAACTATCTTCCACTCCTTTCATTGTAGCGGTTATCCATCTATCCTCATGTTTTATCATGGTGATTTCTTCAATTACCTCGGTTATAGCATTTACACCTTCTAGGTTTAAGATTTCTTCTTTTGAAATTTCATGGAAATCAAAAGTTTTCCCTTCAGTTTTAGTAATTCTAATATCTGCATCAAATGAACTATATAGTTTTTCAACGAGCTCCTCAATACCATTGAACCCGCTCAAAACTATTACCATAGCACATGTGCTGATGAAAATTCCAAAGACAGATATTCCAGATATTATGTTAATAATATTTTTCGATTTTTTCGAAAACAAATACCGCTTCGCTATGTAAAAAGGGACTTTCAAATTGTGGTCAATTACTAAAGCAAAAATATGATATTAATCTAAGTACTTTTAAACAACTTCATACTTTTTACCGGGAAGCTGTTTTACAACTCCTTTAAATTCTAAAAGAAGCAATTGCGTTGATATGGTACTCATAGGAAGATTTGCTTTGCTAGCTATTTCATCAATACCAATATTAGTTTCATTAAGAAGTGCTGTCATTATGCTTTTTTCCTGTGCGCTTAGGTTATTAAAATTTTGTTTTTGGACAGCTTTTGGAGTTTTAGCTTTCATATCCCAACCAAGGAGATAGGAAATGTCTTTAACAGATTGTAAGAGATGCGCTTTGTTGATTTTTATGAGCTGATTACAGCCTTCTGATTGTTTGTTTCCAATCTTTCCAGGTACAGCAAAAACATCACGGTTGTAATTATTGGCAATATTCGCGGTTATCATTGAGCCACCGCGAATTGCAGATTCTATTACGATCGTAGCGTCACTCAATCCGGCAACAATTCTATTTCTTTTTGGAAAATTTCCTCTTTCTGG
>JAQWQH010000097.1 GCA_029244805.1 Flavobacteriales bacterium
TCCTGCTGGAGCAGACGGAAACGACGGAGCCCAAGGTCCTGCTGGAGCAGATGGGAATGACGGAGCCCAAGGTCCTGTTGGTCCTGCTGGAGCAGATGGAAATGACGGAACTTTTGGTATTACAGGAACATCTGGCCAAACCATTAGGCATAATGGTACAGATTGGGTTGCTAATAGTTTCTTATTTAACAATGGAACTAATGTTGGAGTGGGAACCTCTTCTCCCTCATCTAAACTACATATTAATGGTGGTGATTTAAGATTGGCTAAAACAGATGGTCATTACACACATACTATATCATCTTACAATAATTCCAATTCTTTATGGGTTATTTCTAATAGTGCTACTGTTCCATCCTTGGTCAATCCATCTCTGGTATTAGGGGACAGGCAGCTGTGGGATAGATCCCTAGAATTTAGGTACGAATTAAATGGAACAAATCTTGATTCACTTGGTAATTTAAAAATTGGTCAAATTCAAAAAAACGGTTCAGGATATAGTCATGGTGAAACTCAATTGTATACTTCAGGTTCTCCTCGATTAATAATCAGTAAATTGGGTAATATTGGTATCGGGGATGTTACTCCAGAAAACAAATTGGATGTTGAATTTGGCACTATTACAACTGGAGATCAAGTAGTCGGTAGAACAAATTTTATTCATGGATCAGGAACTGGAACTGCAAACGTAACTTCATTTCAAGGAAGTGCAAGGTCTAATTCATGGAGTGGTACGGCTAATTTAATTGGTTTGCATGGCCTGGCAGAAAATGTTGCAAGTGGAGGTTCAATGACCGCAACCATTACAGGTGTAAGAGGTGAGTCATTAGGTTCTACTATGGGAACCTCCACTTCTATTGGAGGTTTTTTTACTGCATCTGGATCTGATAATAATTATGCTTTACAAACAGACTTAGGTATAATTAGATTTGGTGATTTATCAGGGTCGGGGAATAGAATGGTAATTGCTGATGCTAATGGAGATCTATCCACTCAAGCAATACCAACAACATCAGATAATCAAAATTTAACAGGTGCTAGCTTGTCAGGAACTACATTGCAAATTGATATTGAAGATGGTTCATCGGCTAGTGTAAATTTATCTTCACTGCAGGATGGAACGGGTACAGATAATCAAACAGCATCTGAAGTAAGTTATTCTAATGCCTCCTCAGGTTTATCTGCTTCTACAGTGCAGTCTGCCATTGATGAAATCAATACGAATAATTTTAATTTATGGGAAAGAGATGCGACTAGTGGAGAAACTTATCCTTTAAATTTAAATGATAAAATAGGTATAGGAACTGATGATCCAGCAACTGAATTAGATGTGAATGGCCAGATATCATCAAAAGCTATCAATATAAGCAGTAATTCGGACAATTCATTTGGTTTAAGTATTATAAAAAATGGTAATACTGGAAGTGGACAATCTCAAACAGGTATATCTGTTGGTGTTCTTGGAGGCCAAAATGAAAATTCTTTAGTTGGTTTCCAGAGCAGTGTTACTAATTGCCAGAATTGCAATACACAGGATGTTTTTAATCTATATCTATCTACTAGTAGTGCAGGAAAATCCTATGGAATTTATTCTTTAAACGAAAGTAGAAATCATTTTGATGGAGCAACTTCAATAGGATCTTCACTTGGAACTGTAGAATTAAATAATTCAACAGGTCTCGTTGTTCAAGGAGATGTTGGCATTGGCTTAACAGATGACCCTTCTGCACAATTGCATGTTGATGGTGATACTAAAATTGACAATGGGCACCTGTCTGTTGGAGGGACAACAACATCTACCACAAGATACGGTGTTTGGGAATTTGCAAATGAAGATTTAAATAATAATAATACTGTAGGTTGGAGGGTTGAAGACGAAAACAATGAAGCATCAGTTTCAATTGGTCGAATTGACTTTCCAGCTGGTTCATCAAATGTTAATATATATGCTGTTGACTGGGATTTAGACGCATATCATGAAGATGAAGGTGAATGGTGGAGAATTGAATTATTTGTTGCTTCTAGTGTTAGTTCATCTCCTAGTTCCTTCGATGAGCTTTGTCAATTACATAGCAGCAATTATAATAAAACTGCTAGTGGCGGTGAAAATGTTTCATTAATGATTAATAATCGCGAAGACAATCTATCATTTAACCCTAATGACAATGATCATGTTTATTTATTAGTAGATGAAGAAGACGCTTTTAATAATGATGGAATTGAAATAAATAGTGTAAGAGTTAAAATATATTATACTTATTCAGTTTCTGCTCAAGCTGGTGATATTGTAGCAGGTGGTAAAATTTATGCTAACTCAACAAAATCCGTTGGTGATGTCGCTGAATATTTCCCTATCAATGATGGAGTTGAAGTTGGGAATATCATTGCTTCTGAACCTGGAAAGTCCAATTCCTATAAATTAGCTAGTGAACCCTACTGCAACCATTTAGTGGGAGTTATATCCAATGAACCATCAGTAGTATTAAATGATCCTAACGAAGGTCCTCCAGTAGGCTTAACCGGAAGGGTTAATGTTAAACTTGTTGCTAGTGAAAATTTAATAAATTCAGGAGATTTCATTACTAGTTCTAATCAAAAGGGATTGGGTCAAATAGCATTTAGAGAAGGTCCAGTAATTGGTTATGCTGTAAGAGATCAAAAACAAGGAGAAGATTTTGTTGAGATTTTGTTGCAGCCTGGTAGATATTATAAACCTTCTAACCGAACCTATGAGCAAACGATAAAAGCAGAACTAAAGGCAAATTATTCTGAGTTAGAAAATAGATTAAAAGAACTTGAAAATATAATACAACAAATTACAATAAAGGAATAGCAAAAAACCTTCAAATTAAATTTTTGTTACTGTTGAATTGGACACATTGCAGTCACTAGATTATGATTCTGTCTTCCGTGGAGTCTATTTTTAACCCCAATGAATATGCTACCTTGGTTGATTTTCGGATTGGCATAAAGTGCAATACAAATTATACATTACAACATTTTGCTAGCTGTAAATAATTGAGTTATAAATGTCTTAAAATACCATTTTCAAAAAGCGCTAAAACTGAGGTTCGAACACCTGCAGTTGCTAAAGCATCATTTGTCCAAGTATTGCAAGTTCTAAATAGGTAGTAGCTGCCTTTAGCTTCATAAAAGTTGTCCACAGAAGTGTATCCGACATTAGGAATCAATTGTGGCCCCATGTCAGGGTTTATCACAAATGAGTCCTTGATAAATCCAATCAATTCAGTGTATTTCTTTCTTGTGATTTTGCATCTTTTAATGCTTTTCCTTTCAATAGGTTTTCTCAGAAAATAAGTCACATGCATAGCGGTTGAACTTGGTAGAAAAGCAGCATTGATAGCTGTCGAAGCTTTGAGGTCGCTCCAAGCTGGAGTGTCTAGAAAAAAGCCTTTGTCACCCCATCCAATGGATATGAATTGCGGTTTTTGATTGATTCCTCTGAAGGTTTTTGTATCAATAAAATCAGTCCAATTAATTTGTGTTGTTTCAACTGGTAGACATATATCTGTATGAATACCATTGGAAATGATGAATATTTCAATTTCCCCTTTTTCAGGATTATAGTCTGTATTAATTGGTAAGGATGACCCTATAAGTGCAATTGTCAAATAGGTACATAAAAGTAGGATTAAAATCTCCAAAGAGTAGAGAAAGAATATAGCAACTTTAGTTATATACTTCATGCCTCTAATATACAAAATACAAGAATTGATTGCCTCCTCTTTTTATTATTCGCTTTAAGCTAAAATGTTGAAGACGTCTTTTTATTATGTAATTGTATAAACTTTACAGGAAGATTGAAATAATTATGCCATAGAGTGATATACGCTTTGAACGTCTTCATCATCCTCAAATTTTTCCAGTAATTTTTCAACTTCAGCTTCCTGATCTTCTGATAATTTGGTAGTGTTATTTGGTATTCTTTCAAACCCTGATGAAAGAATTTCATATTTTTTATTTTCAAGCTCTTTCTGGAGTGATCCAAAATTTTCGAAAGAACCATAAATCATTATATTTTCATCATCTTCAAATACATCTTCAGCACCATGGTCAATCAATTCAAATTCTAATTCTTCCAAATCGATTTCTCCTTTGGGAATGCTGAAATGACAATTTTTTTCAAACATGAATTCTACAGACCCTGAAGTGCCCATATTACCTCCGTTGTGTGTGAAGTAATTACGCATACTAGCCACTGTTCGGTTGTTGTTATCTGTTGCTGTTTCTATTAGAATTGCAATGCCGTAGGGGCCGTAACCTTCAAATAAAATTTCTTTATACTCGGAAGTGTCTTTGTCGGTAGCTTTTTTTATAGCTCTTTCAACATTTTCCTTTGGCATGTTGGCAGCCTTTGCATTTTGCATCACCGCTCGCAGTCTCGCGTTTGTTTCTGGGTCAGATCCACCTTCTTTAACAGCGATCACGATGTCTTTTCCTATTTTAGTAAAGGTTTTGGCCATTTTAGACCACCTTTTCATTTTTCTTGCTTTTCTAAACTCAAACGCTCTTCCCATTTCTAAATTCTGAATAAATTTAAATTTGATTTAAGACAAATATAAAAAAATGCTAGCTAAAAATGATGAGGCCTAAGAGAATTCCTCCAATAATGAGAAATATGTTTTTAACCTTGTCTTTATTATTATGGTACTCCTCGAAAATAAGCAATGTAGTAATGTGTAGTAACATTCCTGAAGTAATTGCCAGTAAATTCACACTTAAAAAATTAAACCAGTTTTGGTCTTGTAAAGAGGCTCCTGCAAGTCCTCCAAGAGGACTCATAAAAGCAAATATGAAAAATAATACGAGTACGGTAGATTTTTTGATTTTTGCCGAAATAAAGAAAAGCATTAAAACAATTGCAACGGGTATTTTATGCGATACTATTGCCCAGAAAAAAACAGAAGAGAATGCATCTTGAGTACTATGAATGTGTGTATGCCCATGGTGCTGAGCATCCTCAATAATGAATAAAGGTATTCCTTCGATAAATGCATGTACACATAGCCCAAAAAAAAGGGTGTAAATAACCTTGTTTGTGATCTCTGCTCCTTCTTTATGGTTATGGCTATACTGTGGCTCATGCCCGTGCACATGACCATGCTCAACCCCCCTAGAGAATAATTCTAATATAATTTGAACTAAAAATCCAACCAATAAATATATACCTAAGTTGGGAGTGTTGTTAACAAATAATTCGGGTAAAATATGAATGCAAATAAGACTTAAAACAAAAGAAACACCTATAGTTGTTATGTATTGTTTTATTTTGGAAAAGAAACTCTCAAATAACAGCGTCATTATTCCAGTTATAAAAACACTTCCAAATAAAACGCTTATTACTAACCAAGTATTCATCCTTTTCTCCCTACAATTATCAATCTATCCGAAAGCATTCTGTCAAAAGGATTTAAATTATAATCGCCAAAGATAGAATCTATTTTCAAATTTGTTTGCGAAATTAAATATTGAAAGTCTTCCAAAAATAACGCTTGTACTTTTTCTGTAAAATGAAAATCTTTTTGGTTGTCGGTAAAATCAATAGTTTTCAAAATGTTTCCGTTTATATACGTGCGTTTTAGTCGGAAATTGATCTGATCGATAAATTTTATTTCTTCTTCAACAAGATTACCAATAACTTTATTTGCATTCATAAAGTCGATAACAAACACTCCGTTTTTTTTTAACATGTTCTCAATTGCGATTAGAACTTCTATGTTTTCAGTTTTAGATTCGAAATATCCGAAGCTCGTAAATAAATTGAAAATGGCATCAAATTGACCTTCGCAAAATGATTTTCGCATGTCTCTTACCTCAAAGTGAAGGTTGGGATTATTGAATTTTCTTGCAAAAGCAATACTTTTTGGAGATAAGTCAACCCCCACAGTCTTAAAACCTAAATTATTTAAAAAAATTGAATGCCTTCCTTTTCCACATGCCAAATCTAAAATATTTGAGTTCGAATTCAGTTGAAGATTTGTAATTAAATTATTTATGAATTGTTCTGCTTCTTCATCATCTCTATTTTTATAAAGCTTATGATAGTATTCTGAATCAAACCAGGTTTCAAACCATTCCATCGCACAAATTTTAAAAGGCAAATATATCTCTTTAAGAACAATAAGTTGAAATTTTGATTTTCAATTTATTGAATGCCTTAAAATGAAAAATGTAGATGATGGTTTTAATGGGTGCCAGAGTGACTTAATTTTCTGTGTTTAATTATTTTAAGAGATTTTCTAAATGTATTGGCGAAATAGAACAAATTGTTATATTTGTTCAAAATTGTTTGAGTAATCAGAATGATAGACGTTTTTGATTTATATAATAATATGGAAAGGAATGATATTTTATTGTCGTTCAAGGGAGCTATCACTTCTGAACTTTTGACCTCCGTTCTCCAAATAATGGAGGAGAAGATGGAAGATTTGAATGAAGAACCAAAAACAAAAAAGAAGGTCTTTAATGTTTTGGTGGAATGTCTTCAAAACTTATATCATCATATTGATGATTTTGAAGTCAAAGGAACCAAAGAAGAAATTTCAAAAAAGAAATCTGCAATTTTTATGATTAGCCGTCATGCAGGGTATTACAATATTATTACGGGTAATTTTATAGGTAATGACAACATAGAGAAGTTAAGAGGAAGAATAGATCATATAAATTCTTTGGAAAGAGATGAATTGAAAGCATATTATAAGTCTACGCTCAATAATGGCGAGATGAGTTCTAAAGGAGGTGGAGGCTTAGGTTTTATTGATATAGCAAAAAAATCAGGTCAGAAATTAGTATATGATTTTATC
>JAQWQH010000100.1 GCA_029244805.1 Flavobacteriales bacterium
GTCAAATAAATTAAATGTTGCTTCGCCATTTGCAACTCCTGCGGCACTCGGATTACCATAATACATGTATATGGTTGTTGATCCTACAGGTAGCGTAGGCACTTTTACCCAAAAACGGGTACTTAACTGATCATAGTCTAAGGGATCAAACCAATAGGATAAATTATTTCCTGAAGCATCTTTAAACCTAAAATCGTCGCCATTATATTTTGCTTTTCCTGCTGTTACCAAAGCAGCTGTTGGAACATCTACCGCAACCTGAAACTCGGTATAAGCATTGTTCAATGCGTCAGAGGTGATCTCAATGGCTTGGCGATAATCAAAGCCCGGATAACATGACTGGGATTGGCCTTTACCTAAAATTAGGCTAGCCAAAAATACAACTATAACTTTATTGATACTATTCATTTTCTATTTGTAAATTTTTATAAACTTAACTGTCTTTTGATCTCTTCCTGCCTTCACTCTTACTAAATACATTCCCGGCAATATTTTATTTAGTTCGTATTGTTTGTTTACTTCTTTGGCTACAAAACTATCTGATTCAATAAGCTGCCCCATCAGATTGAAAACATCTACCTGTATTGCGCTTGTATTTTCAAGTCTTAACTTTAATGTAAAGTTACCGTTATTTGGATTTGGGTAAACTAACGCCTCCAATATTGAAGTGTAAAGTTCAGGATTAAACGGAGGGTTCTCCAATTCTTTAGCAGCAGCCCTTACCGTCAAGTCTTTCTTTTTAGTAGAGTTACAAACTCCGTTGTTTACTGTCAAGGCAACCTCATAGGTTATAGAGTCAACTCCAAATGGGATATAAAATTGATGTGAAGGCATAGAGGCCGTATCAATAGGCGAATTATTTCCAAAATTCCAACTTGAAGTGTAGGGTTTCGGATAGGATAGATTAACAAATTGAACCGTATCACCATTTTCTATATCGCTGTCAAATAAAAACACCGAAAACAATTCTAAACTAGAGGGTAGTACATCAATTGAATCAATGGCAATACAACCATATTCATCTTCAATCTGCAAATAATAAGTTCCTGTGTCTTGAACGAAATATGTTTCAGTAGAAACAAGACTAGACGAAGAGTTATACCAGCTGTATGTAGCATTTGGAGGTGTATTATCGGAGCTTAATTCAACTGTTGAACCCTCACAATAATAAACATCATTTCCTAAATCGATGGTAAATAAAGGTAGGGAATTTACATTCACCGAGGCATTACTTAAGCAGCCTGTTGATTGATCGGCCAATGTAACAGCATAATTTCCTGTAGATGCAACGGTTATGGTTGGCGTAGTTGCTCCAGTATTCCATAAAAAGTTGACCCCTCCTGGGTTTCCTGGGTCAATAACTAAGGTTTGGTAGCTACATATTGCCGTATCCTGCGGCATGTTCAGTACCGGAGAATCATGTATAATTACATCTATTGAATCTCTGACAGCGCATCCTGTTGAGTTAAGCGTTACCTCTGCCCAATAGGTGCCAGATGTATAAACAGTATCTGAAAATCCTACGTTTCCGTTTTGAGAAGACCACTCATAGCTTACACCAGAACCGGCAAATGCATTTAAAACAAGAGAATCGCACGATTGAGTTGACGACCCTAAAGAAAATGTAGGAACAGCAACGAAAGCAACCTCAACTGTATCACGCGAGCTACATCCACCTGAAGTAACTTCAATCCAATAATATCCTGGCGAGGTGACGTCTAAGGTAGGGTCTGTTGAACCATCGTTCCATAAGTAGGCTGTACCTATTATGTTTGACTCTAGCGCATAAACCACTCCTTCACACGTATCTTGCAGAGGAACTCCTAAACTAACGGGGGTGCTGGGCACAATCGTTACATTTATGGTGTCTTTACCCACGCATCCGTTTTGATCTGTGACTTCAACAATATACTCACCATCCACAAAAACCGAGATCTCTTGTGCTGAAGATGCCACTGTAGGAGTTGATTCAGTCCAACTATAAGAAGTTCCTGAACCATAAGAGCCCGCGTCTAGCAAAGCACTATCACATTGGGCTCCGTCATTTCCTAAATTAGGAGAAACCGGAACATTCAATAAAACGTATGTACTATCCGATAACATACAGCCATCAGAAGTTGTGATATTGGCAACATACAGGCCAGTAATCGTTACATTTATATCAGATGATGCAGCCCCTGTATTCCAGGAAAAACTTGAACCAGAATTACTTGATGATTCGTTCGCGTCGATTATTAAACTTGTTCCACATGTTTTCGTAGTGTCTCCAAAATTATCTACCGGCAAACTATTAACCAGAACAGAGTCCAACAGGGTGTTTTCACAGCCATTTACTGAAGTAGCAGTCAACAATATATCATGATATCCCGCGGTTCCAAATGTTTGGATTTCATTATTGTTTGCCGAAGTGTATGCCAAGGAGGGAATATTCCAACCATAAGAAATAGCATTGGTTGTGGTGTTCCATATATTTACAGGAACATCCTGACAGCTAGGCAAAACCGAAAAGCCAACCGATGGCCCGTCAAATATTGTAATTGACTGTGTTGATGTAGAGGTACAATTTTGAGGCGTGGTCACCGTAAGGGTAGCTGTATAAATTCCGTTTGACAAATAAATATTTGACCCATTTTGGGTTGTTGATGTATTTCCGTCGCCAAAGTCCCAACTCCAATCTGAAATAGTAGAACTGCCTGCTGTTGACATATCCGCAAATACAGCTTCCGTATTTTCGCATGTGTCATTCAAGGTAAAAACAGAAATTGGATTCTCATCAACGGTTACCGGAATAGTGTATGTATTGACACATCCAAACATATTAGTCGCCTGCAGCGAAACGCTGTAGTTTCCTGATGAAGGGTAAGTATAATTTGGGTTTTCAAAGGTTGAAGTAGGCGAACCCAAGCCTAGAGCAGTATTAAAATTCCAAAGAAAAGTTGTTGGAGAAAACCCAACAGTATCTGTTGAATTAACAAAATCAACAGCTTGACCTTCGCACGCCGACAAGGTGCTGAAATCCGGATTAGGCAATGGATTAACTGTTACAGAATAAGTGATTGGAGAGGAAGCACAGCCCATAGAGTTTGCAGTTAGCGTAACATTATACGTTCCGGCTGCAGGATATGTGAATTGGGCATCTCCTCCCGACGGAAACTGGTTCGTTGTTAAGTCAACTGTTCCGTCACTGGTAAAATCCCAGTCCAACGAAGTCGGATTACTGATCGATACAGAGGTTTGATTTGTAAAAGTTACCGGTGAATTATGACAAGCTGTTCCAGGAAGAAAATCTGCCACTGGAATTGGGTGAACAACAATGTCTGTAGATTCCGCACTAATACATCCGTCGCCAGTTGTAACAGTTAAGCTAACATTGTAATTTCCATAAGTAGTATATACGTGATTTGTTGCAGCGCTTGGAGATGGAGTCGTTGTTAATGTGTTTCCGTCTCCAAAATCCCAAAAATAAGAAGAGGTGGCTACAGGTATATCCGGACTGAAACTAACTGAAACTTGATCACAAGATTGCGCAGGAACTGTAAATGCAGGTTCTGCTGGAGCAGCTGCAATTAACTCAAAATTCTTTCTTTTATCGCACCCTCTTAAATCGGTACAAACTAAACCATAAATACCGAGTTGATTCGCTTGGAATTCTGCCAATTGCACTCCTGATACTATATCATTACTCGGTGTTATCCAATAATAATCGCCTATACTACCGTCGGCCAATAGCGTCGAATTAGGATTTGATGGATCACAAAACAAAGCCTGGCTAACATCAAATAGTGTGTCCGATCCATTTAAGATTTGATGAACATAAACATCTGGAAGAATGTCGCATGAGTCTTTCGTAATTGTATATGCAGAAAAGTTATTCACGGGAATAAGTTGGAGGTCATTTGCTCCAGCTACTGTTCCGAAACTGCTTCCATCACCTTCAATATCTCTCCACTTAATCAAATCATCATAACTAACATAAATGTGCATCGAATCAGCATCTGTATACATTAATCGCTCCAAGGGATTATGAAACCTTGCGGTTATATCCGCTAATTTTCCTGTAATCGAATCAGTAATATTATCAAATCTATATGTTCTTTCAACAGAGCCTGCCATTGGGCCACATTGCTGAGCTAAATTGTACCGATAAATATTCGGAAAATTTGCTCCTAAATAATCTAAAGAAGTAAAGTCTATGCCTATTCCTTTTAGTTGTGCAAAAGAATAGGTTGCTGCATTATTCCAAGTAACGTTTTGAACAACTATTGGGTAATCTGGACCGTAAATACGATTTGTATTTGTTTCATTTTGAATACCTTTTAAATAAGACGTAGCACTATCCAAATAGTTTAAAACAAGTGTGTCCCCACTTAAAAAAATGTTTCCAGCCGTCATATGCAAATCAGCATTTACCTGAACTCTCTTTAATACACTCAAATTTAATCCTGCAAGATTAATTTCTAAATTGCATAAATTGATTTGATTCGTTCCTAAAATAGAATGGGCTGATCCAAATATTTCAAGAAGACCTGCGTTTGGATTGGTTCCAAAAAAGTTATTTGTTGCATAATTTTTCAAGCTTCCGTTTAACTTTATTAGCCCCAAGTTTTTCACTGGTGTTGAATTTGGCGCCCCAGTTACAACCGTATCAATAAAATTTCCCAAAACAACCATGTTGCCACTAGTTTCGAGAGTAAAGTTTTTGCCAACATGTTTCGTCTCAATTTGGCTAATTAACACATTGGAAATTACGGTCAAAAGAAACAACCCTGTGATTTTTATATATGTAATTTTTCTAATCATATTTTCAATATTTGAAAATTATACGTTCACCCTCAACTTCTCCATTTCATTTAAAGCTTCATAATGTAACAAAGTGCAAAATACGCAGGAACAATATTAACAGCTGTTCCACTTCCTGTTGAGCCTGAAGTTCCGGTAAAATTGGGCAGGTCAACATTTACAGTTGAGTTTAATGTACTTGGCGTTATACTGCAGCTACTTATATTATCATTATCATATGTTGGAGCATTTGTTCCGCTACCACAATCATAGGCCTTAAATTGATGCGAATGATCTCCGGTAACAGCATTTGGATGGTCATGGTCTATAGCATGCGTATGAGAAGGAAGATTAGCTGTTGTCAAATTAACAGTTCCGCCGCCTGTCTCTTCGACAGCATATGTGCCACTAGCTCCAACTATAAACCTGTTTACAAGGTTCGGAGCTTTTTTCGTGTGCGCTGCATCAGCTGCTGGATTTGACGTAATATCAGTAAAGTCAGTCTCATTGTAAAAGTTTCCATTGCAAAGAGCCCATCCTGCAGGGATATCCGATGTAGTTCCCGACCACATAACAATTACTCCTTGAGGAACCAATGCATAACCTGATTCTTGTACTTTACCAAAAACGTTTAACGTTGATTGAACTGATTGAGATTCTCCGACCTGAACAGTTCCTCCACCTTCTTGTAATTTTAACGTTCCGGTATTATTGTTAGCACTATTTTTCACTAAAATTTCATCGTTGTCCATAGACATGTGAACTCCAGAATCCGAGTCTCCAATTAATAATGAGGCAGATGTATTAGTTGTGTTAACATCTTTAGATTTTAAACCAATATGCAGATTTGCTTTAATATTTGAAGTAGGGGGAGTTCCCGGAAGCCATCCGTCTACTCCAATGCCTACTCCTTCAAATACAGCAGGATTAAAGTATACATTACTAGGTGTTGCTCCAGTATAAATGCTTTCCCAGGGAGTTATGGCGTTAAATGTTGTGCCTGAGCCTTTCAAGAAGAAATTTTCTTTATAATACATCAACAAGCCTTCGGGAGCAGCAGACAATGCCGGATTTAGATTTGGGTTACCTGCCGAATGGGGTAGCAACAACCCTAAGCTATTGCCGTTCGTCAAATCTAATATTGCATAACCATTAGGCGATAATTGATCTCCTATACTTACTTGGGCCTTTGTATTTAAAAGGGCAAAAAGAGAGAAAAATGCTAAAATAATGACTTTCATAGTTTTATAGTTTTATAATAAATGCCAGAGCGTAATAAGGCGGCCTATTTTCATGATCGGAGGGCGCTGTTGCAATATTCTTATCTCCAGAGTTGCCATCATGGTCGTTTACTGTTATACCAGTAGTTTCATTACTTGTATCATCACTACCTGCGCTATCTCCATTGCCAGAATCGTCTATTCCGCCGCCACCAAGGCTATCATCCAAATCTATATCGTGTTCGTGACCAGGGTCGGTAATACCGTGTCCGTGATCAATAGAGTGATTGTGGTTCGGCAAAGCACATTGCGATTCCGTTAATGTAACTTTATTCCTACCCTCATCTGCTCCTACTCCAATCGGATATGCCGCTCCGGCAACTGCATTAGTTGTATTTTCTCCCATTGCACCAACAATAAAGCGCTCTCTTAAGTCGGGCGCAGTGCTAGTAGTTCCATCCAGATTGGTTATCAATTGACCTTCACATAAAGCCCATCCTGAAGGGGCAGTAGATCCGTTCCACATGATAATACCACCTTTAGGCACCAACGCAAAACCATGTTGTTGTATTTCTCCTGTTACGTTTAAAGTTGACCTATTTGCACTTACGGTATATGGAGCAATAGCGGGGTCTCCGACCTGAACAGTTCCTCCGCCTTCTTGTAATTTTAAAGTTCCGGCATTATTGTTAGCACCATTTTTTACTAAAATTTCATCGTTGTCCATAGACATGTGAACTCCAGAATCCGAGTCTCCAATTAATAATGAGGCAGATGTATTGGTTGTGTTAACATCTTTAGATTTTAAACCAATATGCAGATTTGCTTTAATATTTGAAGTAGGGGGAGTTCCCGGAAGCCATCCGTCTAC
>JAQWQH010000115.1 GCA_029244805.1 Flavobacteriales bacterium
TTATTGGAAATCTGGTAAATATAGAAAGGGAATCTTTAAAAAGGGTTGGATGCCACCACACCCAACGTTTTTTATAAGGAAATCATGTTATGATCAATACGGAACTTATAATTTACGATTAAAGTCAGCAGCGGATTATGAGTTGATGTTACGAATGCTTCATAAATATAATATCTCTGTGGCTTATTTACCAGAAGTAATTACTAAAATGAGAGTTGGCGGTCAAAGTAACGTTACGTTATTGAATAGGCTCAAGGCTAATAAAGAGGATAAGCTAGCATGGGTTATAAATGATTTGCAACCAGGACCATTAACGCTCATAATGAAGCCAGTTCGAAAGATTGGTCAATTTTTTAAGAAAGGAAACAAAAGCAGAAAGTTTACTTAACGATTTATGCTTGGGAAAGTTGAAATATTTTATTTGATCCGGAAAAAATAAACACAAAAGGAATTAATCTTTCTCTTCTTCCTCTACAGGCGAAACATAAGGCGAAATATTCAGTCCCAAATTGGTTATGTCAATTTGGAAGATATCTGCATCTCCTTTAGAATCGATATCGTAATAAGCACCAACATACATGGTTCTGCCATCTGCAGAAACTGAAACTGTTTTTTCTTCTTTCACTGTATTAATTGGATACCCCATGTTTTTTGGCTCACTCCAAGAATCACCATTTTTAACTGAGTAGTAGACATCGTAACTACCAACACTTTTTTCATATCCATTTGAAGTAAAAAATAGTACCTCCCCATTTGGATGTATAAAGACACACTTTTCATCTGATACTGTATTTATAGATGGACCTAAATTAAGAGGTTCAGACCATTTACCTCTTTTTTGCTCCACGTAATATATATCAGCCTGACCTTGTCCCCCTGGCCTTTCAGAAACAAAATATATTCTTTTCCCATCAGCTGTCATACTTGCAGAACTTTCAAAATAAGTTGAGTTTATTTTTTTTGCAATCTTAGGGAACTTGTTAAGAATTTCTTTTGGCGCTCCCCATTTACCTGATTTACCTCTTTTGGAAACGTAGATATCACCGCTGCGTGTAGCACCAGACATTCCATCTGTAATATTTCTGTATATAATTAAGTCACCAATAGGAGAAAAACTTAATCCCCCATCATGGTATTCTGTATTTACTTTTCCTGATAAGTTTTGTGCTTCGCCCCAAGCACTATCTTCTTTACTCCATTCAGAGATATAAATATCTGAATAATACATATGGTCGTAATTAACATCTACCATTCCACCTTTTGTGTCAGGTCTACGAGAAGTAAATACCATAGATTTTCCATCTAAAGAGATACATGGAGCGAACTCTGGAGCAGAAGAGTTAATGTTTGCTCCAATGTTTTTAATAGGAGCATCAACAGGAGAAGCCTTGGCAGTTTTTGCGTAATCACAATGTTTTAATAATAATTCAATATCATAATCTTCCAATTTTTTAGTGTTAGGAGTAGCTAACTTGAACGCTTCATAGCTAATCATTGCGCTGTCTAGTTCTCCTAATCTAAAGAAGATGTTACCACGCAAATAATCAAGATCTTTGTCTAGAGGTTTTATTGAGTCGTTTCCTCCATATAATTCAATCGCCATATCTAAGTGTGTTTTGGCAAGTTCGAATTTTTTTAGTGAATATTGACATTCAGCCATTCCGTATTGCGCTTTAGCGTTATTTTTATCTATAGAAATTACTTCACGATAGATGGTAAGAGCACCTCGAAAGTTATGTGCGTAATATTTATGCTTTCCTTCAGAGAGTTTGTATTGAATTTTCGCTTTGTCGATAATGTTTTTAGTGGTGTCTGTATCACAGATAAAACCAGCCTGTGAAGAGGCGGTCACGAATAATGCAAATACGATTGTCAAAAAACGTTTCATATATTTCAATTGGATTGTATATTTTCTTTGCTCAAAAACAAATATAGTTAATTTAGATTTAAGTATTTCCTTTTACTTTTCATTATTACCCTTGTTTTCATTGGATTTATATTCCTTTTTAATGGCAAAAGCACTTTTATTTAAGTCAACTAATTCGTGCACACCTAGAGTTGCGGCAACCATTGTTACAATTGGAATAACTGCCATTATAATAGAAGATATAATAATTATAAACATAAATGTGTTGCTCGAAACATCTTCTTTTATTTCGATAAAATACTTGTTTGTATAATGAAAAAACACGGTAAAAATTAATCCTAAGGCAATTGCAAAGCCTCTATGTTTCTTGCCAAATTTAACACTTTGCTTAATCGTCAGTCTTCTTCTTTCATTCATAAAATCAATAAATCCAAATCCGTAATAATAAAATGCTACAAGCATAGCAAATTGACCTGAGATAAATTTAGCAGTTCCTTCGGGTGACGGCACTATCCAAAATATAATGTATAAAGCTAAGGCTACTCCATAAACAATACCGAATTCAAAAAAAATATTTCGGATAGCAAGGTTAATCGTTCGTTTGATGTCTTTAAAAAGTTGTTTTAGATTGAATTTGTATTTGTTTCCCGTTATTATTTTTTCAACTTTTTCGGATACAACAGAAAGAACAGGTGAAATTAGTATGATGAGAATGTATCTCATGAAATTAAAAATAACATATGACATTAAAAGGAAAAACCCAGAAACAAAGAAATACCATACTTTTTTTATCATGCTTGCATCATCACCGGCGGTATAATCTCTTTTCAATTCTTGAAAAGTAAATCCAGAGTAATAAATTACAAAAAAGATGACCATAGGGAACAAGAAATAGATCCAAAGCTTGTGCTTTTTTATAAATATTACGGCATTAATATAGCTGTTGACACCTAATTTAAAATCTCGAATAAATCCCATTTTTCAGTTTTTTTGGTTCAACGATTATGGTTTTTTCATAAATAGCAATACATAATAAAATTATGGTTGATAAATAGTCGGTTGAAAATACAAAATCTTTATGTCAGAAAGGTAGTATTTCCTATTTTTGCTGTCCTATTTTACAATAAATTAAAAATACAGTAAATGAGTCTTACTACTTTAAACGCAATTAGTCCTGTTGATGGAAGATACAGAAAAGTAACCGATCAATTAGGAGATTATTTTTCTGAAGCAGCATTAATCAAATATAGAATATTAGTTGAGGTAGAGTATTTCATTTCATTATGCGAACTACCCCTGCCGCAATTAGCGGATGTTGATGCTAGTTTATTTCCTGCTTTAAGAGGTTTGTATGAAAACTTTGCAGATGAAGACGCTCTTCGAATAAAAGAGATCGAGAAAGTAACGAATCACGATGTGAAAGCCGTAGAGTATTTTATAAAAGAAAAATTAGAGGGGATTGGAATAGATGGAGGTAGCAAAGAATTTATTCATTTTGGTTTAACATCTCAAGATATAAACAACACTTCTGTTCCGCGATCAATTAAAGATGCATTGACTGAAGTATATTACCCAATGATTGATGAGATAGTTGAGCAATTAAGTGGTTTAGCAAAAGATTGGAAGGATGTTCCTATGTTGGCTAAAACACATGGTCAGCCAGCTTCTCCGACAAGACTAGGTAAAGAAATTTATGTTTTTGTTGAACGATTGAAAATTCAATTGGAACAAATGAGGGCTATTCCGTATTCTGCGAAATTTGGTGGTGCAACGGGTAACTTTAATGCACATTTTGTTGCGTATCCATCAATTGATTGGGTAGGTTTTTCAAATAAATTTTTGAGTGAAAAGTTGAAAATATCTAGGTCTCAAACAACTACTCAAATTGAGCATTACGATAATTTAGCGGCACTTTTTGATGCCATGAAGCGCATTAATACTATTCTAGTTGATTTAGATAGAGATATGTGGACATACATTTCAATGGAATATTTTAAACAAAAAATTAAAGCAGGAGAAATAGGTTCATCTGCTATGCCGCATAAGGTAAATCCAATTGATTTCGAAAATTCTGAAGGAAATTTAGGAATAGCGAATGCATTTTTCGAACATCTATCTGCTAAGTTACCTATTTCACGATTGCAAAGGGATTTGACAGATAGCACAGTTTTAAGAAATGTAGGTGTACCAATAGCACATACAATGATTGCTTTAGCGTCTTTAAAGAAGGGACTAACTAAATTACTGTTGAATGAAGAAGCAATTGCAGGCGACCTTGAAAAGAATTGGGCTGTTGTAGCCGAGGCGATTCAAACAGTTCTTAGGCGTGAAGCATATCCAAATCCATACGAAGCACTTAAAGAACTGACCAGAACAAATGAAGGTATTAATGCGAATTCAATAGCCAGCTTTATTGAAAGCTTAAATGTAAGTGAAGAGATAAAAGCGGAATTAAGGCTAATCACTCCGGCTAGTTTTACAGGTATCAATTTAGTGAAAGATTAGAGTTATTCGCATAACATACAGAATTTAGCTTTCGGGTTATGCATAAACAATGCACTTACATCATATATTTCTTGAATTTTAGAAATTAAAATTTCCTCGAAATTTTTGTAGAGATCTTCTTCCGAAATTTTTTCTTGCCCTTTTTTTAATTTAAAAGAGAAAGGTATGAGATGTGGTTTCAAGTTTCTCATTGAAATTATTCCTGATATGGCTTTAGAATTCCGGTTTTCTTTATTGTATAGATATCCATAAAACAATAATTGAGCGGCTTTCGGTTTCTCGAATACTTGTTCTATGGATGAAACTCTGACATCCTCAGGTTTTACAAAACCGGATTTATAATCAATAATTCTAATTTGACCATTTTGAGCATCTATTCTATCAGCGTTTCCTTTTAAAACAATTGTCTTTTTACCTTGTGCAGTTTCAATTTCTATAGATGTTATCAAGTTTTGTTCTAAGCCTAATATTTCAATTGGTCCATTTTTTTGAATTTGTTTTTTTTCATTAGTTAAAAAAAGCTTTAATTCTTTTAAAGCCATCTTGTAGTACAAGAGATTTTTTCCGAAACGATAACTTTGAGACGGGAAATACTTTCGATATAACTTTTCTGTTAATGCTTCATATGCTTTTAACATTACGTCAACAGATGATTCCATAATAATGGGAGAATGTTCTGTGTATAATTCTTCCAAAACTTTGTGAATTATGGTTCCTTGGGTACTATTTTCTATGGTTTCTTCTAACTCTTTCTTTTCATTGATTCTTAAAATGTACTTGTAGTAAAAGTCAAGTGGGCAAGATAAATATGTGTTTAACGCTGAGGGAGATATACCTTTTTCGAAGAGTAAATCAATCTTTTTCAATGTGCTACTATCTTTTTTTATCACATTAGAATCAGATTTATTATTCCATTTAAAATTATATTCCTTGCGGATAATTTTGTGTGGCAATTCACTTTCTATTTGAATTAAGTAGCGACTAATTTCATTACTGTCAAGTCCATTAGGTAGTCCATTGTTATAGATAAAATGAATGTTATTTACACGATGCAACAGGCGATAAAAGTAGTAGGAAAAAATAGCTTCTCGATCTTGTTTTGTTGGCAAGCCTAGATAGATTTTTAAATCATGAGGAATAAAAGAATTGGAAACTTGAATTCCAGGAAGAAATTTTTCATTACAAGAAATAAGAATAATATTGTCAAAGTCTATTGCGCGACTTTCTAATAACCCCATTATTTGGAGACCTTCTAATGGTTCTCCGTAAAATGAAATTTTTTCACTCTTATTAATAAGAGTGAATAGGTTTCGAACTCCTTCAATGTCTTCAATGTATGCGTATTCTTTGTTAATTGTCTCAATTTTTTTAAGATTCAAGATGATTTTATACAACACCTCAATTTCAAATGTTTTATTTGCTTCATCAATTAAAGTTAAACGTAACTTATCACAAAAGCTAGCTAATTGCAGTAGCGTATTTTCTATGTTTATTGCAGAATGATAGAATAAAACATCTAATAAACCGGTATTTGTGCCGAATACTTCTTCTAAGTTTTTTTTTGTAATAAAAGATAAGTTATTCTTTGTGAAATGATCAATTACCGTGTTTGTATCGATTCCTTTTTTCGTAAAGTATTTGACAACTAATAGATGTTCTAAAAATGTAAAAAGATCTTTAAAATAGATAGTATTTATATTTTGCTTGGATTGAAATCGTTTGGAGTTGATTTGAATAGTAAAAATAATTTCAAGTAATTCCAGAGCTAAAGTATTTGAAAATGAATACCCCATAGTGATATTCATTTTGTCTATTCCAATAGGAATAGCATTTAATAAAGGTTTTAATAGTTGTTCATCTGATAAGATTACCGCACTTTTTGTGTCTCCAAACTCAGAGTTACTGCTGAGTATTTGAGCTGCAATATTAACTTGATTCAAATTTGTATTGGCTGGATAAATTTTTACGGTTTTATCCTTGATTATATTAGTCTGAATTTTTTGGAAATTCTCTTCATTCCATTTTTTATACTGACGGATAAAATTCCCAGCTTCCTGCATGTTGTCATTCATGTAATATTGATCCATGTCCCAAAACACGTCTGCTTTACCAAGGTTTTTAAGCCATGCAAATATGGTTTCTTCACTTTTTGAAAGTGCATTAAACCCTATGAAAATAATTTTCCTGTGTGGTGTATCATTTAAATACTT
>JAQWQH010000116.1 GCA_029244805.1 Flavobacteriales bacterium
CCAATTATTGTCGTAATTGCTTCATAAATAAACAGTCTTAATTAATAGACGCAACATTCAAATGCCAAAAAAAAAGAACAAATCAGGATTTAGATTCAAAAAAGATTTAACTAAAAAGATACTAAATCTATTTAGTGAGAACCCTTCTAAGTTGTATAACTACAAGCAAATTTCAGCAAAACTCAATATAAAAGACTTATCACAAAGAAAATTGATAAACGAGATTCTCTATGACTTAGAGTTCGATGAAATGATAGAAGCGAAAGGAAGAGGACAGTTTAAAGGAATAAAATCATCTGCCAGCTCGTCCAGTATAGAGGGGCAAATTAGCTTTACCCAAAGAGGCGCGGCTTATGTTATTACCGACCAATTAGAGGAAGATGTTTTTATTCACCAAAGAAACACAGGACAGGCTTTTAATAATGATATTGTAACTGTTCAATTAAAAACGCATGGCGGCAAATTAGAAGGAGAAGTAGTCAGTATTGTTGAGCGCGCGAAACATGAGTTTGTGGGAACAATAGAAGTAAGTTCTAGTGCTGTCTTTGTTCGTCCGGACGATAGTAAAATGCCAGTCGATTTTTTTATTGAAAGAGGTCATTTAAAAGGAGCAAAAAATGGAGAGAAAGTGATTGTGAAATTTCTAACCTGGCCGCAGCGAGTAAAGAGTCCATTTGGAGCAGTTATCGAAAGGCTTGGAGCACCAGGAAACATCGATGTGGAAATGCATTCCATATTAGCTGAATTTGGTTTTCCAAATAAATTTCCAAATGATGTCACGTTAGAATCAGAGAGAATAAAAGAAGCAGATTATAAAATAGAGGCAAAACACAGAAGAGATTTTAGGGATGTTTTGACCTTTACCATTGACCCGCATGATGCAAAAGATTTTGATGATGCTCTTTCCTATAAAGAATTGAAAAATGGCAATATTGAAGTCGGAATTCATATTGCAGATGTTTCCCATTATGTTCAACCAAATACCCAGCTGGACCTAGAAGCATATAGCAGAGGGAATTCAGTTTATTTAGTTGACAGAGTGATACCAATGCTTCCAGAAATATTATCAAATAAATTATGCTCTCTTCGTCCAGAAGAAACCAAATTGACATTTTCTGCAGTATTCGAATTAAACAAGGAAGCGAAAGTAGTAAACGAATGGTTTGGAAAAACAATAATTTATTCAGACAAGCGATTTGCCTACGAAGATGCACAAGCGATTATTGAGGGAAAAGTTAAAGATGATCATTTTGGAGATGTTATTCTTACGATGGATAAATATGCAAAAGTTCTTCGAAATAAGCGAATGAATACCGGAGCTCTGGAAATAGAAAGTCAAGAGGTTCGATTTAAATTAGATGAACAAAGTAACCCACTGGGAATTGTTTTAAAGGTGTCCAAAGAGGCTAATAAATTAATTGAGGAGTTCATGCTTTTGGCGAATAGAAGAGTTGCAGCTTTTATCGGTAAGCCTGAGCCAAATAAATTGGTAATACCTTTCTTGTACAGAACGCACGACCAACCAAATGAAGAGAAAATAGCAGATTTAAAAATCTTCTTGGATCAATTTGGATATAAAATCCAACATGCAAAAGGCAAGCCAATTTCATTTGCTTTAAACAAAGTAATGGAAGAAGCTAAAGCAAAAGATGAATTACATATAATTGGTCCAATGGTTATTCGTTCCATGTCGAAAGCAATCTACGAAACTGATAATATTGGTCATTATGGATTGGCATTTGATTATTATTCGCACTTTACCTCTCCAATTAGAAGGTATGCGGATTTATTGGTTCATAGAGTTTTATTTGAAAAACTAAATAACAGAACTTATAATGGCAGTAAAGAGCTAGAGGCACAGTGTAAGCACATTTCAGCAACAGAAAAGGAAGCTTCGAGTGCTGAGAGAGCATCAACGAAGTATATGCAAGTCAAATTTATGAGCGATAAAATTGGTCAAACATTTGAAGGGAAGATTACGGGAGTTACTGATTTTGGATTGTTTGTAGAATTAAACGAAACAAAATGCGAAGGCTTAATACATGTTTCTTCGTTGGACGGAATTTTTTCATTGAATGACAAAACCAAGCGATTGGAATCATACCAAACTAAAGAGTCTTTTTATTTGGGCCAAGCAATTCAAGTGGTTGTGAAGAATACTGATATGTTTAAAAAGCAAATAGACTTGGAGCTGGCGGAGTAGTATTTTTTGGTTTTAGGTGCTAATAATAAAGTCATCGTGAATCAATTCTTCACCTCTGTATTTTTGAATTAACTGAATAGTCGCGATGACATCTTTTTCGCAATAGGTAATTATCCGGTCGATGTCTTTTTCTTTATAAAAAACACTAGCAACTTGGCTTCCGTCAATATCGTCTTTTGGAGTTGGGATGTTGAAAATATACGTTAAAAGCTCTAGAGAGGTATAGTGTTTGTAATCTCCAAATTTCCACAATTCCATTGTGTCTAGATGGTTGATTTCCCAAGGTTTTTTCCCTGCAATATTTAGTAGCTTAGGAAGCTTTAATCCTTTAATCAGCATTCTTCTGCCTAAAAATGGAAAGTCAAATTCTTTTCCATTATGGGCGCACAATGAATAAGAGTCATGATTATAATGTGTGTTCAATAAGTTGTTGAATTCCTGTAATAAGGTTTTTTCATCTTCTCCGGCAAAGGATTTTAGTCTAATTTGTGTTTCACCATCTTTTTGAATCAGCATTCCAACACTAATGCAAGCTACTTTTGCGAATTCGGAATAAATCCCTGCTTTCTCATAAATTTCGTCGGGAGTTTTATCTTCTCGTTCTTGCAGAAAACGTGTTTTTTTTGTCCAAAGTTCCTTTCCTCGTTCTGAAAGCTCGTCAAAATCATAGTATTCTGGAACCGTTTCAATATCCAAAAATAAAACTTTTGAAAAGTCAATATTATGTAACATAGTGCAAGAAATTTGTTTTCTCAAATGTAAGAACTTTATATATTTACTAAGCGCTATACAAACTTTAAAAAAGAATACATTTGCAAAGATGAAGATTACTATTTACACAGACGGTTCAGCTAAAGGAAATCCTGGAAATGGAGGTTTTGGAACGGTAATGATTGCAGGAAAACACTACAAAGAGGTAAGTGAAGGATTTAGATTGACAACAAATAACCGTATGGAGTTATTGGCTGTTATAATAGGGCTGGAACTCCTGAAAAAGCCTGGAATGGATGTTACGATTTATTCGGATTCCAAATACGTTGTTGATTCCGTGGAAAAAGGATGGTTAAGAGGCTGGGTAAAAAAAGGGTTTAAAGGGAAAAAGAATGTTGATTTATGGAAGCGTTTTTTAAGAATTTACGATAAACATAAGGTATCGTTCGTTTGGGTGAAGGGACATGCCGGTAATAAATACAATGAAGTTTGCGATCAATTAGCGGTCGATGCTGCAGATCAACCAAACTTGACTCCTGATGAAGGTTATGAAGCATCTCAAAAGGAACAAGGCTTATTTTAATATTATGAAAGTAGCAGCTTTAATACGAAATGGAAATGCAAACCAGGCATTCGAAATAAGAGAAATTGAAAAACCAAAATTAGATGCCTTAGATGTTTTAATCAAGGTAGAAGCATTTGGGTTGAATTTTGCAGATGTAATGGCAAGAAAAGGCATGTATGCTGCTGCACCGCCGATCCCAGCTATTTTGGGCTATGATGTTGTTGGTGAAGTGGTTGAATCAAATTGTTCGGAAGGAATGAGCCTTATTGGCAAACGGGTTGTGGCTATGACCCGCTTTGGAGGGTATGCAGAATTTGCTAAAACTGACTTTCGCGCATGTACAGTTATTTCTGATCAAATGAATGCTGCTGCAGCAACTGCTTTGGCAACCCAATACTGCACAGCGTACTATGCCGCTCATGAATGCATCAGTTTATTTGCAGGCGATAGAGTTTTAATTCACGCAGCAGCAGGTGGCGTAGGAACTGCAATAACGCAATTGGCAAAACTTAAGGGCTGTGAAGTTTATGGGCTTACAAGCACTGATGTAAAAATGGATTACCTTAAGAGCCAAGGTGTTGACTATCCTATTAATTATGTGCAAAAAGATTATGTTGCTCAAGTTTTTAAACATTCAAAAGGTCAAAAAATAGATGTTGCTTTTAATTCTGTAGGAGGATCAACCTTTAAAAAAGACACTCAATTATTGGGTAAAGGAGGGAAGCAAGTAATTTATGGAGCAGCGGAATTAGCTGATTCAAGAGGCAATATTTTCTCTAAGTTAAATCTAGTTAGAAAGTTTGGGTTTTATACCCCAATTTCTTTGTTAAGTAAATCCCAAGGTATTATAGGTATTAACATGTTAGAAATTGCAGACCACAAAAAAATGGTTTTGAAAAGATGTTTGGAAGAAGTTGTAAAGTTGGCAGAATCAGGAAAATTAAAGCCCGAAGTTGGTGGTGAGTTTCCAATAAATCAAATAGGAGAGGCGCATGCATTCTTAGAGGGACGGAACTCTACGGGCAAAATAGTTGTAAATTGGTAATATTACTGTTCAAAAACTTTTTCTTCTGTAAAATAGACTCTTCAGGAAAGCCCCGATAATTCGTGTTTTGAGTTAAACTCAAAAAGATTTTTGTCTCAATAGTGGACAGTATATAATTGATAGGCTTTATCTTTGCAAAAAATAATAAATGAAGAGAACTATTCTGTCTTTAATATTGGTTGCGGTTATTATAATTACAATAGCCACATTCATATTGTATGAGGAAAAATATGAAAGGAAATTACCAATATTAAACCCAACAGATGTAAATTATGTTTTAGTTGATTCTTCCTTACATAATAAAGGGGTTAATCATACCATTTTAGATTTTCAATTAATCAATCAGAATGGTGAAAATGTTTCACAGGAAATTATCAAAGATAAAGTAGTTGTAGCTAATTTCTTTTTTGCTACGTGCCCAACTATTTGTCCATTAATGAATAATCAATTAAGTCGAGTTCATGACAAATATTTATATAATAATGGTGTCATAATATTGTCTCATACAGTTTGGCCCGAAATTGATACTGTGGAAGCTTTAAAAGACTATGGAAACAGATATGAAGCCGACTCCAAAAGATGGCAATTCCTAACGGGTGATAAATATCACTTATATAATTTAGCAAGAAAAAGTTATTTGGTTGCTCCCAGTGAACATGACCCTAACTTCGACCAGGGAGGAGAAGGAGATTTCATCCACACGGAAAATATTGTATTGATTGATAAAAGAAAAAGAATTCGTGGCTTTTATGATGGAACGGACTCAATAGAGGTGAGCCAATTAATTGAGGATGTTCAGATATTATTGGAGCATAAATAGCTAATTTATAATTTTCGTTGGTTTTATGTTTTGTGCTATTCGTCATTTGTTAAGAGGTTTTCAACGAATGAGTCTTAGTATCTAGGCAACTTAAATAGGGGTGAAAGCGTCAATTTATTATACATTCATCTTTTAATTAAGGCTTCTGATGTGAAAAAAATGACAAAACTATAACTTAAACACATTAAATAATGAATGTATTAGTTATAACATTAATTAAAATTTATAACTTAATTTCTATTTCTTCGTAAGAGTAACGCTTTATGAAAACCTTCCTTCAGAATCAGATAAAAAAGCACTTGTTTTTTACAGCCCTTAGTCTGAGAGCTTTGCTTTTGGGTTTTTGCTTATTCCCTTTAAGTTATTCCGCTCAAACTCCGTGTGGCTCCCTTACAATAGATGCTGTTGTAACTTCAAATTATAATGGACAGGATGTAAGTTGTGCAGATCTTTCTGACGGAACAATTTGTGTAAATATCATTTCTGGATCTGGCTCCTACAATATTATTTGGGTAGGAGGACCAAGTGGACCAGCGGCAAATTGCTACAATGGTGTAGATGCAGGGACATACACTGTAATCGTCCAGGATCTTATTTCTGGAGAAATTTGTAATGAGGATGTAATTGTAAATGAACCTGCACCACAAATTGTTTTTTCATTTACTCTTACTGACCCTTCCTGTAATACGAATTGCGATGGTACTGGTACTGCAATTGTTATTGGTGGAACTTCACCTGTTGATTATTTATGGGGAAGTGGAGAAACTGGATTTTCTGCCAATAATTTATGTGTTGGTCTTAACACATTGAATGTTACTGATGCCAATGGTTGTTCTTTTGATACTACCTTTACCATTAATACTCCTACCCATATTTTTCCTAATGTAACTGTTACTGATGCTAGTTGTTTTGGAGATTGCGATGGTATAGTGGAGTCTTTCCCTTCTGGAGGAAACGGAGCTCCTTATCAATTTTCTTGGGTTAATAACGCAAATTCAAGTGTTGTAAGTACATCATCTATAGCCAATGGGTTATGTGCGGGATCATATACTGTCACTGTTGATGATGTTAATTCATGTAGTGATGACACTGTCGTTGTTGTGAATAGTCCAACACCTATAGTTATTTCTTTTGATAATAGTTCAGATGCATCTTGCTCCTATATCTGTGATGGAACGGCATCGGTATCTGTTTCCGGAGGTACTTTACCTTATTTTTCTGTTGAATGGTTTCAAGGTACAATTGGTGCAGGTTCTTCTACGGGAGAGACAGGTTTAACAATTAACTCTTTGTGTCATTCTACTGACTACTATGTAACAGTTACGGACGCTAATGGGTGTGTTCAAAATCTTCAAATTCCGCAAGTTTCTGCTCCTCCGCCAATTAATATATCTACTGTTGTTACTAATGTAGATTGCAATGGCAATGGTAATGGAAGTGTTGTTGCAACTCTCTCTGGCGGAACTGCTCCCCTGACTCCCTCTTGGACAATTGTCACACCAGGAGGAGGGCTCGTACCTACCTCTCAAGATCAAAACACCCTTGATGGAGGTGTTTATCAACTATTAGTAACTGATGATAATGGTTGTACCGAGAACTTAGATGTTACCATTACAGAGCCTACCGATCTTACAGGCGCTATTACCGCGCAAACTGATGTGGATTGTAATGGAAATGCTACGGGCGAAGTTACCGTTGCAGCAGATGTTGGGACAGGAACAGCACCTTATCTGTATTCTATAGATGGCGGGGCAACGCAAATATCTGGAACGTTCTCTGGTCTTGCAGAAGGTACTTATACAGTTACCATTGTTGATGATAATGGCTGTACCGAGGATGTTCCAGTTACCATTACAGAACCTACCGATCTTACAGGCGCTATTACTGCGCAAACCAATGTAGATTGTAATGGAAATTCTACAGGCGAAGTTACCGTTGCAGCAGATGCTGGAACAGGAACAGCACCTTATCTGTATTCTATAGA
>JAQWQH010000139.1 GCA_029244805.1 Flavobacteriales bacterium
GTTAAGTTTTCTGAAAAGAACCTTAAAGGAGTTGAATTTATTCACATTAATCCGAAAAATTGGACAGGTGACGAAGCAATTGACGCCTTAGTTGAGGAAACACTGCATAACTACAATTTAAAGGCAACTGATATCTTGGGCCATTTTAAACGTAAGAAATTTCAAGTTTCTGTTGGTGATGAATTACCAAATGGAATTATTCAGTTAGCAAAAGTTTACTTGGCTAAAAAGCGTAAGCTGAAAGTTGGAGATAAAATGGCAGGTCGTCACGGAAACAAAGGTATTGTTGCCCGAATTGTGCGAGCAGAAGATATGCCTTTCCTAGAAGACGGAACACCGGTAGATATTGTTCTTAACCCACTTGGGGTGCCTTCTCGTATGAACTTAGGTCAAATTTATGAAACTGTTCTTGGTTGGGCAGGTGAGAAATTAGACAAAAAGTTTGCTACACCAATTTTTGATGGTGCTAGCCTAGACGAAATTCATGAATTTACTGATGATGCAGGGGTGCCAAGACACGGTAAAACTTACCTTTACGATGGTGGAACCGGAGACAGGTTTGATCAACCAGCTACAGTGGGAATCATTTATATGATTAAGCTGAGCCACATGGTAGATGATAAGATGCATGCGCGTTCAATCGGACCATACTCATTAATTACGCAACAGCCGTTGGGTGGAAAAGCTCAATTTGGTGGTCAACGTTTTGGTGAAATGGAAGTTTGGGCTTTGGAGGCATTTGGAGCAGCAAATATCTTACAAGAGATTCTTACTGTAAAGTCGGATGATGTTGTTGGTAGAGCAAAAGCTTACGAATCAATCGTGAAAGGTAAAAACATGCCAACACCAGGAATACCTGAGTCATTTAATGTATTGTTGAATGAATTAGCAGGTTTAGGATTAAAAATTACATTAGATTAGTTTATTTCCACCCTATTGATTTCAATAGGGTGGAGATAATAACAAATAAAATAACTTATGGCTTTTAGAAAAGAATCAAAAGTTGCTAATAGTAACTTCAGTAAAATAACAATCAGCTTGTCTTCTCCTGAAGAAATTTTAGGAAAATCACATGGTGAAGTGCTAAAACCTGAAACTATTAATTATAGAACGTATAAACCGGAACGTGATGGTCTGTTTTGTGAAAGAATATTTGGTCCTGTAAAGGATTATGAATGTCACTGTGGAAAATACAAGCGTATTCGTTACAAAG
The DNA here is from genome assembly GCA_029244805.1 of Flavobacteriales bacterium. GTDB lineage: Bacteria > Bacteroidota > Bacteroidia > Flavobacteriales_D > Parvicellaceae > CALSMU01. The sequence continues at coordinate 1,214 of JAQWQH010000139.1, forward strand.
GAATTGTTTGTGACAGGTGTGGTGTAGAGGTTACCGAGAAAAAGGTACGAAGAGAAAGAATGGGGCACATTGCCTTAGTGGTTCCTGTTGCTCACATTTGGTACTTCCGTTCATTACCGAACAAAATCGGTTATTTATTAGGTCTACCAACAAAAAAATTGGATCAAATTATTTATTACGAGAGATACGTTGTAATAAATCCAGCTGGTCAATTAAATGCTGAAGGAGAAGAGTTAGTTAAAAATGATTTTTTAACTGAAGAAGAGTATCTTGATATTGCAGAAGCGCTGCCAAAAGAGAATTCATACTTAGATGATGACGATGAAAATAAATTTGTTGCTAAGATGGGATCTGAGGCTCTTGAAGCAATGCTGGAACACTTGAGTAAGCCAAATAAGGAAAAGCCTCAAATGACTAATTTGGATGCTTTATCTTATGAGCTGCGTCATAAAGCAGCTAATGAGACTTCGCAACAAAGAAAAAATGAAGCTTTAAAAAGACTTCAAGTTATTGAAGCTCTAAGAGATGCAAATACACGTATTGAAAACCGTCCAGAATGGATGATTGTGAAAACAGTACCTGTTATACCACCAGATTTAAGACCATTAGTTCCTTTAGATGGAGGTAGATTCGCAACTTCAGATTTGAATGATTTATACAGAAGGGTTATTATTCGAAATAATCGTTTAAAAAGACTAATCGAGATTAAAGCTCCAGAAGTAATTCTTAGAAATGAGAAACGTATGCTTCAAGAGTCGGTTGATTCATTATTTGATAATTCTAGAAAATCTAGTGCTGTAAAAACAGATAAGAATAGACCATTAAAGTCATTGTCTGACAGTTTAAAAGGTAAGCAAGGTCGTTTCCGTCAAAACTTATTAGGAAAGCGGGTTGATTATTCTGCACGTTCGGTAATTGTTGTAGGGCCAACATTAAAATTACATGAATGCGGATTGCCTAAAAATATGGCAGCAGAGCTTTATAAGCCTTTTATCATCAGAAAGATGATTGAACGAGGAATTGTAAAGACGGTTAAATCTGCCAAAAAAATAGTTGATAAAAAAGAGCCTGTGGTATGGGATATCCTTGAAAATATATTGAAAGGCCACCCCGTATTATTGAATCGTGCACCTACTTTGCACCGTTTAGGTATTCAGGCTTTTCAACCAAAAATGATTGAAGGAAAAGCGATACAATTACATCCATTAGTTTGTACAGCGTTTAACGCCGATTTTGATGGTGATCAAATGGCAGTTCATTTGCCATTAGGTAATGCAGCGGTTCTGGAAGCTCAATTGTTAATGTTAGCTTCTCATAATATTTTGAATCCTGCAAATGGCGCTCCAATTGCTGTTCCTTCTCAGGATATGGTTTTAGGTCTGTATTACATATCTAAAATTAGAAAATCAACGAAAGAGTTGCCTGTAAAAGGAGAAGGAATGACTTTCTATTCTTCTGAGGAAGTGAAAATTGCTTACAACGAAAAGGTAGTTGATATGCATGCTTTAATTAAGGTTAAAGTTCATGATGTTGTTGATGGGAAGCCGGTTAATCATATTATTGAAACAACTACTGGTAGAATTTTATTTAATGAGTTAGTTCCTAAAGAAGCTGGTTACATAAATGAAGTTTTAACCAAAAAGGCGTTAAGAGATATTATTAGTGATATTCTTAAAATCACAAATGTTACTGTTACAGCAAATTTCCTTGATGCGATTAAAGATTTAGGTTACATGTCCGCCTTTAGAGGAGGGCTGTCGTTTAACCTTGCAGATGTTGAGGTTCCTCCTGCTAAAGAGGAATTGGTCAATAAAGCGCATGGTCAAGTTGATGAGGTGAAATCGAATTATAATATGGGTCTTATAACGAACAATGAACGTTATAATCAAATTATTGATATCTGGACGCATACTAACTCGCGATTAACTTTTGAGTTAATGGAGCGTTTGAAAAATGACCAACAAGGATTCAATTCTGTTTATATGATGATGGATTCTGGAGCAAGGGGTTCTAAAGAACAAATTCGTCAGCTTTCAGGAATGAGGGGGTTAATGGCGAAACCACAAAAATCTGCAGCTTCAGGGGGTCAAGATATTATTGAAAATCCAATTTTGACAAACTTTCTAGAAGGTTTGACGATTATGGATTACTTTATATCTACCCACGGTGCTCGTAAAGGTTTAGCGGATACGGCACTTAAAACGGCCGATGCTGGTTATCTTACAAGAAGATTAGTGGATGTTGCACAAGACGTGGTTGTAAATGTTGAAGATTGTGGAACCTTAAGGGGGCTCGTCGTAAAACCTTTAAAAAAGGATGATGATATAGTAGAATCTTTATTTGATAGAATACTGGGAAGAACAAGTCTTAATGACGTTATGCACCCCGAAACTGGTGATATTATTGTTAAGGAAGGTGAAGAGATTAACGAAAGTAAAGGGCGCCAAATTGAAGCGGCTGGAATTGAAGAAGTCGAAATTCGCTCAGTTCTTACTTGTGAACAAAAGAGAGGTGTTTGTGCTAAATGCTACGGTAGAAGTCTTTCCTCTGGTAAGAGAGCTGAAATCGGTGAAGCAGTTGGTGTAATTGCTGCGCAATCCATTGGTGAGCCTGGAACGCAATTGACATTAAGAACATTCCACGTTGGGGGTACAGCTTCTAACATTGCGGATGAATCAGAAATGAGAGCAAAATTCTCAGGTAAATTGGAAATTGATGAAATGCGAACGGTTACTAAAACGGATGCTGAAGGCAATGAAGTTGAAGTTGTGATTGGTCGTGGTTCCGAATTAAGAATTATCGATAAAGAAACAGGAGTTATCTTATCAACTTATAACATTCCTTACGGATCACATTACTTTATCAAAGGAAAGAAAACAATCAAAAAAGGAGATTTGATTTGTAAGTGGGATCCTTACAATGCTGTTATTATTTCTGATGTTGAAGGAGAAGTTAAGTTCGTAAACTTAGAAGAGGGAATTACTTTCCGATCTGAAGTTGATGAGCAAACAGGATTCTCTGAAATGGTTGTAAAAGAAAATCGTGATAAGAAGAAAATCCCTACACTTTCAATAGTTGATAAGAAAGATGAAGAGTTGAAATACTTCAACTTACCTGTAGATGCGCATATTATTGTGAAAGAAGGCCAAAAATTGGTAGCTGGAGATATTCTTGTAAAGATACCTCGTAAAGCTGGTAAATCAGGAGATATTACTGGTGGTCTGCCTCGTGTAACTGAGATGTTTGAAGCGCGTAACCCTTCTAATCCTGCAGTTGTTGCACAAATTGATGGTGTTGTTTCTTATGGAAAAATCAAAAGAGGTAACAGAGAGGTTATTATTGAAGCTAAATCGGGAGAAATAACTAAATACTTGGTTCCTCTTTCTCGTCATATTTTAGTGCAAGAGAACGATTACGTTAAGGCTGGATCATTGTTATCTGACGGAGCTACAACTCCTGCAGATATTTTATCTATTAAAGGCCCTACAGCGGTTCAAGAATACATTGTAAACGAAATCCAAGAAGTTTACCGTTTGCAAGGTGTGAAAATTAACGATAAACACTTTGAGGTAATTGTTCGTCAAATGATGCGTAAAGTAGAAATAGTTGACGCTGGAGATACGCGCTTCTTAGAAAAGAC
>JAQWQH010000183.1 GCA_029244805.1 Flavobacteriales bacterium
AATGGTCAATTCAATCCCATTCTTTGGGATTTAAATATGTCTTTTGCTAGTTATAGATTAGCAGATGCCTCCATTCATTATAATGGTTTTACTATTCAAGAAGCAATGGAAATGGATCCATTGCTGCATCATAATAATATATCTGTTTATCCTCGTCCTTTGATGAGGAATTTATTTGCAAATGATAGATACAGGAAACAATATTTAGCGCATATAAGAACCATAATGGCAGAAAATTTTAACAATGGAGATTACGCTTCAAGAGCACAAGCAATGCAAACTTTATTAGATGGAGATGTAGCAGCCGATACGAATAAATTTTATTCATACAATGATTTTCAGAATAACTTAAGTACTACTGTTTCAGATTTTGTTGACTATCCCGGTATTACTGAGTTAATGGATGCTCGTTCTACTTATTTAAGCTCTTATCCGGGTATGAATTATGAACCAGTAATAAATACAGTCAATACCAGTTTAACAGCAATTACTCTTGGTGATGATATGTATATAACAGCACAAGTTGATAGTGCTGATACCGTAATCTTAGCTTATCGTTATGGTACAAATGCAGTATTTGAAAAGGTATACATGTTAGATGATGGAACTCAAAATGATGGTGCTGCTGGCGATAGTTTGTATGGGATAATGCTTACAGGAATAGGAAATAATGTTCAATATTATATTTATGCTGAAAATGATTCAGCGGGAGTTTTTTCTCCTAAAAGAGCAGCTTATGAATATTATTCAATTGAAGGTGCCAGCATTACGCCAAATCAATTGGTCATAAACGAATTAATGTCTGAAAACGAAAATACGGTAATGGATGAGCATGAAGATTATAACGATTGGATTGAGATCTACAATCCAACTCCTTATGATATTTCAACAAAAGGACTGTATCTTACAAATGAATATTGGACTTTGGATAAATGGGCAATGCCAGACAAGGTTGTTAAGTCCAAAGAGTATATGATTATCTGGGCAGATGAAGAACCGAATGAATCATTATTGCATACTAATTTTAAATTGGAATCGGGTAGCGGTGAGCTAATGCTAACAGATGGAACCAGTAATTATATTAATTGGGTGGATTATCCTTCAATGGATGCAGATATTTCTTTTGGTCGGTATCCAAATGGAACAGGACCATTTGTGGATATTCTTCCAACTTTTAATGGAAACAATGATTATGTAATGTCAATAGAAGAAGGATTTAACAATTCATTTGAAATTTACCCCAATCCAGCGGTAGATAAAATAAATATTGGTTTAGCTGAAAATGGAGTGTATGACATAGTAATTAGTGACATAAACGGAAAATCCTTATGGTCAATAGACAGTCAGTGTATTAACAAAAAACTGACATTGGATGTTAGTGAAATCGCTAATGGATTTTATGTAATCCAATTGAATCAGAGTAATCATGTATTAACGAAGAAATTTGTAATAAATAAATAAAAGGGTATGAAAACAATAGTAAAAACAATTACAATTGGGCTTGTCTTTTCAGGACTAGTTTCCAATGCACAAACATTTACTAATTATACGACTTTAGAAGGTCTTTCGCACAATAACGTTACTTGTCTCGCGGCGGATGCAAGTGATAACATTTGGTTTGGAACCCAAGAGGGGGTAAGCTTTTTTGATGGCACCAATTGGACTGTATATACAACCGCTACAAATGCCGGATTGGTTCACAATACTATTTCTGCAATTTCTGTTGTTTCTAATGGAGATATATGGGTTGGCACTGATTATGGGGCTTCTAAATTTGATGGAGTTTCATGGGCAACATACACTACAGCTGAAGGACTTGGAGATAATAGGGTAAACCATATAGCTCAAGATGCCAATGGTACCATTTGGTTTGGAAATTACGATGGGGTTACCAAATTTGATGGAACAACTTGGACTTCTTATACGACTGCAGATGGTTTGCCATTTGGAGGAGTAGTTCATATTGATTTTGAATCAAATGGAGATAAATGGTTTTCAACTGATCTAGGAGGAATCGTTCATTATGACGGAACGAATTTTACTGATTATACTACATCTGATGGCTTATTAGCTAATGGTGTACGATCGGTATTTATAGATGATCAAGACAACAAATGGGCAGGAACATCTAAAGGAGTAACAGTATTGGATAATACAAACCAATGGGCTGCAAATCATACTATGATGTATATTATGCCGGCGCCAGATACATTGAACCCTGTAGAAGATATCGCAATGGATTCACAAGGTCATATTTGGGCGGGTATTTATGTTGATTACTTAGTTACTGTTGGGGGCATTGCAATGTACAACGGAACTTCTTGGATAGATTACGATATGACAGACGGACTGGTTGGACCGGTAATTAGAAAAATAATTGTAGATGGACAAGATAACGTTTGGATAGCTACAAGCACCGGAGTTTCTAAATTGTCAGGAGCTACTTCAGTAGATGAAGGAGAAACCGAATTAGTAAAAGTATCTATCTATCCAAATCCGACAAATAACAGTGTAAATATTGAAACTAGTAGCAAATCGCCATTGACTGTTTTTAACTTATTAGGGAAAGTGATTTACTCTGACAATCAAAATAGCGAAATAACATCGATTGATGTGAGTGATTGGGACAAGGGAATTTACTTAGTTCAGGCAGGCGCAACAACAAAAAAACTAATTATTGATTAACATGAAAAAGCTATTCTTATTTTTAATTCCACTTGCAGCTATAGCTTGCAGTAAAGACCCTGGTGTAGGAGGGTCATCTTCAATATCTGGAACAGTTATGGTTGTGGATATTGTAGTTGGAAATCCTGTCGATACAACCTACGCTGAAGGTGAGGATGTGTTCTTAGTGTATGGAACGGACACCTTAAAACCATATGATGATTCGTTCGAAACTTCTTGGAATGGTACTTATAAGTTTGACTATTTAAGAAAAGGAACTTATACGGTATTTGTTTATTCAGATGATTACCCAAATTCAACTGATAGTGAACCATTATTTAATACGATAGAAATTGATAAAAACGGAACGGAATATACATTAGATGATATCGTTATTTTCAAATAAAATAATCCTAATTGCTGCAGTTTTTCAGCTTTCATTTTCTGCTTTTTCGCAAGACCAAGATTTTCAAATATGGTCAGGTGCTGAAGTAAAATATAAATGGAGTAAGAAATGGTCCTTTGGATTGGAGCAAAATGTGCGTTCTGCTCATAACTCGTTGTTGGTCGGGAAAACGTTTACGGAAATAAAGGTAAATTATGATCTTTCCAAGAAAATGAGTTTATCGGGAGGTTATCGATTTCTTCAGCTGTACATAGGGGAGAAATCAATGGGGCATCGATTGTTCGCAGATTTTAAGTACAGTTACAAGTTGGATAGAATAAAGTTAAGGTATCGTTTAAGGTATCAATATCAAACTGCTACAGAGAAGGCTTCTAGAACATTTCGAAATCAATTTAAAATTGCTTACAACCTGCCTAAAACATCAATCGAACCATTTTTGGCTGGAGAATCATATCATACCTTATATAGAGGTTTTGAGAAATACAGAGTGACGGTAGGGCTATCTGAGAAGTTTGGAAAGAAATTAAAAGGAAGTATTTATTATCGTTTTCAACGAGAAGTGAATTATTCTAATGTTCAAACTCAGAATATTTTAGGAGTAAACCTTGCTTATAATTTGGGTAAACGCAAAAAGAAAAAGGACTGATTTCAAATAATGATTGAATAGCTGAAGAAACCTCGGCTGTCTTTGTGCTAAATTATTAATATTGGTTAGATACTATACTTTTGTAATCATTGGAAACCTCATTTCAACCCAACCACTTTTATGCTTTATACTATAGAGTTTATCTTTTCTCAAATGGCAAAGGGTGATGGCTTCTTTAGGTATATTACCATTTGAAACAATATATAGGTCGCTGGGGGAAACAAACGAAGCTCCTAGTTCTTTTTGGCCAATATCATCAATGTACCATTTAGTTGAGTGTACATAAGTATCTATTTGCCAAATATCATAATAACGATTTATTGCTTTAGTTATTAGCTCAGAATCGGACGGTTGCTCCCAACTCCAATCGTATGTTTCTAAAATTGGCCAGGTATACTTGTCGAAAACCAAAGGGTACCATTCCATGGTTATCAATTTGCAGTTATGCGCAAAAATCGAATTTTGATAAGGGAGGTATTTAGAAGTTTTTGCTACTAAACCTTTTGTTAAAATCGACTCTCTAAAAACTTTACTTGTTATGTGGTATACATATCTATTAGGCTTTATTTCTTTATCATAATGTTTCATAGTATTAAGAACGTTGAAAGTTAAAATTTGCAACAGAATAAATTTTTTGTTGCAAATTTTAACTACTAGCGTTATATGGTTAGTAATTAAAACTTACATACATGAATCCAAGTAAATCTAGTAAAATTCTAATCAACAATATGGCTTTGTATAAATTTTTGAGAAGAGGGATGAGTCGAGCTAACTTCTATGAATCATACGAACTAAGTATTCAGCTTACCAATAAAATTATAGCAAATGCTGGAATTATAAGGGTAAGGCGTTCAGATAGGATGCTTTCTGAAAATGAAGAATTAAAATTTGTGAAAAAATTTAAAAAATAAATCAAAGTATCATTTTACTATTTAATGGTTATCTAATTACCTGCAATAATCGGAAAGAAGAGAATAGAATTATTTCAAAAAAAAACAAAATTGAAAGGCAAGTAAAAATAGAGGATAGGTCAAATCCAATTTGTATAAACACTCGGACTTTGATTTAAAATATCAATAATCAGTATTTGTGTATCGGACTCTTTTGATTCATAGAATTATCCAGATAGAGACATTCGTAGCCGAAAAAACGCGATTGAAGAAGAGACGTTAAGATTAATTTTAGATCTATTTTTAAATGAATTACACCTAATTAAAACTTAAGTATGGAAAAGAAAATAAGAACCGATGATGTATTGAATGCAATCCAAGAGATTGCGCACATATACAGTAAAACGTATTCCGAGAATGAGGCTTTTTCATTATTAAAGTCTTCCTTTGAAAATACCAAGCTTAAAGTTGTTGAAGAAGTTTTTCAACTGTCCACATTGGAAGCATTAATTTTTTCAATTCTATTTTATTCGCAAATTCAGGAAAATTATCGGAATTCATTAAAGGGAATTAGTGAATTTCTTCAAATCCCAACGATTGAACTATATAGACGTTATGAAGTGTTAGATTCTTTGGAAAGAAAGGGTTTAATTTCCATCAATACCAATTCAAGCGAAGAGAAATTTAATATTAAATCAAATATTTTCAAACAAGTAATAAGACAAAATGTACTGAATCTGGAAAAGAAAAATCTTTCTATTTATTTGTTGTCGCAGAATATATATAAAATACTAGATAGTCACAGAGGTTTAGGCAATTCAGAATCTGAGATGCGTTTCAAGCTTTCAAAAGAACTAGATGAATTCGAACATTTGAAAGAATTGAAATTACTTCATTCGATGAAGTTGTCAATCCAGGAAAAAGTTATTTTTCTATATGTGGCATATGGTGCCATAGTTAATAATAGTTCCGTTAACATAGCCAATGTTTCGGAAGTTTTATTTCCAGAAATCAATTCACTGGTAAAATTTAACAGAAATATTCAAAGTGGATTAAGTCCATTAATAAGGAAAAAAATAATTGTGCAAGAGGCTAGTTCGTTTATGGGCAGTGACTATTTTGTTCTGAATGAAATGGGAATTAAAATTATGTCTTTAGCCATTAGTAAAAAGAAAAAACCCTTTAGGTCTAAAGTAGGAAGAGTAATTGAGCCTGATAAAATTAGCAAGGTCGATTTGTTTTACAATAATAATGTAAAGGTTGAAACAGAAAACTTAATTAAACTACTTCGCCCAACAAATTTTAAAAAATGTATAAAAAAACTTAAGAAGAGTGGAGTCAACCCTAGTGTGTCTGCTATTTTTTTTGGACCTCCCGGCACAGGAAAGACAGAGCTTGTCTATCAGCTTGCAAGAATAACAAAAAGAAAGATTTTCTTGATTGATCTTACTTCTATTAGAGACAAATGGGTTGGTGAGTCTGAAAAAAAAGTTGCTCAAATATTTTCTGATTACTATAGATTAGTGAAAATAGAAACTCATACGCCTATTTTGTTCTTTAATGAAAGTGACGCGTTGCTCAGCAAAAGAGTTTCTATCAGCGGATCAACCGATCAAATGAATAATTCTATGCAAAATATATTTTTACAAAAACTAGAAGACTTTAAAGGAATCGTGATGGCTACTTCGAATTTGATTGAAAATTTAGATGAGGCATTTGAAAGAAGGTTTCTTTACAAGCTTCAGATAGAGAAACCTAATGCTTTAGTTCGTTCAAAAATATTTGGGATTAAATTTCCAGAGCTTTCTAAAAATGAAATACAAGAGTTAGCCAATGAATTCGAACTTACCGGAGGGCAAATAAGCAATGTTTTAAGAAGATGGAGTATGGATTTGCTATTTGATGACGAATTAGGAATAAGTAGATTGAAAGAAATTATTCAACGTGAAACTTCCTATAACATCAAAGAAAATCGTGTCCTAGGCTTTATAAAATAATGAAGAAAAGAATTTTAAAATATTATTACAATGAGGTAGGAAAACCCCTCTATTACGTACTAATTTTAATTGGAAAATATGATTGTACAGGAGATGGAGACTGGTATAATGTGTGTAATGTTTCATTTTCTTTTCCCTTATTTACTGTTAATGATTACCCGCTTATTCAAGAAAGACACGACAATATAATTGAACTTTTAGAAGATAATTCGGAAGCGAAAATAGAAAGGCTACTAGATGAATTATCAATAGCAATAGATCATTACCCCGAATTGAGATTATTATACCTTCCCGATATGTTGATAAATGAGTCGAATCAAATAAACTGGAATGTTTTCAACACTTTTGTAGATGATTATGACGAATGTATGGCATGGGATCAATTTATTTACAACTATACAAATTCCTTAGGTCCGAACATAGTTCATACAAAAGAAACAAATAAGTATATTTTTAATTTCTTTACTTACATTTTGAAAAATAGAAAAAATGAAATTCAATTATTCCAAAGTGAAATATTTCAGTTCTTTGATAAACTTTCTTTGTCATGTCAAGATTTAGTTTTGGATAGCTTTAGCAAAACAAATAAATGCTTCAAATGTATTTATCAGGAAGAAAATCCTTCTGGAGAACTCTATGTTATTTTAGATTCGGATAATAATCCATTGTTATATTGCTGCATTGCGAATTAGATTTTTATTTGTGATAGTCGTTAGAATAATTGTATTAATTCAGCTATCAGTTCTTAAGAATTTCAAAGCATGAAATTATAGGGTACAAGATATCTAATTACAGCCAAATTTTATTCAGTTATAATATTTCAACATCGCGAATAATATATAAACAATCTCTTTTTTGTGCTTTTATATCATCACATAATAATTTGGAAAATCCACCTAATTTATTTTCCGTATACTATTATAAGTTGAAGTTATTGACAGGTCGTAAAAAATATACGAACCTATTTTGTAATAATACCCAAACCCAAAATCATCTATTTTATGCCAACCACTAATCCATTTTATTCAAGAAAAAGAGAAACAGAAATTTTCAATTATTTCAAGAGTATAGCTACTTTAACCGCAAGACAATATTTTAGGAATTCCTCTGATGTCGACTTAGCTGTAAATATTGCGTTAACCAAGGTAATTAGCACTTTTTTTTCGATGCAGATAAATGATTGGTCAAGTCTCAAAGGCTTTGCATTTACCATAATAAAAAACACCTGTATAAGTGAGCTTAGAAAACATAAAACATACAAAAAACACTATGTGTTAAATGACGATTTTTATTCCTTTTCTGTTAGTTGTGAAGATTATGACTATAAATTAGATGAACAATTTGATAGAGTAGAGAACAAACTCAGAGAACTGCCTTTCGAAGACCAACGTATTATTCGGTTAAAATTTGAAAAAAACAAGTCATATAGAGAGATTTCACACATAATAAATATCAGGGAAAATAGCATGGGAACGCGCTACTCGCGTGTTTTGTCAAAACTTAGGTCGAAACTTGCCTAGTTTTCTGAGTATATCAGAAGCTAAAGATTTGATGGAGTAACATTAAAACTGGTTTAATGGATCTGAAAATAAATGATAAAAAAACCAATCAATAGTTGGCGGGCTCATTACATATAAAACACAATCATTTTTTAAAAGATTCGATGGACTTATATTTTTTTTTCATCTTTAATTTTACTCAGAAAAGAGGCTAGTTCCTCTCCTTTAAGAATATCATTTTCAGGATAAATGGAAAGATTTTCACAATCTGATAAATCAAGTATTTCAAGGTTTTCTAAGTTTGCTATAGGGTCTAATTCCTCAATATTTAAACACCCATCCAAGTACAAGTTTTCAAGATTATTTAGTTTGGCCAAACTGTCAATATTCCATAAAGATTTGCATCCACTTAGTTTTAAGGTTTTCAGATTATTAAGATTTGACAACTCTAAATCATCAATTTTACAATCCGTTATGTCTAGATGCACAAGTTTTTTTTAAGTTTTTTATTGGACTAAAATCGAAAATGGTTTCACAGAACGATAAATCTAAATGTTTTAGATTTCTCAAATCGCCTATAGCATCAATATTTAGTCCAAATTCTTCATCTACTTGGGAATTGCTTAATTACAAATATTCAAGAGAAGTTAGATTTGATAAATCATTTAATTCATCCCAGTTACATTCTTGCCAATGTAACTTTTTTAGATTTTTAAGATTCCAAATACCTTCTAAAGATTCAAGATTAAGACATCCATTTAGATTGAGTTCAGTAAGGGCGGTAAGATTAACTAAACTATCTAAATTTTGTATTTTCTGTCTCGATAAATCAAGGTAAGACAAATTTTCTTTGTTTTCTTTTTCCATTATTTTATAATTATCTGAAATGTTTTTGAG
>JAQWQH010000202.1 GCA_029244805.1 Flavobacteriales bacterium
AAATATTATCAGAAACATTCAGCGTCCAAGTTCCATTTATTGGACACCCAACAAAATCCGCGAAGGCCCCCTCAGGGTTATACTCTCCGGGAACCACCATTTGACCAGCAGTAGGTCCGGATGACGCTATAGTGTTATACCCAAGGTTCCATGAAGGCAATGCTCCATTTGCTTCAGAAAAACAATATTCTTCACAATTACCCTGGTTTGAAGTATTATCATCTCCTCCTCCTACATAGGTTCCGCCACCACTAAACCCTCCAGGTATAAAACCACCGGTATTACTATTAAAAATCGTCACATCCGTTCCATTTGGACATGTCAACCACATTTCTAAATCTCCCAACCATGTGTGCTCTATCGAAACACAAATCTGTTGAATATCTGTTCCGTTTAGAATAGTTCCTCCTACTGTATACCCAGCAATGTCAATTTCAGCTTGATAAATACTTCCATTTCCATCTGGCAAAAAAGTGGCTGTACCAAATTCACCCCCAATAGGAAAAGTAGCTGTTGTAGCATCAACACCCGCCGTATCTGTAGCATTAACCCCACCAATTAGCAAAGTTTGCTGGTCTACGCAAAGCAATGTATCCTCTGCAATACATGTAGCAAAACTAGGCGTAGTCGAAACCCTTATCTTACAGGTTGCATACATATTCATCCCAAAAGCATCCGTTACTTTTAAAGAGACAAAGTAACCTTGTTGAGCTGGCGGAACCACCCAAAGACTATTTTGAGTCGAAGTAACTCCATTGCTAATTACCCATTCAACGGAGTGATTTCCCGTTTGATCATACCCTCCTCCAAATGTAGAAGCCGAGTCCCCGCCTGGCTCATAAGGGAAATAAGTATCTGCAGACAACAAAACCGAATCGCCTAAACATACATCAATATACCCTGTATCAACAGGCATAACATCATTAATATTATCGTTTGCTCCATTCGCTGTTCCGTTAATAAACCCTTCTATACCAACACTATACGGCTGACTAAAATTACCACAAGAAACATTTGCATCCCATCCAGTACCTTCATTCGCACCATCACTAATAAAACGTATTGTTAAGCACCCAGAAAGGTTCGCCAACGAAGCTCGAACGGAACCAACGGGCATCATATTGTTATTAAACGTATCTAAAAGTGGATCGAATATCGACACCCCATCATAGATAAATATTGTATCTGAAGGATCTACATCAAATGTAAATCCGGTTCCTCCAATACCGAAAGTGGTAGAAACCTTATTTCCATTCACATCAGGGCAAAAAGTAATCACTTCATCTTCATTCGGCAAATAATCCGAAGCATCCCCCCCTGTATCATGAAAATTTAAGCTGTCGACGTAGCTAAAGCTTGTTCCGCAATCACACAAACCTTGACCCGTTGTTGTATAATCATCATCCGATATTAAAACATCAATTTGAGCATAAATAACATGAGATAAAGCTATAAATAATATGGTAGATAAAATTTTCATAGATTTTTTTTAACAACGGTTTATTGTCTCGATTTTTGAAATTTGTTCCTTAAAAACTTCGTATCATAGACAACTAACAACTTAGAATTATCATTAATACTAAATAACTGATTCCTTCCGTCTAGAATCTCAATATCTAACTCAAATAAATTGATTTCATTAATATTTTCGATTTGTTTCACTCCATCCAAATTTATTTTTCCTTCTTTTTCTTTAGGGTAGTCTCCAATATAAAATGCATTATCCAAACAATACGTTTGGAATTGAACCTCAGATGGATTCTCTTTTTCCAGTTTCTTTAATTCTTCAATAGAATATTTCACCAATAATCTTGAATCAAACTCAGTATTTTGTGCGAATAACATTGAAAATGAACACATTAAACTTATTAAAACAATTAGAATTTTTTTCATTTTTATCACTTTTTTAAATTGGTAATCAAAACTAAACATTTCATGTTGAACACGACGAACTAAACCTGCTTAAAAATTGGAATCCCATAGAGATTATTCACTATTATTAATAGTTATTAACAGATTATATATACTACTGTGAAAACACTACTTTTACTGACGTAATTTAACTATAAATAGATGCACGACACAAGTTTGATTGAATTAAGTGATTTTTGTTCACAGGTTAGAAGAGATATTGTAAGAATGGTTCACGCCGTTGCTTCTGGCCATCCGGGAGGATCTTTAGGATGCACAGAATACATTACTGCTCTCTATCAATCGGAGATGAATCACAGCGCTGACAAATTTGATATGGATGGAAAAGGAGAAGATCTCTTCTTTTTATCCAACGGTCACATTTCTCCTGTTCTATACAGCGTTTTGGCACGTACGGGATATTTCGAAGTAAATGAATTAAACACATTTAGAAAGCTAAATACTCGCCTCCAAGGTCATCCTACAACTCACGAAGGTTTACCTGGTGTTCGAGTAGCAAGCGGTTCTTTAGGCCAAGGGCTTTCTGTTGGAATAGGTGCAGCTTTGGCAAAAAAGCTAAACAATGATAGTGGAATTATCTACACTTTACATGGTGATGGAGAAATTCAGGAGGGACAAATTTGGGAAGCAGCTTTATATGCAGCCGGTAACAAAGTAGACAACATCATATCTTGTATTGATTACAATCACAAACAAATTGATGGTGACATTGATGATGTGCTTCCTCTAGGAGACTTAAAAGCCAAATGGGAGGCATTTGGTTGGCAAGTTATGGAAATGGATGGCAATAATATGGAGCAAGTAATTGCTACATTGAGACAAGCAAAAGCAGCTACTGGAAAAGGTGTTCCTATTATGTTAATAATGAAAACAGAAATGGGTAAAGGTGTAGATTTTATGATGGGAACACATAAATGGCATGGATCACCTCCGAACGATGAGCAATTGAAATCTGCACTAAGTCAATTGGAAGAAACACTGGGAGATTATTAACATTTTGTTACAATTAACCTTTTTGGAATTATAATTGAGAAGAATACTCCAAAAAGGTAGTTTTATGAAAGCAATTTTTCACATATTCATTTTATTTCTAGGGATTGTTTTTAATCCCAATATGTTACTGGGGCAAGATGCGGTCCAAGATTCAGAAAAAATTAGAATCCTTTTTATTTTTGATGCTTCAAACAGTATGAATGCCCAATGGCAAAACGGCAGCAAAATGACTATCGCCAAAAAACTACTCAGTAACACTGTTGATGAACTCAGAGGAGTTAGTAATACGGAGCTTGGTCTCAGGGTTTATGGCCACCAATTTAAAATACTTCCAGGTCAACAAAACTGTGACGACACAAACTTAGAAGTTCAATTCTCTCCAGGAGATGGAAATATTGATAAAATAAAAAATAAAATAAGATCAATTGAAGCAAAAGGAACCACACCAATTGCTCGGTCCCTAGAATATGCTGCCGAAGATTTTCCAGAATGCAGTAACTGTAGAAATGTAATTATATTAATTACAGATGGAATTGAAGCGTGTGATGAAGATCCATGTGCAGTATCAAGGGCTTTGCGAGCAAAAGGAATTAAATTAAAACCTTTTATTATTGGAGTTGGACTTGACACAAGTTATTTAGGACAATTTAACTGCATTGGTGAGTTTTTAAGTGCTGAAACAGAAGATTCATTTGAAAGTGTTTTGGACTTTGTAGTTAGCCAAGCACTAAATAATACAACGGTTCAAGTAAACTTATTAGATGTAAAGAAAAATCCTCTAGAGACAAATGTTACAATGTCTTTTTACGACCAAAAAACCAATGAATTAGTTTACACTTACATGCATACATTAGATAGAGATCGCAGTCCTGACACCCTCTCAATTGATCCATTGCACACTTACCGACTCGTTGTGCATACGACCCCTGAAGTTACTAAAGAAAATATTAAGGTTATAGCTGGAAAACACAACACCATATCCTTAGATGCTCCCAGAGGTCATTTGGATCTCAAGATTCAAGGCTATAACAACGAATTCACTGGAATCAACTGCATTGTTCGAAAAAGTGGCGACATGAAGACAGTTAATATTCAAAAAATGAATTTTGACCATAAATACATTGTTGGAAAATATGATTTAGAAATACTCACACTTCCAAGATTATATATTGAAGATGTTAACATAAAACAAAACAGACACACGGATATTACGATTCCAAAAAACGGAAGGGTTGTTATCACCAAAAATGCTGGCCCTGCCCAACTTTTTGTTCTAAGGGAAGGAAAAAATGAGTGGGTTTGTAATTTGAAAGATGGATCTGCACTGCAAAGCATTGAATTATTGCCTGGGAAATATAAAATTGTTTTCAGGCATGAAAGATCTTTTAGTACAGCGCACTCAATTGAAAAAACGTTTAAAATAGTTTCTGGCTACTCAGAAAACATAACATTATAAGCATGAAAGAATATCCAGTATTAGGAAATAAAGACACACGATCAGGTTTTGGCGATGGTTTAACAGAGTTGGGTAAATCAAACCCTAAAGTAGTAGCATTATGTGCGGATTTAACTGGTTCGTTAAAGATGAACCAATTTGAGAATGATAATCCGGAGCGGTTTTTCCAAGTTGGAATTGCAGAAGCAAACATGATTGGAATAGCTGCTGGTCTTACCATTGGAGGTAAAATACCTTTCACTGGCACTTTTGCTAACTTTTCTACAAGCAGAGTCTATGATCAGATAAGACAATCTGTTGCCTATTCTAACAAAAATGTAAAAATATGTGCTTCGCATGCTGGATTGACTCTAGGAGAAGATGGAGCGACCCATCAAGTATTGGAAGACATAGGCATGATGAAAATGCTTCCCCACATGACGGTTATTAACCCATGTGACTACAACCAGACAAAAGCTGCAACAATTGCCATCGCTGATCATGTTGGACCTGTTTACTTGCGATTTGGGAGGCCCAAAATGCCCATTTTCATATCAGAGAACACACCCTTTGTAATTGGAAAAGCATTACTACTGAATGAGGGAACTGATGTTACAATTGTAGCGACAGGACATTTAGTTTGGCCAGCAATTGAAGCTGGAAAAGCCTTGGCTGAAAAAGGAATTAGCGCAGAAATAATTAACATCCACACCATTAAACCTTTAGACGAAGAAGCTATATTAAAATCTGTTGCTAAAACAGGATGTATCGTCTCCGCTGAAGAACATCAAATAGCAGGAGGTTT
Source organism: Flavobacteriales bacterium (assembly GCA_029244805.1). Taxonomy (GTDB): domain Bacteria; phylum Bacteroidota; class Bacteroidia; order Flavobacteriales_D; family Parvicellaceae; genus CALSMU01. Next base: position 5,166 of record JAQWQH010000202.1, read on the forward strand.
AGGTGAAAGCATTGCTCAAGTTCTTTCTAGAAACAACCCTTTACCCCAAGAGTTTGTTGCGGTAAATGACAGTTTTGGAGAGAGTGGATCTCCTGCCGAACTGATGGAAAAATATGGTTTAGATACTCCGAATATAATTGCTGCAGCTGAAAAAGTTATTACTCGCAAATAACCTATTTTAGAATTATTCTATTTTCATATTAAACCTTTTTCTGATAACTTGGTCTCAGAATGCGATGCAACTATCAGATGGCGAAATAGTAGAACAGGTTAAATCTGGACAAAATACCAATATAGCTTTTCGGGCTTTAATTGAAAAATACCAAGAAAGACTTTATTGGCACGTACGAAGAATGATTATTGATCATGACGACACAGATGATGTGCTTCAAAATGTATTTATTAAGGCCTGGAAAGGTCTAGCAAATTTTCGAGAAGATTCAAACCTATACACTTGGCTATATCGAATTGCCACCAACGAATCAATCACCTTCATTAATAAAAAGAAGAAGGAAAATAACATTTCAATTGATGATGAATCCTATCATTTACATGCAGGGCAAGCAGACTATTTAATGGACTGTGACGCAATTCAAGAGAAATTAGAAAAAGCACTATTGACACTTCCAGAAAAACAACGAGCAGTGTTTCATATGAAGTATTATGAAGATATGAAATATACGCAAATATCGGAGATCGTTGGAACCTCAGTAGGAGCCTTAAAAGCTAGTTACCACATAGCTGTCAAAAAAATTGAAAATTATTTGATTAAAAATTAAACCATTTATAATTTGAAATGTCCCAGATACTGAATGAACAAAGAGAATGAAAATATCGAAAATGAAGAGTTAATGAAAATGGCTCCTACTCTTTTTGGAATGAAAAAGAAAAACAACTTAAAAGCCCCGGAAGGATATTTTTCAAGCTTAGCTGATACAGTAAAAGTGAAAATTGATAATGAGATTCCGGATGGGTACTTTGAAAACCTCGCGGATAAGGTGATAGATAAAATTGAAAAAGAAAAAACTAAGGTTATTCCTATTCAAAAAAGAAATATTGCCCGTGTCATATATGTTGCGGCTTCTATCGCAGCAATCTTTATCGTTGGTTTTCTTTTCAACCAAAACAATACAATAGCTGCAATAGCTTCTGACGATAATTATTTAGAAAATTTAACGAATAGCGAACTAGACGAAGCGATATACTATAGCGAAATGGAAGAACTAATTTGTTATTTAGATTTCGAGGAAAACTTCAACGAAGCTTCACAAATAGAAAAGAGTATATACGATATTGATCTTGATGTTATACCTGATGACATTAACGAATACATAGGCTCGGAGTATTACCTAGATATTGAATTTTAATTTTTAACTAAAACCAAGAATATGAAAAAAATAACAATAGCACTCCTATTACTCGGAACGAGTCTTGGAAGCATGGCACAAGAAAAAGAAATACAAAAAGAAAATAGAAAAACTCAAAAAATCGCTTTCATTTCAACGAAATTGGAATTAACCACTGAGGAAGCAGAAAAATTTTGGCCAGTA
>JAQWQH010000226.1 GCA_029244805.1 Flavobacteriales bacterium
ATTGTAAACAATATTATTTGAGTGATTAAATAGTATATATTAATTTTACTCCAAGAAAAGAACTAGATAAATTAGAGGTGGGTGTTGGGTCTTTCAGATCCTCGAAAAAATTTGAACTATCACCTTCCGAGGTCACTAAGAAAGCAAAGCTCGATACGAAAGTATCGGGCTTTATTTGTTTTAGGGCTAACCGAATTTATTCTAGTGAAGAACTCAAACAAGTAAAACCACAATTGCAAAGCAATTGGAGCTTTGCTTTCGGAATTCGGATTTCAAAAGGATCACTTTAGTAATCCTTCCGAGGTCACGAAAAAAGCTCAACTCATAGTGTTGGGCTTTTTTATTTCAGAGCAAATATGAGTTTTGCTCATGTGAAGTGATAAAAGAAAAAAGTCAGTACATACGGATACATGTGAGCTTTATGCTCGAGCATAATAACCCTTTCGAAAAGGATCATCAGCGTTAGGGTGCTAATCCTTCCAAGGTTAATCTAGCGGATAATTGGTTAAAATGAATTAGCTCTCCGCTTTCCATTTTTTGCTAAATTTATTATCATACTTTCTAATAGGTCAAAATCAACCGTTACGTTGGGAAATCAGAGTAGGGATTTCCAGTAGGTAAACATTTTTTTTTTTTTTTGCAAAATACTTATTTTCAGGATTTTGTAAATTCACATATTTATAGTTTTTTACGTTGGGGAGTTCAACACTTGCATTGGGAAATTGGCATTTGTTATGGTTGAAGATAGAGCATAATTTAGCTAAAATTAAAAGAACTGGAATGGCGAAGATTTTGACTATTGAGGATGATGTTCTGCTGCGTGAAACATTGACAGAAATTCTAGAAGTTTATGGGTACAATGTCTTTCAGGCGGAAAATGGAGAAGAGGGTTTAGAGATGTTCTCCAAAACAAAACCTGATTTAGTTCTTTGCGATATAAATATGCCCAAAATGGATGGTTTGGAGGTGTTGAAAAAGCTAAAGGTTAGTTTTGGAGAAGCAGATATGCCACCGTTTATTTTCTTGTCAGCCAAAACCGAAAAGAAAAATATACAACAAGCATTAGATTTAGGTGCTGTAGATTTTGTTTCAAAGCCATATTCTGCGCCAGAACTTTTGAATCTTATACAGTTAAGGTTAAATGAATAAAGTATATACTATCATTCCTAATGAAAAAAATAAGCTTTAGATGGTTATAATGTCAATTGGAAATAAATAAAAGCTGCCGTGGACAAGCGCTTTAATCAAATACAAGAATTAATAACTCAATTGGCTTCGGGTAATTTTGATTACGAAGTTAGTCCTTCCGAATCAAAAGATGAATTAGATGCTATTATTTCGGGTATCAATATACTGGGTGAGGAGCTTAAGTCTTCTCAAGAAAAGTATACTGCGTTGTTTGAGCATACGGGTGATGCAATTTTAATGTATAATGCTGAGACAGGAAAGTTTGTTGATTCTAATGAAGCAGCATCCAAACTTCTTGGTTTTTCTTTAGAAGATATTCGGCTGCTATCTTTAGGAAATATTTTTCCAAAAAAGGAAGGAATAGCTATAGATAGTGAGGTTTCATACTTGAAAAGTATTGATCAAACAAAATTTGATACGCAAATTGAAACTAAAGCTGGAGAATTGAAGGACGTTTCTTTTTTATCAAAAAAAATACCCTATGGAGGCGCTAAATATTTTCAAATATCCCTGAGAGATATAACTACGGCAAAACAAAATTCAAATGGTTTAATCAAAAAAAATGCAGAATTAATTCAAGCTCAAAAAGATATTGGTGAATTGTCGAAATTTCCATCAGAGAATCCAAATCCAATTTTAAGATTTAATGAGAAAAATAAACTCGTGTACAATAATGCAGTTAGTAAGATTAATTTTCTCTCAGATTTTAAGATTAAAGAAGATAAATTAAAGGATCGAGTTTTAAAAGATTACCTTAATTGGGTTAAGTCAGCAGGGGGTTCTGAAACCTTTATTGAGACAAGAAATAAAAGGCATTATTCTCTGACTTTGGTGTACGTTCAAGAATTTAATTATGTAAATATTTACGCTACCGATATTAGTGAATTAATTAATCAGGTGAGCGAAAAAGAGACAAAACTTATCAGTTTAAATGCTGAAATTGAAAATCAAAAAGCGTTTTATGAATTAATATTGAACAGTTTACCTTCTGATGTTGCTGTTTTTGATGGGGATCATCGATATCTATTTGTAAATCCACAGGGAATCCAAGATAAAAACATCCGAAAGTTCATAATTGGGAAGGATGATTTTGATTACGCCAGTTTTAAAGGGATTTCAGATACAAAAGCAGTTGCACGTCGCAAGTTGTTCAAAAAAATAATGAAAACTGAACTTCAGGAAACTTGGTTAGAAGAATTTACACAAAAAAACGGGAGTCGAAAAATAGTGCAAAGAAGTATCGGGCCTATTTTCGATGAGAAGGGTAAATTTTGTTTCGTCATAGGTTACGGGGTTGATATTACAAAACGAATTGAAACAGAAGAGGAAAATTTAAAGTTAGCTTTAGTTGCAAAAAACACGAATAATGGTGTCCTCATGTTAAATAAAGATAGGAAAATAACTTGGGCTAACTCGGCCTTTTTAAAGCGATCAGGTTATTCTCTAAGTGAGATAATAGGAGAAGATTCAGCTTTTTATCTATTTGATGGTACGAATGATTCTTTTGTCGATAATATGCTTGAAGCCATGGATAAGCAGGAAAAAGTTTCTGTTGAGTTGCTAAGGAGACCCAAGAAAGGAGAAGAGTATTGGATAGATTTAAATGTTCAGCCTTTATTTGATAGTGCGAATGAACTCAACGGGTTTATGTTTGTTGAATTTGACATTACAGATAGAGTAATCAACAAGCAAACGATTGAGAACCTTAACCTAAATCTAGAAAATCTTGTTGAACAAAAAACAAAGAAATTAAAGTCAAACGAACTAAAGTTGGAGAATTCATTAATCAAAGAAAAAGAACGGACCATAGCATTGAGAACTAGCGAGCAGAGATTAAAAAAGTCGTTAATCAAGGAAAAAGAATTAAGTCAATTAAAAGCAAGTTTTGTCACTGTTGCCTCGCATCAGTTTAGAACACCGCTAGCCGTAATACAATCTAACACAGAGTTACTTGGTTTTTTATGTAGCGGAGATGAAAAACAAGATTCGGAAAAGTTTGCGAAAATCAATAAACGTATTACTGAGGCAATTTCTAAAATGACCGCATTAATGGATGATGTACTTACGCTGGGTAAACTTGATTCAGGAAAGGTTAATTATGCTCCTCAGAAATTGGATTTGGTTAAATTTTGTGAGAAATTATCTGAAGAATTTAATTCTGTCCAAATCGATGGGAGATGCATTAGTTTGGTTTTAGAAGGTGAACCCTATGAGGTCCATTTAGATCCTAATTTGTTAGTGCATACATTATCTAATTTAATTAGTAATGCTTTTAAATACTCCAGAGAAAAGAGAAATCCTGAATTATTGGTGCAATTTAAATCTACAGAATTGGTATTGTCGGTAAAAGATTATGGATTAGGTATTTCTCAAAAGGAGCAGTTACATTTGTTTGAGCCCTTTTTTCGTGCAAATAATGCAACAGAAATTCAAGGGACAGGATTGGGATTAAGCATCGCAAAAGAGTACGTTGAAATCAATAGGGGTGCTATTTCTGCTAGATCAAAATTAGGGGAAGGAAGTTGTTTTGAAATAATATTTGAGAAAGATAAATTATGAAAGGAATTGTATTCACGGAATTTTTCGAATTAGTCGAACAAAAGTTTGGCTTGGCGGTAGTTCAACAAATAATTGATGAATGTAAATTAGAATCGGAAGGGATTTATACATCTGTAGGTACATACAGTCATAAAGAAATGTTTGTAATGGTTAATAAATTATCTCAATTAAAGAGGCTTCCAGTTTCTAAATTATTGCAGGTTTTTGGAGAATATTTTTTTAATACGTTAAAAGCGAAATATCCGGCTTTTATGGACAAACCAAATTTGTTTAGTTTTTTATATTCAATAGACCAATATATTCACCCTCAAGTTTTAAAACTTTATCCTGATGCAGAATTACCAAAATTTGATGCTAAAGTAAACAGTGATAATGAAATGATTTTGAATTACTATTCATCAAGAAAAATGTCTGATTTAGCAATCGGTTTGATAAATGGAGCTGCAAAGCATTTTAGCGAGGATGTTGATGTTGTGAAGGTAAGCGAAGAAAAATCTGGAGAAATAGTTACAATAAAGGTAAATAAAATTTGAATTCCATATGAAGCTAGAATTACTAGAAAAAGCGCGTATAAGAGAAATTAAGGCACGTAAAATGGCGGAACAGCTCCTCGAATCCAAAAGTATGGAGTTGTATAATTCACTCCAGAACTTATCCATATCTAACAAGGAATTAGAAGCTTCTTTGATACGTGAAAAAGAACTTGGACATTTGAAATCAAGCTTTATAACTGTTGCATCTCATCAATTTAGAACCCCGCTAGCTGTTATTCAGTCCAATGCCGAGTTACTTGAAATGCTAAACAGCTCATGTGAAGAAAAAAATTCGGATAAGTATGGAGTTGTTACTGGTCGAATTACAGCGGCAATTGCTAAAATGACCGCCTTGATGGATGATGTGCTTACTCTGGGAAAACTAACTTCCGGAAATATTTCATATAACCCAAATGAAACAGATTTGATTGAGTTTTGTAATGAATTAGTAGAACAGTTTAATTTGATTCACAAGGATACAAGCGCTCTAGATTTTGTTGTAGAAGGAACCCCCTACAAGGTATTTTTAGATGTTCAATTGCTAAATCATTCATTAACTAATTTAATTAGCAATTCTTTTAAGTACTCTAAAGAGAAAAGAAATCCTGAGTTAAGCTTATGTTATAAATCGACGGAAATAATAATATTGGTGAAGGATTATGGTTTGGGTATTCCAGAGGCACAACTTTCAAATTTATTTCAACCCTTTTTTCGTGCGGACAATGTTACTGAAATTCAAGGAACAGGATTGGGGCTTAGTATTGCAAAAGAATATGTAGAAATGAATAAGGGAAATATTTCTGCTCAATCAAAATTGGGCGTTGGTAGCTGTTTTAAAATAACTTTTAAACAATAAGTCAGCCGTTTAATCTAATTTAGATCTATGAAAAAGTTAATACTCAAATACTGTTACAATGATACAGATTCTAGAGATAAAAAGTTATCTAAGTTTCTGATACTAGCAATTGCAATTTGCTGCAGCTTTTGTGGGATAGTTTGGAGTGGTTTACTGTACTGTTTTTTTGATGTTAGTTTCACTACTATTCTTCCCTTGTTATTTGTATTAATTATTTCCTTGTCGATTTATGTATCTCATAAAATTCGGAATTATAAGCTATTAGTGCATTCCCAATTAATTTGCATTACATTATTTCCTGCTTTGCTTCAATGGTGTATAGGGACTGTTGAAGATTCCGGCTTTGTTGTAGCTTGGTGTTTTTTGAGTCCACTTGGTGCGCTTTTATTTTTAGATGAGAAATTAGCGAAAATATGGATGTTGATATTTGTTGGTATTTTAGGAATTACAGGCATCGGTTTTTCGCCTTTTACTGACGATTGGATGAAGGTTACTGAAAATGCGCGCTCACTTTTTTTCCTTATGAATATTGGAGTTGTATCAATAGTAATTTTTTGTGTGGCCAATTATTTTTTCAAAAACCTAGTTAATCAGAAGAAACATAACCTACTGCTTTTGAAAGAAACTGAGCAAAAAAAGGAAAGCGTGGAAAAGTCATTGAATCATGAGAAAGAATTGAGTAACCTGAAAACTAGTTTTATTTCAACTGCATCACATCAGTTTAGAACACCTTTAGCAGTAATTCAGTCGAATGTTGAATTATTGGAGATGTTTAATGACAAAGGGGAGGCAATAGATAATGAAAAGTATGCAAAAGTAACGGGCCGTATTACAACAGCAATTTGTAAAATGACGGATTTAATGAATGATGTTCTTACGCTAGGGAAATTAAATTCTGGACATGTTTCTTATTTTCCAGAGAATGTCGATTTGGTTAAATTTTGCCAAGAATTAGTGGGCGAATTTAACCCGGTTCAATTGGACGGAAGAAATATTAAATTAGTAGTTGAGGGAAAACCTCACCTTGTAAAGTTAGATCCTAAATTATTAAATCACTCGTTATCTAATTTAGTAAGTAATGCATTTAAATACTCTGAAGGAAGGGAGGAACCTCAATTAATTCTTTATTTCAGATCGAAAGAAGTCGCTATAGTGGTGAAAGATTTTGGTTTAGGTATTTCTGATGAGGAACAGTTACATCTATTTGAGCCCTTTTTTCGTGCAGAAAATGTTTCAGAAATTGAAGGTACAGGTTTGGGTCTGAATATAGCTAAAGAATATGTTGAGGTCAATAAGGGTATTATTATTGCTAAATCGATTTTGGGAGAGGGCAGCAGCTTCGAAATAACTTTTTCAAGAGATAATGATGAAAGTTAGTAAGCAATATTGTGAATTAATCGGATACAAAAACTAAATAAAGTTATTGAATGCTGGTTCAATAATTACTGCATAACCCATAAAAAACTGTTATTTATATTGTCCTAAATCTAGTTCCTAATTCCAAAATATATAAGCTGAATAAACGCTATTTGCATGCCAGAAATCAATAACCAATATAAACATGAGGAAATTGTTTCAAGTCGTTTTTCAAAATCGATGATAGTTGCTTGTTTAGCTGGTAGCATTGTTCATTTATTGCTGAGCATCTTCTACTTTATTATCAAAGTTCCGGAAATGTGTATTTTTTCCATAATAACAGCTTTTTTATTTTTATTGTGGCGACACTTATTCAAAAATAAGTTAATTGAGACTTCCTTTATTCTAGCCAGTTTGAATGCTGTTATTGGAATAGTTTTGGGAGAATATTTTATTGGTTGGGAAAGTAATTTCAACATTTATTTTATTATCCTACCCGCATCTCTGTTTTTATATAATGGTTGGAAGGTTTGGAAAAGTTCGATTTATTTGATTACACTATTCTCTTTTTACCTGATATTATATTTTGTTTTATCCGATTTTGAAGGAGTATATAAAATTAATGAGGAAATCATTAAATATCTTTCATTGGTTAATACTATATCGGCTGTAGCTATAATTCTAATGATACTTTTATCCTTTAACTCTTCTATTATTCAAATGCAAAATGATTTAGAAAATAGAAATAGAGCTTTAAATCAGAAAGCGAAAGAATTGGATTATAGCTTGAGTAAAGAAAAACAATTAGGCCAGCTTAAAAATAGTTTTGTATCCACCGCATCTCATCAATTTAGAACACCGTTAGCTGTTATTCAGTCAAATACTGAGTTAATTGAAATGTTAACCGCCAAGGATAAAGCAAAGGATGCAGAAAAGTACAAGAAAATTACTGCTCGTATTACAATGGCAATTTCTAAAATGACAGGTCTGATGGATAGTGTGCTTACGCTAGGTAAAATAAATTCTGGAAATATTTATTTTACTCCTGTAAATCTAGATTTAGTAGCTTTTTGTGAGAAATTGGTAAAAGATTTTAATTTGATACAACAAGACGGGAGGTCTTTAGAATTAGTTTTACAAGGAACTCCTCACAAGACTTTTCTAGACTCCAAGTTACTGGGGCACATATTGAGTAATTTAGCCGATAATGCTTTTAAATATTCCATAGGGAAAGCGAATCCGCAGTTGAGAATACAATTTAATGAGAAAGATGTTATAATTTCGGTTAAAGACTTTGGCATTGGTATACCTGAAGAAGACCAATTAAAGCTGTTTGAGCCATTTTATCGTGCAGAAAATTCAGAAGATATTCAAGGTACGGGATTAGGCTTGAGTATTGCAAAGGAATATATTGAAATGAGCAATGGTAAAATTGAAGTTTCATCTATATTAGGTGGAGGCAGCTGTTTTGAAATAACTTTTGCCACTCCATAGCATAATTGAGTCATTTCTATTCTGTCAGAATAGTTTTCGAAGATTATAAGTTTAGCTGTATTTTACTGATTTCTAATTTATCACTGGATAATTGAAGATAAATAATGGATTAAAAATTAATTCTTTGAAAAAAGATTTATAAATTGCAAATAACGGTATAAAGCTAGAATAAAACTATGGAGCAAATACTTGTCGTTGAAGATGAACAGGCTATTAGAGATACTCTACAAGAGATACTCGAATTGGCCGGTTATAGTGTGTTAACTGCTCAAAATGGTAAAATAGGTTTTGATATTATTGTAAAAGATCATCCTGATTTAGTGCTTTGTGATGTAAATATGCCAGAATTAGGTGGCTTTGAATTACTTGAAGCGGTTAACCAACGATTTAAAGATGAAATTATCCCCCCTTTCCTTTTTCTAACTGCCAAAGTAGAAGCAGAAGGTTTGCGATATGGTATGAGTTTGGGTGCAGACGACTATATCTTTAAACCCTTTTCTTCGAGTGATATCTTGAAAACGGTAAGGCTTCGCTTAGACAGACGCATTCAGTTGTTAGACAAAAGTCGTTCTGTTGTCAAAACAGAAACAATGATAGGAGACGCCAACAAAATAGCTCTGCCATGCAATGACGGATTAGAGTTGGTTTCTTTTGATAAAATAATTAAGTGTCAAGCGGATAGAGCTTATTGCAATTTTTATCTAACCGATAACAGAAAAATACTTGTTTCTAAACCAATGAAAGACTTTGAAGAAATATTGAGTAGTAAAACATTTCTAAAAGTTCATAAGTCTACGATTGTAAACATCAAGCATATTGAAAAATTTGTTCGAGGAAAAGCGGGTTATCTATTGATGTCAGATGGCTCAAGTGTAAATGTGTCTGTTCGTAAAAAAGAAGAATTACTGCACCTGTTAAAAGGCAATAAATAAACCAGTATTTAAGTGGTATGTGCAACTTAACCAATGGTTAATCAACTACCATAAAAAAGTCTTTCTATATTCTTATATGTTGATTTGGATTAGGTTACGTTGGGTTATCCAAGTGTAATTTTGGGAAATTTATGGTGTTAAGATATTTAGGACTTAACTATTTTTAGACAAAATAAAATTCACTGGAATGAGTAAGATATTAGTTATTGAAGATGAAGCGTTAATTAGAGAGTCTATTTGCGATGTTTTAGAATTAAACGGTTTTGAAACGGAAAGTGAATCAGATGGAGAAAGTGGTTTAAACAGTGTGTCTACTTTAAAACCAGATTTAATACTTTGTGATATAAATATGCCAAAAATTAGTGGATTGGACGTGTTAAAAGCTATTCGAGCGAATGATGAACTAAAGCACATTCCTTTTGTTTTTTTGACTGCACTATCTACCATGGGTGATCTTCGCAAAGGTATGAACTTAGGTGCGGAAGATTATTTAACTAAGCCATATAATAACAAGGAATTAGTAGAGATTATTTCCAAGCAGTTAAAAAAAGTGGAAGATTTAAAAGAGATGGAAAAAGAACTGTCAAGAAAACACTTAACAAAGTTCAAAGACAAAATAAAGGAAAAGTCTAAAAGTTTTTATGATAGCTTAAATCGTGCAAAAACAGTACAAAATGTAATTCTACCAAGTAAGCAAAAAATGGACGAATTGCTTCCCAATCATTTCAATTATTTTTTACCAAAATACAGTATATCTGGTGATTTCTATTGGGCAAAAAGATTTGATGAAGGTATTCTAATCGCTGTTGCTGATTGCACAGGGCATGGTGTGCCTGGTGCATTAATATCAATGGCTGGTAGCATAAGCTTAAATAATGCAGTTGATCAGTTTGGCTTAAAAAGACCTGCAGATGTTTTAACAAAAGCGAATGAACTTTTTTTGGATTTTATGAATTCTAATCAAGGTAATATTTCTCATGATGGAATGGATATTTGTCTGTGTTTAATAGAAAGTAATTCAAATTTAATTCGTTTTGCTGGGGCAAAACGTCCGCTATATTTAGTTACTGAAAAGAATAATTTTAATCCTATTAGCGGAGTTAATAATTATACAGCAATAGGCCTCCATGAAATGGCTCTTTATGAAATGAAGGGTAACAATAGCTCAATAGGTGGCGACGATTTGAATTTTCATGTTGAAGAACAAGTATTTGAATACAGTAAAGGCGATACTATTTATTTGAGTTCCGATGGTTATGCAGATCAGTTTGGAGGAGAATTTGACAGGAAGTTTAAATCGAAAAAGTTAAAAAATATACTTTTATCACTTCAAGATAAAAGTATGTCGAAACAAAAAGAAATTTTAGTTCGAGAATTTGACAATTGGAAGGGAAGCAATGAACAAATTGATGATATAACAATTATGGGTATTAAGTTATAATTCAATTATCGCTGGTGGAATGAATATTACGAGCGAATATTTCATCAGGAGGTACAGGCCACTACTGAGTCAGCAGTTAATTATGAAGAGACTCAGATATTTATTTATTGACTGCGGAGCTGAGCTAAACGGTATTCCTTCATTTATTATAAAAAAGCTAGATTTTTAAAAGAGTTTTTTTAAATAGTCTTTACTATTTTCTTTCGTTATTAAAT
>JAQWQH010000228.1 GCA_029244805.1 Flavobacteriales bacterium
CCTCCGCTTTCCTCTCCTCCAACTAAAACATCTTCTGTCAACATTTGAGCAGCAATATATTTAAATCCGATTTGAACCATATCGAAATCTAATCCCCACTTTTCGGCTAAACGTCCAACACGCGGAGTTGTAGAAGCTGCAACTACAACCTTACCGTTTAAACGTTTTGTTTTGTGCAAGTAATGCATTAATAACAGCATAATGTGATGAGAATCAACAAATTCCCCCTTTGAATTATACAAGCCAATTCTATCCGCATCTCCATCGGTAGCAAGACCTGCAGCAATATTTCCTCTTGATTTTATCAATTGAGAAAATTCTTGTAAATTTTTATCGATCGGCTCAGGTGCTTGCCCCATAAATGAGGGATTCTCATCGCAATGTAAGAATGTCATTTCTGGCAATAGTTTCTTTAGTACATTTTGACCAGCACCATACATTGCATCATAAGCAAAATTCATGTTTGAATTTGCAATAGCTTCTAAGTCAAAATTTTCTCGAACAGCATCCAAGTATAATTTTTCTAGATCAACATATTCAATCAAACCTTGTTTTACGAATTCTTCAATCGACAAAGATGCAACAGCAATATTTACATTGTCTGAAATAATATCTTCAACTTCCTGAACATGTTTAGGACTCAAAGGACCACCAAAGCCCCCTTTTAATTTATATCCATTGTAAGACGGAGGATTATGACTCGCTGTAAGAACAACCCCTAAAGAGGCATTAAAGTGAACAGCTCCTAATGAAACCATCGGAGTTGAAACAAAATTCTTTGCTAACAAAACCTTTATGCCTTGCGAAGCAAATACTTTAGCTGCGGTTTCTGCGAACATTTCACCAGCGAATCTACAATCATGCCCCAAAACTATTGAGGGGTTTATGTTGTTCTTCTTTGTCCAATTTCCAGTTGCTTCTGAAATCCTTACAACATTATCTACGGTGAATTCTTTGGCAATAATTGCTCTCCATCCATCTGTTCCAAACTTAATCTTCGTCATACTTTTCTTTTTCAGGCCTCGAATGTAAGCATAATAGAGACAATTAAAAAACTACTTAGACTGAGTTGGGTTTTGCCTGCTCTTTTCATGCGGTTTTTTGTACTTATTTTTCTTGAAGAGTTCATAAATTTCAAGTCTTTTATCCCTATGATTGACTTTGTGATTATCTTCTGGTAAGCCAAGTATTTTATTGTACCATTTACTGTTTTCCATAATTCATTTTATACATTTTATTTAACATTGAAAAAATCAATAACCTAAGACTCGAAATAAAGTTTGGAAACGAGCAAGATAAATGCTTATTACCCCTTTTTTATGTTGATCATATTGGTTTCGACCCATTAAAACCTTTTTCTTTTTTCTTCTTTTTACCACCTTCTTGATTCCTATGATTAACCGCACCGCGTTTAAAATAAATTCTCTAACTCTATTAATTAATGGAATAATTATTTCTTTCTCTTCGTTAATATACTTTTCATATTGCTGTTCCGTACCGCAATCAAAAGCATCACATGCCCGGTGATATAAGTATTCGTGCAATGAACTTATCATAGGCTTTATTTTACGCTGGTTAAACACCGATAAATTCGATAATAATAAAAAAATAAGTTTAAAAAATAATTGCCTAATACATCTGAAGATAAAAGCAACTAAAAGCAATGGTCTATATAATAATTGCACTATTATAGGTAATCCTTTCAATCTAAATATTCCTTTTTTTAACTTCACTTATACTCAATTAATAACTTAATAAAATCCTTCACCCTATTAATTACAACAATAATAAGTACTAACTTTTCAATGTTCAAAGGAGTTAAGCTATAATAACGAACTTAACCTTTTAATCAAGTAGCACTTAACAAACGCTTAAAACATTACTCAATTTATTAAGTGTAATCTCAATAAATTACTTAACTTCGTACTTAAGTATGCTGCGCTACACCTTCATAGAACACCCTTTAAGTTATCTATCTGATAACCTTAAGAACTACATACCTGGCGTCACAGAAGCTTATGCCGCTTATTGTAATCCCGAGAAGGAAGTGGTTTTAAAATGTTTTACTGAGAACGGAGCTAGTAAACTCTCCTTAAAAAATAAAGTCCATTTATTGCAAAAAGCCAGAAAAGACAAAGCTACACATACATGGTTTAGAAAAGATATGCTTCTATTTCTAAATGAAGTTTCGGTATCTGGATTAAAAACCAAGAAAAAGATTCAGCAACTTACACTGGAAGATGAAGACGATAATAATTACCTATGCCTTAAGTTCATCTCCCCTTTTGACCGCATGTTTGACATGCTCATAATAAAAGTTCCACACGCGGGAATATTTGGTATGTCTAAAGGAACAAAAATCACTACACTACAAAAAGCAACAATAGGCAATTTACTCTACAATGTTTTTGCTACTAGAATAAAAGAGGAATACAATAATCTAGAAACACACAATCTTGTACTGCATAATTTACAAAATCAGAAAACAACTTTAGAAAATACAAAAGAGGAAAATTTACTATTAAAGGAGAACTATAAAAAGAGCTTACAACACTTTATGACTTCTCTGGTGGCGCAAGTTAATAAAGAAATGGGTATCTCAATAGCCTTATCTGAATCCGCAAAAGATTTTATCATTTCTAAAATTACAGATTTAGAAACAATTGAAAAAGCAATACGAGGAGCGGTTCATATGGCTATAAATTTAACAATCAACTACTCATCTACCCTATTAATTGAACCTGAACATATTTCTATAGAAGAAAGAAAACATACAGAAGTAGCAGTTTACAACAATGATAAATATTCCAATATTATTGAACTTTTAGACAAATACGAACTTGCAGCAAGCAAAGCACATCAAAGAGAATGGAAAATTAATGGAAATACCGTTTCCGATCTCTGCGAGCCAAAGATAACGCCTTCCGCTATTACGTTCAATCTTAAGAAGTACAAAAAACCAATAAACACACTGCTTGAAAGGTATGATGACAAATGGCCTTTATTAAGAACATACTTCAAACCTTTAAGAAATATAATCGAAAAAGTTGGAGATAGTTTTCAAGATGCTCAATCTGCTTAAAAATAGAAATTACAGAAGAAACAAGGATTTTTAATTAAACCCCTTTCTGTATCTGGTAAATATTTCTACATTTCCTCTTTCAAAACTTCGATTATCTCCAAATCAATATTTACATTTGCGAGGTAATGTTATTCATTGTTGGATTATGAAGATTATTATTACTGGAGCCGGTGCTGTCGGATACCATTTAGCAAAAATGCTATCAAGTGAATCTCAAGACATTTATTTGATTGATGAAAACGAAGACAGACTTCAATACGTTGCGTCCCATATCGATGTGTATACGATTGTCGGAGATGCGAAATCTATTAAGATACTGGAAAGTGCAAAGGTAAATTCCTGTGATTTATTAATAGCGGTTACCTCATCTGAGGAAACCAACTTGTTAGTTTCTATCCTTGCAAAGAAATTTGGAGCAAAAAGAACCATTGCCCGGATTACAGATTTAGATATCCTAAAAAAAGGAAGAGAAGAAGTGTATCAAAACCTGGGTATAGATACACTAATATCACCTGTTCTGCTTGCAACAGAGGAAATTAATAGACTTGTAAAAAGATCAGTATTTACAGATGATTTTGAATTTGAAGATGGGAAATTAACGGTATTTGGAATCTCTATCGGAGAGAATTCACCCCTAAAGAATAAAACAGTCCAAGAAAGTTCCTATCTAAATCCCGAATTAAACTATAAATCAATTGCCCTTCATAGAAATGAAGAAACTATTTTAACGAATTCGGAAACAATTATAAAAGAGAACGATATTGTTTACTTTATTTCAGCCCCAGAATCAATTGATGATGTAACTAGAATTTGCGGAAAAGAATGTTTCCCAATAAAAGACATTATGATACTTGGAGGGAGTGAGATAGGGGTCTTAACTGCCGAGCACTTAGAACAAGACTACAATGTTACTTTAGTAGAAAAAGATAAGTTTAGGTGTGAAAAAATTGCTGGACGACTCAAGAAAGCTCTTGTAATTAATGTTGACGCTAGAGATGTTGAAGCTTTAGAAGAAGAAGGGCTAGCAGAAATGGATGCTTTTATTGCTGTAACCGGGGATTCCGAGACAAACATAATGTCATCATTAGTAGCAAAAAACCATGGTGTCCGAAAAACAATTGCGCGCGTCGAGAATATAGATTACATACACTTATCGCATGCTATTGGTATTGATACTTTGATTAACAAGAAAATTATTGCTGCCAGTAACATATTTAAATATGTTAGAAAAGGTAATGTTTCTGCAATCGCAAGCTTACCAGGTGTTGATGCCGAAATAATTGAATTTATTGTAAAACCAGATTCTAAAGTAACACTTGCAAAAATTAAAGATTTAAAATTTCCAAAGTCGGCAAATATCTCTGGGGTAATTAGAGATGACAAAGGATTTATTCCTTTCGGAGACTTTGAGCTACAAGCTGGAGATAAGGCTGTAGTTTTTTCACTCACGGAGTCTATTAACAAAATAGAGAAATTCTTTCTTTAGACTATGCCTAAAGCCAAGAGACTGCTTAACCTGAGAGTAATCGCCCATGTAATTGGGACATTATTGATAATCAATGGTTTTCTGATGGCAATGTCCATTCCCTTCTCTATCTACTATAATGATGGAGCAACTTGGTCATTTGTTACTTCTGCTTTGCTTACATTCTTCTGCGGCCTGGGGCTTAGAACTTCCAATAAACAGAGTAAAGATGCGGAAATAAAAAAACGAGATGGCTATCTAATTGTTGTACTTGGATGGATTTCAATGGTGATTTTCGGCTCACTTCCTTACATAATGTCTGGTGAGATAAGTAATATAAGTAACGCCTTTTTTGAAACTATGTCGGGCTTTACAACCACCGGAGCTACAATACTAGGGGATAAAGGACATGAAATTTCTAATCTACCCGAAAGTTTATTATTTTGGAGAAGCACAACTCAATGGATCGGAGGAATGGGTATAATTGTGCTTACGATCGCTATACTGCCGTTACTAGGAATTGGGGGCATGGAGCTATTTGTTGCAGAAGCACCTGGCCCCACCAAGGATAAAATTCATCCACGAATAAAAGAAACTGCAAAACGATTATGGGTTATATACTTTGGCCTCACATTCCTTGAAATGATGCTACTAATGTTAAGTGGCATGAACTTTTTCGATGCCATAAACCATGCTTTTACAACAACCTCAACTGGTGGATTCTCCACTAAAGATGGTAGTATTGCTGACTTTAACTCCCCGTTAATCGAGTATATTATTATCTTTTTCATGTTTTTAGCTGGAACCAATTTTACTTTAATCTACTTTGGGTTAAAAGGAAAGCTAAAACATTTTTGGAAAAACGATGAGTTTAAATGGTACTTAATGAGCATCATTGGCTTAACGATAGTACTTACCCCATTTGTACTTAACAACTCTGAGGGAGGCATTGGTCAAGCTTTTAGAGACACGTTGTTTCAAGTTATAAGCATGATAACCACCACCGGTTATTCAAGCGCTGATTACATGCTTTGGGGTGGACTAGTTGTATTTATTTTCTTTTTACTCCTTTTTTCCGGTGCTTCGGCTGGCTCAACAAGTGGCGGTATGAAAATAGTAAGGATCGTTCTTTTAATTAAGAATGGATTAATGGAATTTAAAAGAAGGCTTCATCCGAATGCCGTTATCCCTGTTCATTTAAATAAAGAACCTGTTTCTAATAAAATAATATATAACCTACTGGCATTTATATTTTTATACTTATTTATCTTTACCTTAGGTTCAATTGTAATAACAGCTATTGGAGGCGTTACATTTAAAGAAGCAATCAGTGCAGTAGCTACATCTGTTGGCAACGTAGGTCCAGGCCTAGGTAGCATCGGTCCGACAGGGAATTTTTCTGAACTTCCAGATGCAAGTAAATGGGTATTATCCTTACTGATGCTTATGGGTAGATTAGAGTTATTTACCGTTGCCTTAATTTTTACCCCTTATTTTTGGAAAAGAAATTAATATTATGGAAATAAAACTAAAGTACGATACGCCGGCAGAATGGGCAAAACAAGTAGTCGAGAACATAGACGTCTTTTTACAAGATCATGCCGATGCAGAAAGAAAAGTTGCCAACATGTGCCTTTCATTAATAGCAAAATACCCCGACAAAAGAGATATAATAGCTGATTTGAACCAAATTGCAGTTGAAGAACTATTGCATTTTAAGCAAGTTTATGACATTATGTATAAGCGCGGACTTACTATTGACTCTGAGTTCAAGAAAGATCCCTATATGAAAGGCCTCTCCTCTATTATTCGCGAAGACACCCAAGAAAGGCTATTGGACCGCCTTATACTAGCTTCAGTAGCTGAAATGAGAGGTGTTGAACGCTTCAAATTGATAAGCGAAGTAACGGAAGATCAAGAGCTGAAGAAATTCTATAGTAACCTTTATATTCAAGAAAAGGAACATGTTGATATATTCCTTCAATTAGCTGAAAGATACTTCTCTACTGAAGATGTAGAATCTAGATTGGAAGAGATTCTTATCAAAGAAGGCGAAGTAATTGAATACCTACCTTGGCGACCGGCTATGCACTAGCGGATATAATTATTCATCATTAAATTTCTTATTAAACGACCTTTTCGTATGTTTGATAAACAATGAAAGATGGTTTCTTAGACATATCTAAACTTAACAAGTTATCTCCAGAAAAAGGAAGAGTATTAATTTCAGAGCCTTTTATGGCCGACGAACGCTTTAAGCGCTCAGTTGTTTA
>JAQWQH010000230.1 GCA_029244805.1 Flavobacteriales bacterium
CGGTATACCCAATAATGAAGCAATAAAAGAGTGTCTTTTTGTTTGCTCAACAATTCCATGTCGGGCATCAATTAGAATTATAGCCAAATTAGCTGTAGAAGCTCCAGTAACCATATTTCTTGTGTACTGAATGTGTCCAGGGGTATCTGCAATAATGAATTTTCTTTGCGGTGTTGCAAAGTATCTGTAAGCAACATCTATGGTAATTCCTTGCTCTCTTTCATCTCGAAGCCCATCGGTGAGAAGAGCTAAGTTAACCTGTTCCTCTCCCTTTCGATCACTGACTAGCTGTATGGCTTCCATTTGATCTTCAAAAATAGATTTACTATCGTAAAGTAACCTTCCAATCAACGTGCTTTTTCCGTCATCTACGCTCCCTGCAGTTGTGAACCTTAAAAGGTCCATATTTAAATATGATTTTTCCATTTAGTAAATGTAAAGTTGGTATTAAAAATATCCTTCTTTTTTTCTGTCCTCCATAGCAGCCTCGGATCTTTTGTCATCAGACCTTCCTCCCCTTTCTGTTATGCGAGTTGAAGCAACTTCTTCAATGATTTCCTCTAGTGTTTTTGCCGTTGAGGCAACTGCGCCGGTGCAAGTTGCATCACCAATGGTTCTAAATCTAACTACCATTGGTTTCACTTCTTCCGTGTCTTTGGTTTCAACAAAGTCAGTTTTTCCTAAAATAATACCGTCCCGCACAAAACACTCTCTTGTGTGCGAGAAGTAAATAGATGGAATGTCTATGTTTTCGGCTAGAATATATTGCCAAATATCCATTTCAGTCCAATTACTGATAGGAAAAACCCGAAAGTGTTCTCCCATATTTTTTCTTCCATTAAAGGTATTCCATAATTCAGGACGTTGATTTTTTGGGTCCCATTGACCAAAGTCGTCTCGATGTGAGAAAAAACGTTCCTTAGCTCTCGCCTTTTCTTCATCTCTTCTTGCCCCGCCCATTGCGCAATCGAATTTGTTTTCTTCTATCGCATCCAAAAGGGTAACTGTTTGCAGTTTATTTCGGCTAGCATTAATTCCTTTTTCTTCAGTAGATTTTCCTTCGTTAATTGATTGTTGAACGGAGCCAACAATTAATCGAGCCCCTGTTTCTTCAACTAGTTTATCTCTAAATTGAATTGTTTCTGAAAAATTGTGACCTGTATCAATGTGCATTAATGGAAATGGAACTTTTGCGGGGTAAAATGCTTTTCTTGCCAAGTGATAACAGACGATGGAATCCTTTCCTCCTGAAAAAAGTAATACAGGGTTTTCAAATTGAGCCACAACTTCTCTAATTACAAAAATTGCTTCAGCCTCTAGTTCTTTTAAGTGTGTTAAGTTATATGAGCTCATTTAATAGCTTATTTTATTTATCACAAAGCGGTACAATATATCACCACTTTGTTCAATTGTGTTTTTCTCTGTATCAATTATTAAAGCTGGATTTTTTGGTGCTTCAAAAGGCGCGCTGATTCCAGTGAAGTTTGAGATTTCTCCCTTCCGTGCTTTTTTATAAAGGCCCTTTACGTCTCTTTTTTCGCATTCTTCCAAAGAAGTATTTATGTAAACTTCCAAAAAGTTCTCTTTACCAATTATTTCTTTTGCCAAGTCTCTAATATCTTCGGTTGGGCTGACAAAACTGTTTATGGTTATGACTCCACAATGTAAAAACAACTTAGAAACTTCGGAGATTCTCCTAATGTTCTCTGTTCGATCTTCTTCTGTAAAGGCTAAATTATTATTTATTCCTGATCTTACATTGTCTCCATCTAATACTTGAGTTAAATACCCTTCATCATTCAGCTTTTTCTCTAACCAAGCAGCTATAGAAGTTTTCCCAGAACCCGAAAGACCTGTGAGCCAGATTACTTTGCTATGCTGGTTTAGCAAAGCTTCTTTATCTGCTCTCTTTAGAAGTTTCTCAAAGACTGCATGAATATTATTACTCCCCTCTTTCATAGGCTTTTAATTCGGAAGACAAAGTAACTGAAAATACAAACAAAATATACAAAAACACTGTTACTTTTTTAGTGGAGTTGAGCTATAATGGGTTAATTAACCGTATTCTAAAATGAAATGCGTATGTTTGATGTTAAAACCGAATTTAAATAATGGCAGAAAAAGACTACAGATTATCGCCAAGAGTGGACCAAGTCGGGATCCAAGATCGAGTTGATAGATTTACCAAAAGAAGTGTTAAAAACGAAGCCAAAAGAAAAGGCTTGTATATGACACTTAATATGATTGATTTAACAACTTTGGAAGGAGCGGATACAGATTTTAAAATCAAACAATTGTGCTACAAGGCGCAACACCTTCATGACTCTTTCCCAGGCTTACCAACTACTGCTGCGGTTTGCGTATACCCAAATTTTGTAAAAACAGCAGTAAATCAAGTAAAAGGGTCTGGGGTGAAAGTTGCATCTGTAGCAACGGCTTTTCCAAGTGGTCACTCCAGCTCTGAAATAAAGTTATTAGACACTAAAATTGCCGTAGATAATGGCGCAGACGAAGTTGATATGGTAATTAGTCGTGGGAAATTCCATAGTGGAGAATATAATTTTGTGTATGATGAAATTGCTGCAATTAAAGAGGCGTGTGGAAAAGCAAGGTTAAAAGTTATCTTGGAAACAGGAGAGCTTGGCACTTTTGATAAAGTGAGAAGAGCTAGTGATATTGCAATGGATGCTGGAGCTGATTTTATTAAAACATCTACCGGTAAAATAAGCCCAGCTGCAACTTTGCCCGTAACTTTGGTTATGTTGGAAGCAATAAAAGATTACTACTATGAAACCGGTAAAATGGTTGGAATGAAACCCGCGGGGGGGATATCTAATTCGAAGCTGGCGTTACAATATTTATTAATGGTAAAAGAAACGTTAGGTGGAAAATGGTTAAACAACCAATGGTTCCGTTTTGGAGCAAGCAGTTTAGCAAATGATGTTTTAATGCAAATAATGAAACAAGAATCAGGAATTTACCAATCGAAAGATTATTTCTCTAAAGATTAAAAAACTAAGATGAAGAATAAAATAGATTATAACTCTGATTGGAATCTAGATCCAGCTCCAGAAAGTACAGGTCATATTAACTTGAAGAGTAAATACGACTTATTTATTGGAGGGAAATGGGTAAAACCAAAATCAGAGAAATACTTTGCAACAATTAACCCTGCAACGGAGCAGAAGATTGCGGACATAGCAGAAGCAGGACAAGCGGATGTGGATGCAGCGGTTAAAGCTGCAAAAAAGGCATATGATACGGTCTGGTCAAAACTATCCGGTAAAGAAAGGGGGAAGTACATTTATCGCATTGCAAGATTAATTCAAGAGAAGGCACGTGAGTTTTCAGTAATAGAATCCTTGGATAGCGGAAAAGTTATTCGTGAATCACGTGATATTGATATTCCATTGGCAGCAGCCCATTTTTTTTATTATGCTGGGTGGTCAGATAAGTTAGAATATGCTTTCCCAAATAGACAGCCAAAGTCATTAGGTGTAGCAGCGCAAATAACACCTTGGAATTTCCCAATGTTGATGATAGCTTGGAAAATTGCCCCAGCTTTAGCTGCTGGAAATACAGTGGTGTTAAAACCTGCCGAAACTACGTCATTAACTGCGTTAAAATTAGCTGAAGTAATTCAAGAGGCAGGCCTTCCAGACGGAGTAGTAAACATCGTAACAGGATACGGTAAAACAGGCGCGATGATGGTAGAGCACAAGGATGTTGCTAAAGTTGCTTTTACAGGTTCAACAGGTGTTGGAAAAATTATTATGAAGGCCATTGCTGGAACCAACAAAAAATCTACCATGGAGTTGGGCGGTAAAGCCGCTAATATTATTTTTGAAGATGCTCCATTAGACCAAGCGGTGGAAGGAATTATTAATGGAATCTATTTTAACCAAGGCCACGTATGCTGCGCTGGTTCTCGATTATTTGTTCAGGAGTCTGTTTATGAGGTTGTTATTCGTAAATTAAAAGACAGAATGGAGTCATTGTACGTAGGAGATCCAATGGACAAGAATACGGATATAGGCGCCATTAACTCCAAAAAACAATTGGATGTAATTAATAATTATATTAAGATAGGTAAGGCAGAAGGAGCAGAGATTTATCAACCTAAATGTAAAACTCCGAAAAAAGGATTTTGGTGTAAGCCGACCTTATTCACAAATGTAGCTCAATCAAATAGAATTGCCCAAGAAGAAATTTTTGGTCCAGTACTAGCGATTCAAACCTTTAGAACGGTAGATGAAGTAATCACGAAAGCCAATAATACCCCCTATGGTTTATCTGCTGGGGTATGGACAGACAAAGGATCAAAGATATTTAACCTCACCTCTCAACTAAAAGCAGGAGTAGTTTGGGCTAACACTTACAACAAATTTGACCCAACTTCTCCATTTGGAGGATATAAAGAAAGCGGCCATGGAAGGGAAGGTGGTCTTCATGGTTTGGAGCCATATTTAAAATTTGATTAATAGATTAAAGCAATATAAATGTCAAGAATTGAAGTTTTGAAAACATATAAAATATATATCGGAGGCAAATTTCCCAGAACAGAATCTGGAAGATATTATCAACCAAAAGCGAATGGAAAACTTTTAGGTAACATTTGTTTATCCTCTCGAAAAGATTTTAGAAATGCGACAGTTGCTGCTCGTTCAGCGCAAGGCGGATGGGCTGCAAAATCGGCTTATAATAGAAGTCAAATTTTATATCGAATCGCGGAAATACTAGAAGGTAGGCGAACACAGTTTATTGAGGAACTTATTCAACAGGGTAGTAAAAAGCCTCAAGCAGAAAAAGAAGTTAACCTTTCTATCGATCGACTTATTTATTTTGCTGGTTGGTGCGATAAATATACCCAGATTTTTAGTTCTGTAAATCCTGTTGCTTCCAGCCATTTTAATTTTTCAGTACCTGAGCCTACGGGAGTAGTTGCAATATTAGCTCCCGAAGAAAGTGGATTATTAGGATTAGTTTCTCAAATTGCCCCAACAATTGCGGGAGGTAACACATGTGTTGTTTTAGCATCAGAAAACATACCACTTTGTTCAATTACACTTGCAGAAGTGCTCTCAACATCGGATGTTCCCGGAGGAGTAATCAATATATTGACTGGAAACAGGAAAGAATTAATTCCGCATTTTTCAGCTCACATGGATGTTAATGCTTTGGTTTATTGCGGAAATAATTCAAGTGAAATAAAAATAATTCATGAAGCGGCTGTCGACAATCTAAAGCGTGTTATCCTCAGGGATAGCGGGAGTTACATAAGTGACAAATATGAGAGCCCACACCTCATATCTAGCTTACAAGAAATCAAAACAACTTGGCATCCAGTTGAAAAAATTGGAGCAGCGGGTAGTGGCTATTAGAAAGTAATTTAGAAATGTTTTTGCTTAAAAATGTTTTTTATAAAAATATTAAACTAATTTAGCCGGCTCGCAGGCCGAAAACTGTAGATTTACCTGTGAAAAAAAAGAAAATAAAACCATAAAAAATCAAATCATGAAAAATTTAAACAAATTAAGCGTTGCTCTAATGTTAGCTTTAGGAACTACATTTGGAATGACTAGCTGTGGAGAAGCTACTGAAGAAGCTGCTCACACTGAAGAAGCTGCTCACACTGAAGAAGCTCATGCTGAAGAAGCTCATGCTGAAGAAGTTGCTGCTGAAGAAGTTGCTACTGAAGAAGTTGCTACTGAAGAAGTTGCTACTGAAGAAGTTGCTGACAGCACTGCTACTGGCGAAGAAGTAGAAGCTACTTGTGAAGGTGGTGAAGAAACAGAAGAAGCTGCTCACTAAGAAATATTTAGATATATTTGAAAAAGCTGTTCTTAAGGAACGGCTTTTTTTATGCGCTAATTTTACTAAATGTATTATTTCAAAGGTTTGTTTTGTGGGGGAAATTAAATTTGAAGAAAAATAATTTTATTAACGCCTCGTAAGTTTACATCGGGGATTTTTACTTTACCTGTAATGAAGAAAATAATTTTGACAGGAGTTGTTTTATTAAACTCAATATTATGTCTCTCACAAGATGCTAAGGCTTATTATGAACTTATTAATAAAGGTTAAAAGCATCTTATTGAAAACGATCTGTCTTCAAGCCTCATCTCTTATGGGGACGCTTTTGAACTATTTAATTATCCATTTTACAAGCACATAAAACAGGCTGCTTTAGTTGCCTTATTTAATGATAATGAAAAGCTTCTTAAAAAACATTTAACTAAATGTGTTGAAAAAGGAATGCTTAGAAATGAGTTGCAGTATTTTATCAATAAGGACAAAAGCAATGTTTCAAAAAATATTTTATTGGAATATGGACAACTCAGGACTCTATTTTTGGAATCAATCGATTCTACTATGTTACATCACTTTATGGAATTGGATATGCTTGACAGTTATTCAAATCTACTTTCCTACAAAAACGATAACGAATCATTAGAAACACATAGAAGGCAACAGGTAAAAATAATGAATTCCTACGTAAATTTAATAGACTCACTCGGATATCCTTCCGAAAGTAATGTTGGACATGCCAGAATTTATTATAAGCTAGAAAATGAAACGGGATGTAGATGGGAAGATTGTTTTAAATATTGTATGAAATACTATAATGACGTACATTTTTCTGATGAAAATTTAACTGTTATTACAGCTGAAGAAAAAAGTGGGAGGAAGTTGGAAAGTATTAGACCAGGAAATAGTTTTATATGGCATTATCATGGTGGTGTTCGCAATGACTCTTCATTATTACGGGTGTTGAATGCAGGTTTTGAAAAATTGAAAGTTGCACCTTCAAATATTATTGTTTACTACGAATCCCTTCAAGAACTCAAACATGATTTTTGTGGAACATACGTCTCGAAAACATACATGGAAGAGGCTAGATCTAAATCAGGTCGATATTATTTGTCTGACACGATAAAAACAACAATTAATAAAAATAGGCAGAAATATTACATTTTACCTCTTGAAATGGAAGAACAGTTAGTCATGAGCTTGTACAAAATTGAACATGGTAAGTCTATTAAAAATGTAAATGAAAAAAGCCTTAAAAAGATTGATTGTTTATACTATACTTTCATTTCATTAAATTAAGTCGTGGTACTTATAATATCCTCAGAAGTTGACCATTCGACCAATAATACTTGAGGGTGATAGATTTTTTCAATAAGAAAGAGCAAATTATTTCCCATAACCAAAGCCCAAAGAAAGACCCATTCTAAAATTGATAAATGGTAAACTCACTTCCGAAAATTCACGCATACTGAAATAACGCTTAGATGAAAATTTAACACTTTCTTTTCCGATCTCGATGTTAGGATTGTTTATAAAAAAATCTGCATCATTTCTTATCTCTTCCTCATAGTCCCTAAAGTCAAAATTTCCTGAAGTATTTTCAACGTCAATCTCAGCTGAAACAAGCACGCCGTTTAACCCAATCCCTAAAATGGTCCAATCTAAGGTTAAGCCATTCTTCCAAATTTTTTGTGTTCCAATTTGAATTCCAGCTCCAAGATTTGACATTTTATATCTGGTTTGCGCTTCTCCATAATACAAAATACCATTACCATCAAGTCCTTCTAGATAATCTCTTTTTGATTCAAGTTTATAGTTCATTATATGTAAATATGGTCCCCAATAAAACCCCCTCAACCCTTCTTTCTCTTTTCCGTAAATTTTTAAGTCGAGAAACGCTCCCAATCCTGAAAATGTTGGTTCAGCCCATGGGTTATAATCTTCATCATTGTATTCTACTGTAGTGATACTATCTAAAATCCCATTCATTTTTGTTGGAAGGTACCTAATGGTTCCTTGAAGCGACATTCTTTGATTTAATTTTCTTTCCTGAGAAAAACTTATTGTTCCATTAAATAACTCCATAATACCTTTGGTGACATCATCACCCACTATAGGTGTTGGGGAGTACCTTATTTTACTTATGTTGTTTTGGCCGTTAGCAATTGATAATGATACTATTAGAAGCATGAATGTCCCTATTTTTTTCATAGTTAAATAAGTTTGATTTGACATAAAGGTAAGTATTTCAAGAAGACTTTTAGCGAAGACCTTGAAATGAGAAATATTTCTGAAAATATAATTAAAGCTTTTCAAACAATTGTCGCTAATACTTTGTCATAGGTTTGCTTCTTAAAACATTGCCTGAGCAATAGACAAAGTAAAGTTAAAGCTCTGTTATTTTGTTTGTATCTTTGTGAAGTGATAAAGTTAGAAGAAGACATACAAGAAGACTACGAGTGGGAACTTTCTCGCAAAGAGTTTATACGTTCTTTATTTGTGATTGGAGTAGCTGTAAATATTCCTTTTTTTACAAGTTGCGGAACCGAAGAAAACCCTGTAGTTTTTGATTCAAATCCTTTATCTGCAGAACAATTAAAAGTATTGCAAGCTGTACAATTAGTGTTATTTCCAAAAGAAGGAGATGGGCCTTCAGCTCTTCAGATAAATGCAGATAAATGGATTGTTTATGTGTTGAATGATCCGAGAGACTCACAAAGAGAAAAGGATTTTATCGTTGATCACCTTGAGGGACTAAACCAGTTTTCGAAAGAAACGCATGATATAGCATATGATTTATTAAGTGTAGATCAACAAGAGGATCTTTTGGAACTTTTTTTTCAAGATAAGAATCAAAAAAGATGGGGTAGTAGAATGCTAACATTAATTTTTGAAGCATTACTTCTAGATCCTTTATACGGAGTTAATCCAGATAGTATAGGTTGGAATTGGTTAAATCATAATCCGGGAATGCCGCGACCAAATAAACAAAACATGTATCCAGCTGTATATGCAACTATAAATGAAGTATGATGTTTGCATAATAGGAAGTGGTGCCGGAGCAGGACCCATAATATACGAGTTGTCAAAAGCTGGTTACAAAGTTGTAGTTCTTGAAAAAGGACCATGGGCAAAAACGGAGGACTTTAACAAGGATGAAATGACAGCTACACGACGCGACTCATTCAGGCCTGCACTGAAAGACGAGTGCCATACCGTTGTTAAAAAAAACAAAGCAGGTAAATGGATGAAACGTTCTACATATGATTCTGGCAGGAGTTTTTGGAATGGAAACTGTGTGGGTGGTTCTTCCAATTTTATGAGCGGATACTTTCATCGTTTAAAACCAATAGATTTTAATTTACTTTCAGAATTTGGGCCAATTGAAGGAGCAAATGTTGTTGATTGGCCAATTAACTATGAGGACTTAGAAGCGTATTATGAAAAAACAGAAAGAATAGTTGGGGTGTCAGGAAAGGTGATAAGTCATTCTTTTTTGGAACCTCGCTCGACACCTGATTTTCCTTTTCCTCCTTTACAAGAAAACATCTTTGCTTCCTGGTTGGATAAAGGAGCAGAGAAATTAAATTATGAAATTTTCCCAACACCTAGAGGAATTATATCTGAGCCAAAAGAGAAAAGAAATGCATGTTATTATTCTAATTACTGTGGAAGTTATGGCTGTTCCTCTAATGCTAAAAGTAGTTCGCGAGTTGCACTTATTGAGTCCGCGGTCAAAACGGGAAATTGTAAAATTTTACCAAACTCAAAAGTGTTTCATTTAGAAACGAATGGCAAAGGAAGGATTAATAAAGCGAATTATTATGATCTAAATGATGGGAAACAATCTATCGAAGCAAATATTTTTGTGGTTGCTGCTCAGGCTGTAGAGACATCACGTTTATTGTTGATGAGTGAGAACACTGAATTTCCAAATGGGTTAGCTAACAATTCTGGACAAGTAGGAAAGAATATGGTTTATTCCAGCGGGGGAGTTGGTTCTGGACAGCTATATTTTTCGGATTTGACGAAAGAAGATGCTGAAGCATTGGATACTCCGGGTTTGTTTATCAACAGGGCAATTCAACAATGGTACGAAATCGATCATCCGGAGTTAGGAAGAGTAAAGGGTGGGACAATTGATTTTGTTTCTGAGCATGCAAATGGAATTACAAAAGCTATTAAGCTCAAAAAGACGTCTGGTGGAAAGCTCTTATATGGAAGCGCATTGAAAAAAAGGCTTTTTGACTATTTCACAAAACAGCGCAAGTTGAAATTTGAAATATTTGTTGATTGGTTGCCGAATGACAAATGCTACGTAACTCTTGATGATGAAGTAAAAGACAAATGGGGAGATCCTGTTGCTAAAATTTGGGCTGGACATCATGAGCATGACAATAAAGTTGCTAAATATTTAGCGGATAAAACAGAGCTACTTTTCAAAGAAATTGGGATGAAGAATGTTATTACTGGCATTGGAAATTCCCCTCCTGCCAATCTACAAGCCGGTGGTTGCCGTTTTGGAGACGATCCAAAAACATCCGTTTTAGATAAAAACTGTAAAGCTCACGAAGTAGATAACTTATACGTTTCCGATGGGAGTTTTATGCCTACAGGAGGGAGTGTTACCTATACGTTTTCTATTTATGCGAACGCATTTCGAATAGCAGATAAAATTAAAGTTGATTTAGAACAGAAATATTAATTAATGCACTGTATTTTCGCGGTTTAACTCATAAGAATGAAAGTTGAAATCTCTAGAAAACGACATATAGTCAAAACCATTACTTGGCGCATCATTGCATCAGTAACAACATTTTTGTTGGCTTGGCTGTTTTTTCAGGATGACGCAAAGGCCGTTGAAAAAGCAACTGGTATTGCAATTGCCGAATCAGCAATAAAAATGGTGTTTTATTATTTCCATGAGCGCGCATGGTATAACTCAAATTTCGGAATAAAAAATCGAAATCAAGATAAAATAGATAAAGATGAATCTCAATAAATTATTAGAGGTAGTTAAAGAAGCGGCGCTTAAGGGCGGTGAAGAAATACTGAAAATTTACGAAACTGAATTTTCTGTTGAGGAAAAAGACGATAATAGTCCTTTGACCCAAGCGGATAAAAATGCAAACTTGGTGATTGAAGAGGTGCTTAAAGAAACCAATATTCCAATATTGAGTGAAGAGGGAAGAGGAATCGATTATTCTGAAAGAAAGGATTGGGAGTACTTGTGGATTGTTGACCCTTTAGATGGAACAAAAGAATTTGTCAAACGAAATGGTGAGTTTACAGTCAACATAGCATTGATTAAGAACGGAGTTCCTATTTTAGGAGTTATATATGTCCCTGTTAAACAATGGCTTTATTATGGCCATAAAGAAATAGGGTCATTTAAAATTGCAAACGGTGAATTAGAAAAACTCCCTCGTCAAATTACAAAAGAGAGGTATGTTGCAGTAGGAAGTCGTTCTCACAAGAGCTCAGAAACGGAGGCATATTTTAAAGGATTGTCAGATGAACATGGAGATGTAGAGATTGTTTCTATGGGAAGCTCATTAAAAATATGCCTAGTAGCAGAAGGTGTAGCGGATGAATATCCCAGGTTTGCTCCTACTATGGAATGGGATACTGCTGCAGGGCATGCGATTGCTAAATATGCAGGCAAGCAATTTATTGACTATAAAACTAAAAATGAAATGCTCTACAATCGCGAAGAGCTATTGAATAATTGGTTTTTGGTTAAATAAGTAACAAGACAATCGTCAGTAAATCTATTGTAAAGTAGGTATGTAATGTTAACTTTGAGGAAATAAGATTTTTGACTTAAATGAAAGTAGCATTAATTACAGGGATTACAGGGCAAGATGGAGCCTATTTAGCTGAGTTTTTATTAAAGAAAGGTTACGAAGTTCACGGTATTAAGCGCCGCGCCTCTATGTTTAATACCGACAGAATTGATCACCTGTATCAGGACTTACATGAGAATAATGTTAGGTTAAAACTTCATTATGGCGACTTAACGGATTCAACCAATTTGATTCGGATAATACAAGAAGTTCAGCCAGACGAGATATACAACCTAGCAGCCCAATCACATGTGCAAGTTTCCTTTGAAATGCCCGATTATACAGCAAATTGCGATTCGTTAGGAACACTAAGAATATTGGAAGCAATTAGAATATTAGGCTTAATTGAAAAGACCAAGTTTTATCAAGCATCTACTTCTGAACTATACGGAAAAGTGCAAGAAGTTCCTCAATCTGAGACTACACCGTTTTATCCTAGAAGCCCATACGCGGTTGCAAAACTATATGCTTTTTGGATAGTAAAAAATTACCGTGAAGCCTATGGAATGTATGCTTGTAATGGAATTTTGTTTAATCATGAAAGTCCAATTCGAGGCGAGACGTTTGTTACTCGAAAAATTACTAGAGCAGTAGCTAAGATTTCACATGGATTGCAGAAAAAAGTGTACTTAGGAAACTTAGAAGCCAAAAGAGATTGGGGGCATGCAAAAGACTATATAGAAGGGATGTGGTTAATGCTGCAACAAGAAAATGCAGATGATTTTGTTCTAGCAACAGGCGTTACTAACACTGTTCGGCACTTCGTGGAGCTTTCATTTGGAGAAATTGGAGTGAAATTGAGATGGGAAGGGGAAGGAGTTGATGAAAAAGGAGTGAATATGGAAACTGAAGAGGTTGTAGTTGAGGTAGATCCTAACTACTTTAGGCCGACTGAAGTTGAATTGTTGATTGGAGACCCAACTAAAGCAAATACAGAGCTTGGCTGGAAACATAAATATGATTTAGCGGGATTGGTAAAAGATATGATGCAATCAGATTTAAAGTTGTTTCAAAAAGACAAATACCTGAAAGATGGGGGGTATCAAACATTAAATTATTTTGAGTAGGAACTAATGAATGTTGAGTCTAAAATATACGTAGCCGGACATCGAGGAATGGTAGGCTCAGCTATTGTTAGAAAACTAAATGCGAAAGGGTTTAATAATATTGTTGTACGTTCTTCAAAAGAATTGGACTTGAGAAATCAACAAGCGGTGAATTCCTTTTTTGAAATGGAAAACCCTGATATTGTTGTTTTGGCTGCTGCTAAGGTTGGCGGAATTCATGCTAATAGCGTTTATCGAGCAGAGTTTCTTTATGATAATTTAATGATTCAAGCAAATATTATTAATGCTGCATATAGGTTTGAAGTGGCTAAGTTATTGTTTTTGGGATCTTCGTGTATTTATCCAAAAATGGCTGATCAGCCGCTTAGAGAAGAATATCTTTTAACGGGAGAATTAGAACCTACAAATGAACCCTATGCAATTGCAAAAATTGCTGGAATAAAATTGTGCGAGTCCTATCGTGATCAATATGGGTGTAATTTTATTTCGGCAATGCCAACCAATTTGTATGGCCCAAATGACAATTATGATCTAAACAACTCTCATGTTTTACCAGCATTATTAAGGAAATTCCACATAGCAAAACAGGAAGGCAATGCCAAAGTTGAAATTTGGGGAACCGGATCCCCGAAAAGAGAGTTTTTGCACGTAGAAGATCTGGCTGCCGCTTGTTTTTTCTTGCTACAAAACTATAATGAGAAAGAACCTGTCAACATTGGTTGTGGGAAGGATATTTCGATCAAGGATCTTGCGTTAACGATTAAAAAAGTAGTGGGCTTTAAAGGCAAATTAAATTTTGATACATCTAAGCCAGATGGTACTCCTAGAAAACTTCTCAGCGTCGATAAATTACATAATTTGGGGTGGAAACATCAAATCGAATTAGAAGAAGGTATTAAAAGTGTTTATAAAGAGTTGCTCAATAAACAATTGTTTTCATGAAAAAAATAGAACATAAAAGTTTTTTTAAAGGAAACACTTTTGTTCTAGGTTTTTTCATTTTGATGGGGTCCACAGGTCTATCTCAACATCAGAACATTCCTATTAGTTATGCGATTTCTCAAAAGATTGAAAAGAGTATTTTACTAGCAAATCAAAATGTGCACACAGCCATTAAGCCATTTCAACAAACATTCATTTCCTCGTCGTCTTATGCGTCAGTGTTTAATGACTCTGGAGTTTATTATTACGATTTCACAGTAAAACTATTCCAAGAAAACTTATTAAACATTAAGGAGGAGGATGTCTTTTTAACAGCGGATCCATTGTTTAATTTTGTTGCTGGTCGAACGAATTATATGGATACAACTACCGGGATTTATACCAATACAAGAGGTGTTCGCGTTTCTGGTAACATTACTTCTAAATTCTCTTTTGAGACAAGGTATTATGAAAACCAGTTCTATTATCCTGAATATTTGGATAGCGTTGCTGATGCAAGAGGTGTTGCGTTTGGATTAGGCAGAGCAAAAACATTTAAGGGAAAAGGTCAGGACGTAGGTATGTCAAGTGGTTATATTAGTTATTCTCCGGTAAAAGAATTTAATATACAATTTGGACAAGGCAAACATTTTATTGGTGATGGCTATAGGTCAATGCTATTGTCCGACAATGCATTTAATTATCCATATTTATCACTCTCTCTGAATTTGTTAGACGGAAAGTTATTTTATAAAACGGTGAATGCTTGGATGCAAACATTAGAGAGAATGCCGCTATCTTCATCTCCTGAGGCATTGTTCAAAAGAAAGAGTGCCTCATTTCATTACCTTTCATTCAAACCGAAAAAGCAATTGGAAATAGGTTTTTTTGAGGGGATAATTTTCCGGAGGTATCAAGATTCAGTTGGAGAAATTGATGTTGATCCAGCATTTTATATTCCTATTATTGGAGTAGGGTCAGGTTTAAATGCGAATAACGACGAGAATAAAGTGGTCTTTGGTATTAATATGAATGTTGTTCCAATTGAAAATGTCAAAATATATGGACAGTTTGTAATGGATGATTTTTCTAAAACAGGCTTTCAATTAGGGTGGAAATGGTTCGAGTTATTCAAGGCTAAAAACAGTTGGCTAATGCTAGAATACAACAGCGCTGTTCCCTACTTATTTAGTAAGTCCAGTAAGAATATAATTCAAAACTATTCTCACGCAAACCAAGAACTGGCGCATCCATTGGGGGCGTCTTTTAATGAGTTGGTGGTAATGGCACATTTTGAAAAGAATAGATTTTTTGCAACTGCAAAATATTTTTATGCGCAAAAGGAAAGGTTTGGCGGGTCTATTTATGGAGAAAACATATTCCTGCCAAATGATGCTGTCTTGATTGCAGCTGCTTCGGAAAAGATTAATTGGAATTATCTTGGAGGTGAATTGGGCTTAAATTTAAATATTAAAACACGAATGCAAATTTTTGGAAATGCTTTTATCCGTTCAGAAAGTGGAAATAATTGGAGTAATAATGAATGGTTTTGGCAAATTGGAATGCGAACGACACTCAATAACTTCTACTATGAGCAATAGTCATACTATTTGGTATAAGGAAATTGGGCTTTTTCGCAATTCGTTTTAACTTTGATTAATATGGTTGGCGATAAAATACTTCTTTTAGGGTTTATAACATCATTTTTGGTGGTGCTTTTGGCCACACCCTCTCTAATCAAGGTTGCTAAACTGAAACACTTAGTAGATGAGCCCGGAGAAGACAGGAAACTGCACAGTCGAAGCGTACCAACCATTGGGGGGATTATTATCTTTGGTGCTATCGTGTTTTCATACTCTCTTTGGTTTCCGGAAGAGTATATCCATATCGAAGACATGCTGTCAAACTTTAAGCATTTAATAGCGATATTAATTCTTCTCTTTTTTGTTGGGGTTAAAGATGATATTATTGGAACCGCTCCAATTAAAAAACTAGGAACGCATATGATTGTAGGCTTTATTATGGTTATAATGGCAGATATACGAATTGAAAGTATGCATGGTATTTTTGGCTTGACAAGTCTTGAAACATGGCAAAGCTATTTGCTCTCTCTTTTTGTTTATATAGTTATTGTAAATGCCTTCAATTTAATTGACGGAATTGACGGTCTTGCTGGCGGCATTGGCTTCATCATTTCAGGTTTTTTTGGTATCGTTTTTTTGTTTTGGGGAAATATTCCATTGGCACTATTGGCATTTGTGTTGTGTGGAGCATTGTTTGGGTTTTTAGTTTTTAACTTTTCTCCTGCTCGAATATTTATGGGCGATTCAGGTTCTTTAGTGGTTGGAGCAATTATATGTGTTTTGGCAATAAGCGTGATAAATCTGCCCGAACTGATTAACGGAAAAACATTAACGAATATTGTTGTCCCAAACTGGCTGGCTTCTGTCAACAAGCCTGTTTTAGTGATGTCTATTCTAGTGTATCCGCTGATTGATACAATTCGCGTTTTTACAATAAGAGCAATAAAAGGGACTTCTCCTTTTTTGGCAGATAGAAACCATATTCATCATAGGCTAATTTTACTAGGACTTAATCACGCTAAAACTGTTTTAATTTTATATCTATATAACATTATTGTTGTGTTATCGATAGTGTTCATTAATCCAAAAGACCCTACGTTAAGTTTAATAGCTGCTGTGTCTATAGCATTCACATTAATGGCGATTCCATTTTTACTAAAAGTAAAGAAAGTTGATAACCAAACTTATAAATGAGAAAACTCTGTTTCAATATAAGGTTAGTAGTATTGTTTTCCTGTATCCCTTTGGGCCTATTTGCTCAAAGAGGATTGGTTAATATGAATCGAGCGTTTGATTTTGAATTCGAATCAAAAATAAACCAAAGTGATAGTAATTTTCACACTGCAATAAAGCCTTATACAAACTCTAGTTTAAGTCAAGGGAATATTAGCGTTGAAAAGGAGTTGCCTAGTTTTTTTTTAAACAAAATAATTGACAACAGTTTTTCGAAGAAAAAGGGAATGTTTATTGTTCCCCTATTATCGGCATTTGGAACAGTTCAGCTTCAAGATAAAACAGAACTCTTGACCGATTATGGAGCAGGGGCTTATTTGAAAGGCTTTATAGGCGAAAAGTTTACTTTCAATGGTTTTTATAGGTACATAGGAAGTAATCAACCTAGCTATATAGATTCGTCTCTCTTTAGTCAAGAAGTAATCGCCTCTGTTGGAAGAGCTACAAATCCAGTGGCTGAAATTTTGAATGTAAATCATTGGGAAGGCTCTCTGTTGTATGATGCGAATAAGTATTTTTCATTTTTATTGGGAAAAGGAAAGCATTTTTGGGGAGATGGTTACCGTTCCCTGCTCTTATCGGATAATGCTGCGCCATATCCATATTTTAGGATTGAAAGCACTTTTTGGAATGTAAAATATGTGAATTTATATTCATGGCACAATGATTTTAGAACGGGCAGTAATCGAAATAAATTTACAAGCTCTCACTTTTTAAGTTGGAATGTTACTAAGGAGATTAATCTAGGATTGTTTGAAACAGTTGTTTGGCAAGGTTCCGATACACTGCATAATAGAGGGTTTGAGGTCAACTATATGAACCCTGTAATATTTTTTAGAGCTCCGGAATATGCTATGGGCTCCGCAGATAACTCGCTAATAGGAGCAAGTGTTAAGTTTAGAATTAAGAAAAAGAATATTTTATATGGTCAAGTAATTTTTGATGAATTCTATTTAGTAGAGATGAAAGCGGGTAACAAATGGTGGGCAAATAAATATGGCGCTCAATTTGGTGCTAAGTCTTATGATTGCTTTGGCATAAAAAACCTTGGTCTTCAATCTGAATTTAATTTTGTTCGTCCGTTTACCTACTCTCATCAGACTTCTTTGATAAATTACGGTCACAATAATCAATCCCTTGCTCATCCGGTAGGAGCTAATTATTACGAGTTATCTAATTTTATACGCTATAAAAAAGGGAAATGGTATTTCGAAGAGCAGTTTAATTATTTGAAATACGGCCAAGACACTTCTTCAAATAATTACGGGGGGGATATGTTTAATTCTTACTTAGCGAGAGAAGTTGATGCGAACCACCCTAACAGGGATTATGGTCACACTATTGGTCAAGGAGAGGGTCATGTGGTGTTGTATAATAGTTTAAAAGCCTCCTATTCACTCATGAAGGAAACGAACTTAAGAGTATTTGCTCAGTTTGTTTATCGATTAGATAATTATAATACCATTAGCCAACCGACAAGCCTTTTTCAAATAGGGATATCCTCACTTATCTGGAATGAGTATAAAGACTATTGATTTTCTATTTCCCTGAGTATTGTAATGTAAAATTCGCTATTTTTGTACCCAATTTATGTATCAAGAGGAGGTAAATATAACGGCTGAGAGGATGAGTTTTTCAAGTAAAGTATCCGCTTATACAGCCTTGATGAAACTGCGACTAGCGTGGTTAGTTGTTTTTTCCGCAGTATTAGGCTATATGTTGGCTCCGGGAGCAATCGTTTGGTTGGACCTTCTTTTCTTGGGTCTGGGTGGATTTCTCGTAACAGGCTCTTCTAATTCGTTTAACCAAATTTGGGAAAAAGATTTAGACAAGAAAATGGAACGAACCAAAAATCGTCCGATGCCCACAGGTAAAGTAAGTGTTGTTGAAGCTTTGGTTTTCTCCTCTTTAATAGGAATAATAGGAGTTCTTTCATTATGGCAATTAAATCCATTAAGTGCTATACTCGGGGTACTGGCATTGGCATCCTACGTCTTAATTTACACTCCGTTAAAA
This sequence comes from Flavobacteriales bacterium, assembly GCA_029244805.1. Classification (GTDB taxonomy): domain Bacteria; phylum Bacteroidota; class Bacteroidia; order Flavobacteriales_D; family Parvicellaceae; genus CALSMU01. The sequence continues at coordinate 18,478 of JAQWQH010000230.1, forward strand.
ACGGTAACACCTCTCTCTGTTTTTGTTGGAGCATTTCCGGGAAGTGTCCCGCCGATGTTGGGTTATGTAGCAGCATCTGGAGCGTTTGGACTAGAACCAGGAGTTTTATTCTTAACCCAGTTTTTTTGGCAGTTTCCACACTTTTGGGGTATTGCTTGGAAATTACACGATGATTATCAGAAAGGAGGATTTTGGATGCTCCCTTCGTTAGGAGGAAGAGATAAAAAAAGTGCATACCAAATACTGCTTTATACAGCAGAATTAATTCCAGTGGGGATGTTGCCTTGGGTAATTGACATGGCTGGAATTGCATCTGCTATGATCGCTATTTTTGTTGGAGTTCTAATGTGCATACCTGCTTACAAACTTTACAAAACATTAGATACTAAATTCGCGATACAATTAATGTTTGGATCATTTATATACCTACCTCTTATGCTTATTGTTTATTTAATTGATAAAATATAATTCATGGGGAAGGCTGAAGACGAACTTTCGGGTAAAGATTTAGAATCCTACAAACACAAAAGAGTTGTTAGGGGTATTGCTTGGTACATAGTTATTGCAAGTATCTTGTTGTTTGCTGGCTGGGTAAGTGCCTTTATCGTAAGTAAAATGGATAAAGCCTGGGTGGTTATCGATTTGCCAAAGCCATTTTATATTAGCACCCTTTTAATACTGTTAAGTAGCATAACTCTCTATTTGGCTTTGCGTTTTGCAAAACAGAACAAACAGGGGATGTTAAAAGCTTTCTTGATTTTAACTATGCTTTTAGGTGTTTCATTCGCATATGTCCAATACAAAGGGTGGAAGAAGTTATACAGTCAAGGAAATGTTGTAACCGGGAATATATTTTATACTTACGGAGCTTATGGAACAGATTTCATTCTTCTTAAGAACAAAGAGAGAATTGAGTTTGACGGAAAAGACTATCTAATCAATGGTGCAGTTTTGTCAGAATCTGAGGTACAAGACATGAGGGAATTTGCTTACCAAATTTGTGGAGATCGTCGCAAAGAAAAGTTGGACGACTACACAGTTGAGAATTTCAGTTCTTATTCTGTTTTTCGTTTACAACAGGATTCATTAAAAGAAGGCCCTGTCGAATTTAAGGAGAAAAAAGCATATGTGAATGGAGAAGTTTTTCTTGCTGCTGCTCAAAAAGATTTATTTAGGTTTGCGTTCGGAGTTTATAATCAAACTCCTCTTTTTGCATTGAAAGGAGTGTATGGAGAAGATTTTGTTATTCGATTAAACAATGAAATTCTAGAACATGAAAATAACAAGTTGTTTTTTCCTGCCAAAGATTTAACGAAAAGTGAGGTAGTCAACATAAACAAGAAAGTATTTGAAGGTGGGCAGGAGTATGAAATTAAAAAAGGGGAAATTTATGCTAATGGTGAGCTCATAAGCCAAGTTAATTTTGAAACATATGTTCAGTTAAATGAAGGAATTGAGGTTCATTATAAGGATGGTAAATGGACTAGGTTAAGAGAAGAGTTAAATGCGGCTCAAAATAATGAGCTACGGCAAGCCGGTAATACTGCAAGCTCATATATATATGTGTTCACGGGAATGCACGTTTTACATGTGTTAATTGCTTTAATCTTATTGTCTGTAATAATTAGGAGGTCTTTTAAAGGACGTTATTCTGAAAAAAATCAATTGGGGATTCAAGCAACTAGCATAATTTGGCATTTTTTAGGTGCATTATGGCTTTCATTATTCCTATTATTACAATTTTTTCATTAAACTTGCGGTAGCAAAAAAAACAATCAGAAATGGCAGGACATTCAGAAAAAGTAGATTCAGCAACTCTTTGGGGAGGCAATGGATCTCCATTTAGACTTAGTTATGGAAAACAGTGGATGTGGTTTTTCCTTGTCTCAGATGCATTAACCTTTGGAGGGTTACTATGTACTTATGGCTATTTTCGCCACCAATACGGTGATTGGCCAGTTGGAGAAGAGGTTTTTAATGCAATGCCATTTTTAGGAAATGGGTTTCCATTATTGTATGTAGCGTTGATGACATTTATCTTAATTGTAAGTTCTGTTACCATGGTACTTGCTGTTGAGGCCGGTCACAGATTAGATAAGAAGGCGGTTATCAAATGGCTCACGCTTACTGTAATTGGAGGAGCATTTTTTGTTGGTTCTCAAGCTTGGGAATGGTATCACTTTATTCACGGTTCGCATTACGGAGTTATATTAACACCGGAATTAATGAATGATGGTTGGGCTTCTATTCGGGAAGTTGCCGGTGGTGGTTTTTCACTTGATTATGGACATGGTCAAATGATTACGGATCCAGCTTTAGTTTCTCAATACATGGCAGAACCTTTAGGAGCTATCCAAGGTGCTAATATGATTGAGAATGAATACGCACCTATGATACCCCAATTTGGAAATTTATTTTTCTTTATAACTGGGTTTCACGGTTTCCACGTTCTCTCAGGAGTTGTCATCAACTTAATAATTTTAATTAATGTTAAAAAAGGGGTTTACGACGAGAGAGGTCATTTTGAAATGGTAGAAAAAGTTGGATTGTATTGGCACTTCGTAGATTTAGTATGGGTGTTTGTATTTACATTCTTCTATTTGGTATAATTATTTAATCTTTTAAAGAAATGTTAAGAGACGATTTAGATTTAGACAATGAATACGCATTAAGCGCCAATCACGATGAAGAGCACGGCAGAGTGCTTAGGAAAAAGATTTGGAAGGTAACAGCAATCCTTACAGCTATTACAATTGTAGAAGTGATTACAGGAGGATCTATTAAGCAGTATTATGATGGTGTTCCAAACGATTCTTGGTGGATGATTAAATGGGGGTTCATTATTCTTACATTGGTAAAAGCGGGTTATATTGTGCTTTCATTTATGCACTTAGGCGACGAACGTAAAAACTTTAAATACATGATTTTAGTGCCTTATACTTTATTTATTGTTTACCTGATTTTTCATTTATTCACAGAAGCTGCTTATTGGGGTGAAATTATTCATCATTAAATGATCATTCAATGAATAAGAATAAGATTTTTAAATTTTTAATTTTAGCCGGAATATTCTTACTTCCGGCTTTTTTTATTGTAATTCTTAAACAAGGCACACCTTCTTTTTCGGAACTCCCATATTTTGGAGAATATGAAATCGTACAAATAGAACTAGAAGGTAAAATGGTAAATGATACGATTCACTACAAAGTCGATACATTTGCTTTTACAGATGTAGATAATAATATTATTACCGAAGAAGATTTCCAAGATAAAATACTAATCGTAAATTTTATTTCAGGGAAATGTCCAAGTGATAGTTTAAATGTTTGTCCAATTAATTTTATGGAGTTTAAGAGATATGTTTATGACGATTTTGTGAATGACACTGATTTTGATGACGTCAGAATACTATCGCATATGGTAAATAGTAATGATACCGTTGCAGACATGCACTTAATGTATAATCACCATGAAATAAAGGGGGATAAATGGATTTTTGTAAAAGGTATGGAAAATGCCTTTTTCGACATGGATCTAGGTAAAGGTAATCCCTGGGAAAAGGGAGATTCGTTTTATGGCAATGAAAAAGAGGCTTATGTGATTACTCTTTTATTGGATAAAGAAAGACACGTTAGAGGGAAATATGTAACTGCCCTTAGTCCAGATATTACCAGAATTTCGAAGGAAATTGTACTTTTGTTAAGAGAAGAATACTTGAAAAACAATGATTAAAGGATTGTTATATACTCTATTAATGTCACTAATTTTCATTTCTTGTAAAGAAGAAAGTAAATTACCTATTTGGGGCCAAAAGGAATTTATTCAAGGAATTGATAAAGACACAGTATACCATACTATTTCTTATTGGAACTTCACCAATCAAGATGGAGAATTGATTTCTAAATCAGATTATGAAGGGCAAGTATATGTTGCTAATTTCTTTTTTACTCGATGTCCGGGTATTTGTCCCATATTGACAAAAAACATCAAACAAGTTCAAGCTGAAACGAAAGGAATAAATGTTTCATTCTTATCGCACACGGTAGACCCCAAAAATGATACTGTAGGCAGGTTGAAGAGGTATTGTGACAACAAAAAAATTGATAATTCTAACTGGAATTTTGTAACGGGAGATCAAAATTCGATTTATGAAATGGGTGTATTAAGCTATCTTGTGCCAAACTCTGAAGATGCTTTAGCTCCAGGGGGGTTCTTACATTCAGATAAATTTATCTTAATCGATACAAAGTCTCGGATAAGAGGAATGTATAGTGGAACAGATAGTACAGAGGTGGAGCGATTAATCTTAGATATTGGAAGATTGACACGGGAGTAACTATATTTAGTTTAAGCCTAAAACATATAATAATAAGCAAATGAAAGATATGAATTTACCCGAGCCTTCTTTCTCTAAGAATGACAAATTAGCCAATATACTTATTTGGAGTGTTTCTGCGGTTGTTTTTGTTGTCGTTGTTTTATTACATGAGCTTAAATTAGATATAAATCTAGGTTTCGATGTTCATGTTTTTGCTCAGCTGAACGCATTTATTAATGGTTTTGTTGCAATTCTTTTAATAGTGGGATTGTATTTAATAAAAGCTAAAAAGTATTTATTACACAAGAAAGTTATGAATTTGGCTATAGTACTTTCCTTGGCTTTTTTGGTTTCATATATTGCACATCACATACTTGCTGACAGCACGTCATTTGGAGGTCTTGGAGTAGTTAAAGGAATTTATTATTTTATTCTTATTACTCATATTCTACTTGCTGGACTTTCTTTGCCGTTTATTTTATTTACTGCATATAGAGCATCTATTTCTGAATTTACGGCCCATAAAAGAATGGCGAAATTTGTTTTCCCCGTTTGGCTATATGTGGCTGTTACAGGAGTTATTGTTTATTTAATGATATCTCCCTATTATTAGATCTTTTCATTTATCTTTGTGTATGCTTCGAAGGTTCGTCATACTAATTGTCTTATTGAGTTTTCAAGTAGTGTCGTTTGCTCAAGGTTGTTCTACATGTCGTGCTCAAATTGAATCCAGTCAAAAAGCTGACCTTAGTGTTGGTCAAGGCCTAAACTTGGGGATTATTTTCTTAATGATTGTCCCGTATGTTATTTTATTTCTTTTGTTTAGAAAAAAAATAAAGTCGTTTTTTAAAGACTTTAGAGCTTTACAATAATAATCTTTCTATCAAGGGTTGTTATTCATAAACCTATCATTTATCTTTGGCCCAGTTCTTTATTAACTTATCAAGAAAGGTGGAGGGAAAGGCCCTTTGATACCTTGGCAACCTTCCGTCCCGAAAGCTATTGGGAGTATCGGAAAAGGTGCCAATTCCATTCTAAACATACTTAGAATTAGATGAGTCGAAGAAAATTTGTAGAATTCTCTATTAAATCTCTTTCGACTAAAATGTTGATAGAGATTTTTGTTTTTTAGACTATGGCAAACATTAGAGAGATATTAAAAGAAAGAATACTGGTTTTGGATGGTGCAATGGGGACAATGATCCAGCGACACAAACTAGAAGAAGAAGATTTCCGAAAAGGATGGTTTGAAGATCATGAATCACCATTAAAAGGGAACAACGATTTGTTGTCCTTAACTCGTCCAGAGATTATCAAAGAAATACATGCGCAATATTATTCTGCAGGGGCCGATATAGTGGAAACGAATACATTTAGCGGAACTACCATTGCGCAAGCAGATTATAACCTTGAGAAATATGTTTACGACATTAATTTTGAAAGTGCCAAGATAGCAAAAGAAGTTGCGGTAGAGTATACTCTAAAAGAGCCAAATAAACCGCGATTTGTTGCAGGTTCAATAGGTCCAACCAATAGGACAGCTTCAATTTCTCCTGATGTAAATGATCCAGGCTATAGGAATACATCTTTTGATGAACTTGTTATTGCCTATGTGCAGCAGGCAAAAGCTCTTATGGAAGGCGGAGTAGATATTTTACTCGTTGAAACAGTCTTTGACACGTTGAATGCTAAAGCTGCATTGTTTGCAATTATGAAAGCTTTTGATGAGCTCGGAAAAGAATTACCTATAATGGTTTCAGGAACAATTACCGATGCAAGTGGTCGAACGTTAACGGGACAAACCACAGAATCGTTTATGATTTCGATGTCGCATATGCCTTTATTAAGTATAGGTCTGAATTGTGCCTTAGGTGCTCGCGAAATGAAACAATACTTGCATGTTCTATCAGATAAAAGTGAGTTTTTAGTAAGTGCCCATCCCAATGCCGGATTACCGAATGAATTTGGAGAATATGACGAGACTCCAGAAATAATGGGGCAACAAATAGAAGAGTTTCTTGAAGAAAACCTAATAAACATAATTGGTGGATGCTGCGGCACAACACCTGACCATATTGAGGTAATGGCTGAATTAGCCTCTAAATACTCTCCTAGAGACTTAAAA
>JAQWQH010000251.1 GCA_029244805.1 Flavobacteriales bacterium
TAAGGATAAGAAAGATCAGCCGGCGAAAAAGTAATGTATCCATTCGATGAAATATAAATTTGATTGTAAGTAACTCCAAAATAATCAAAACTAAAAAGTAGGTCTATTGCACCAGAAACTTCATCATCATTGAGGTTAACCTCATAGCTAGAATTCAAGTAAGATATATCAGTGTAATTGTATGGAATATCTATTTTTAAGTAGTTAGGCTTAAACCCATTTGTTAGAAAATTAGCAGCAAGTTCAGCATTCATGCTATCTGAAAAATCATTAACATTTCTTTGCGTAAAATAATCTGCATCAGATAAAATGTAATTGTTGATTTTCCAACGATCAATTGATGCAGTTATTTTGTTGGGATCCACTTGTTTTATTAGGCTAAAAAAGTGTGGATATTGAGCAAAATTAGGAGAAGAGAAACTGTTGCTAGTTACATTGTGTTTATTTTCCCAAACACCAGTAAATGTATTAGACCATCCGGCCCCACTAATTGTGTAATCCCCCGTTTGTGCTTGTAAACTATATGCTCCATTATCAATTAAACTGTCTATGTTTGGAGTATTTGCGAGGTTTAAGGCATCAGGCCTACAACCATCAATACCTATCATTAAAACTTTCCTTTCCTGAGAATTAACCTCAGTAATTAATAAAAATAAGACAAATAATAATGAAAATAATTTCATGTCAGTTCCTTTTTTAATTAAATGATATTTTTGATGATATGCTCTAGCTTTGATTCGAATTTTTGATTTTTAATTATTTCTTCAAACTTTAATTAGCACTGTACTCTTGTTACTCTTATTAATTGTTTACCGCAATTCCACAAAGGGAATAACAAATTGCACTTCACATTAACACGGAGTTTATAGCTGCATCATTTTCAAATATTTAGACTTGAAATGATGCAGCTTAAAAATTAATGTTCTTGCTATTTAGAAAGGTAAATCATCCTCACCTTCTGCCATAGGCTCTAAAGCAGTATCTGGCGCTTCAGGTGTTGGAGCTATTGCTGCAGCACCTTTTTCAATTCTCCAAGCTTGGAGATTTACAAAATATCTACCATTATATTCATTTCCTCTGATGTTAAATGACACATCAACGTCATCACCAACAGCTAAAGAGTCTAACATTGCTGTTTTATCTTTAATACATTCTAGCTTGACATCTTGAGGATATTGCTCTTGCGTTGTAATAACAAATTCTCTTTTACTGAAACCACTATCAAATGTTTGTGTGTCCAAAATTACTTTTACTTTTCCGTTAATTTTTAATTCCATGTTTTTTGTTTTTCATCGACCGACTGGCCGTACTTTTTAATTATTAAATGATAGAAGTGTTTTCCACGCTTCCGTAAGTTTATTTTCCTTCAATAAATCTTTTGCTCTTAAATGAAGTTCTTTTTCTAACTTTTCTGGAGCATCTTCTAAAGATACAAATAATTCAATCAGTTCAATCAATTTATAATCATTGACTTCAGTTTCATTCGGCAAAGCTTCTATTCCGCCGAGCTGACCAATATCATTCCCTGTTAAAATGTTACTACTGACAATCTCCTGGGGCATCTCATCTACACCCACACCTCTAGTAGTAATTGGCTTTTTAATCTCAAACATTGAGTTCTCATCGGCTCTGCAGTACCAATCACCTCCCATACGAGCAACTAAGTCAATTTTCTTCTGATCGATGGCTTCGTTTTCATCCAAAATACTTTCTGCAATATGGATTTTCAGAATCTCACAAACAATTAGATTGCCAGCTCCTCCCCCTTCGCCTAACTCAATTACATCATTCACCCTACATTCCATTTGAACGGGTGACTCTTTCACTCTCCAAGGCTTTACCACTTCCGATTCAACAGCAGTTAAGCCACTTTTAATGAATTCATCTTCACTTGGATTATAAGGCGAGCTTGCCAAAGACATTTGATGCACCATAGAGTAATCAACAATATTGATGACCACCTCTGGAACTTCTTTTACATTATTGTATGTATCTTTTTGCTGCCCGGTCCTACCACTTCTTGCTGGAGAAAAAACAGCAATTGGAGGATTAGAACTAAACACATTAAAAAAGCTAAATGGAGCTAAATTCCGAACTCCTTCTTTATCTATTGTACTTGCAAAACAAATAGGACGAGGACCAACGCTACCTAATAAATAATGGTGCAGTTTCGGATTTTTAGTCTCTGTTGTATCTATAGTTAGCATTACTCTTTTTATTTTACAGCAAAACTATACTATTGAGAAAAGAATTACGAAACAATACAAAGATTTACTTTTCAACAAAAAGAAAACTCTCTTGATAATTAATAGGGGCCTTACATCTCTTAATTGATGCAAAAAGAGGCTCATTCCAATCAGAAACAAGCCTCTTTTTAGTGCCAATCATTCAACTAAGCTATTCAGAAACAACTTCTGCATCATCTATATTCTTTAACTTACTTGCGATCTTTTCTTTTGTTTCTTTCGCTTTTGTAGTTAAATCTTCCTTTGCATCTTTGGCTTTTGTAGTTAAATCTTCCTTAGTTTGCATGAACTTCTCCTCGAGTTCTTTCAAAAATGGAAATGTCTCTTCCAATTTTTCTTTATTCTTATCAAATTGAGCTTGAATGTCATCTTTGGTTGAGTCAACTGTTTTGAAAAAATCACCGACATAGTTTTTTCCGTCGCTGTCTACTTTTTTTCCTGTTTCAACTAATTCATCAAATTTTGCTTTTGCCTTGTCTGATGCTTCTGACGCCATTCCTAATCCTGCGTATGCTAATGTTTCAATAATGTTCATGATTTTTGTTTTTAGTAATTAATATATCTCTTGTTATTTTTTCGCTACAGTCTTTTTTGCAGACGGTTTTTTCTTCGCTGTGTTTGCCTTTTTAAGTTTCGCTTCTAATTCTTCAATTCTTTTTTTCAAAGCATTTACTTCGTCATCTTCCTTTTTAAGGAAGTCAAATTTTGAAGAAATATTGTCTCCCAGTGACTTCATTTTAGATTCAAAGTCATCTTTTTTAGACTCAGTTGATTTAAAAAAATCTTCTATTATTTTTTTTCCTTCAGTATCCGAAATTTTTCCTTTTTCAACTAAGTCTTCAACTGTTTCTTTAACCTTATCTGATGTTAATGCAGCCAAACCTACACCGGCATAAACAAAATTCTTTAATAATTCCATGTTCTATAGTTTTTACGTTTATTAATTTTGACTTGATCTTGTCAAAAGGTGTACCAATTTTTAAAAAGTATTTTTATTAAACCAACCGTAAATAGTAAAATCTAACAAAAACAAAGCTTACAGGAAGGAAAGAACAAACAACAAAGGGTGTACTATTAATTGAATATTGGTTTTTTCATGACAAAACAAGTGTTTTACACATGAACTATTGACACAAATTTGGTTCAATAGCATCATATTGGCTATCTTTACATACTACTTATGGCAATAGAAAAAAAACATTATGTAATCACAGGAGCACCAAGCACCGGCAAGTCCTCGGTAATTAATGAATTAAAAAAAATGAATTTCGTGTGCTATGAAGAAATTGCGAGAGAAATTATAAAAGAAAATCAAGAAAACAATCGCAATATATTTCCTTGGGTCAATATGCGTGAATTCAGCGACATGGTTTATTCCCGAATGAAAAATAGGGCTAAACATCAAAGTAACAACCTATGCTTTTTAGACAGATCTGTGGTGGATTTAATTGGATACATGGAATTTGCAAATGAAACTGCCCCAATTCACTATGCTGAATTTGCTAAATCTTCTCGATATGCTAAAAAGGTTTTTATCATGCCTATTTGGGCATCAATTTACACAAACGACCAAGAAAGAAAAGAATCAATAGAAGAGGCAAAAATGATTGACAACAACCTCAGGAAATCCTATAATAAATTGGGCTTCACGCTCATTGATGTCCCAATGCTCACCATCAAGGAAAGAGCTGAATTCATTCTAACCGAAATTGGACTTCAAATCCAAGCGTAACTAATCAGGAAGTAATGTAAAACTCATTCTATGCAAAGGTGTTACTCCGTGCTCCCTTATTCCTTCACGATGACTTTTTGTTGGGTAACCCATATTACGCTCCCAGCCATAAAAAGGAAATTTTTTTGCTAATTTAATCATCATATCATCGCGATATGTTTTCGCCAATACAGAAGCGGCGGCAATACTCATATAAATTCCATCACCTTTCACAATACAATGATGCTCAATATTCCTGTAGGAAGTAAAGCGGTTACCATCAACCAAAATACTGTCTGGAAGCTTTCCCAACTCATCTATTGCACGATGCATAGCCAAAAATGAAGCATTCAATATATTAACTTCATCGATCTCCTTATTATCAACGACACCTATCGCCCACGCCAGTGCTTCTTTCTCAATAATTGACCGTAGAGCATATCGCCTCTTTTTAGTTAGTTTTTTCGAGTCGTTTAATATGTCATTTCTAAAATCTGAAGGAAGAATGACCGCCGCCGCAACAACCGGACCTGCCAAGCAACCTCGACCAGCTTCATCACAACCTGCCTCAATTTTATTCTTTGTATGAAATATTTCTAACACCTAAACCGAAACAACTGGATCCATAAAAAGATTCTTCATACTAACTTTTTTACCTATTATTCTTGACAACTCATCAACAGCAACCCTTTCCTGAGACATTGTATCTCTCTCTCGAATTGTTACCGTATTATCTTCTAATGTCTGATGATCAACAGTAATACAATACGGTGTTCCAATTGCATCTTGACGCCTATACCTCTTACCTATCGAATCCTTCTCTTCATAAGCACAGATATGATCATACTGCAAAGTCTTCATTACCTCCCTTGCTTTTTCTGGTAACCCATCCTTTTTCACCAAAGGCAATACAGCAGCCTTGGTTGGAGCTAGGGCTGGCGGAATATTCAACACTATTCGTTCTGAGCCATCTTCTAACTTTTCTTCATTAAATGAACTAGACAAAACAGCCAAAAACATCCTGTCTAAACCTATAGACGTTTCCACAACATACGGAACATAGCTCTCATTGTCGTCATTGTCAAAGTAACGCAATTTCTTTCCTGAAAACTCTTCGTGCTTGCTCAAATCAAAATCTGTTCTAGAATGAACTCCTTCCAATTCTTTAA
>JAQWQH010000150.1 GCA_029244805.1 Flavobacteriales bacterium
TAATTGCTGGACGAACTCCAGAGTTAAACAAGTTAGCCTCTAAGAAGATCTGTCCATCTGTAATAGAAATTACATTAGTGGGAATGTAAGCAGAAACATCACCTGCTTGCGTTTCGATAATTGGAAGTGCCGTTAGGGAACCGCCACCTTTAACCAAGTGTTTAATGGATTCCGGCAAATCATTCATTTGTGCAGCAATGGTATCCGAAGAGTTTACTTTTGCAGCTCTTTCTAATAACCTTGAGTGTAGGTAAAACACATCGCCTGGATACGCTTCACGTCCTGGTGGTCTTCTAAGCAACAATGAAACTTCACGGTAAGCCACGGCTTGTTTGGACAAATCATCATATACAATCAGTGCTGGCTCACCAGTATCTCTAAAAAACTCTCCTATGGCAGCGCCTGTGAAAGGAGCGTAGAATTGCATTGGAGCTGGGTCAGAAGCATTCGCAGCAACAACAACTGTATAAGCCATTGCGCCAGCAGCTTCTAATTTATTTACTATTCCCGCAACAGTTGATCCTTTTTGGCCGATAGCAACATAAATACAAAAAACAGGCTCTCCTCTATCGTAAAATTCTTTTTGATTGATAATTGTATCAATACAAACGGTTGTTTTTCCAGTTTGCCTATCTCCAATTACAAGTTCTCTTTGACCCCTTCCTACAGGAATCATCGAATCAATTGCTTTAATACCTGATTGTAACGGTTCGGTAACTGGCTGACGATATATAACACCGGGAGCTTTACGCTCAATAGGCATTTCATATAAGTCACCTTCAATTGGCCCTTTACCGTCAATAGGGCTCCCCAATGTATCAACAACACGACCAAGCATTCCTTTTCCGACTTTTACCGAAGCAATTTTCCCTGTACGTTTAACTGTGTCACCCTCTTTTAGGCTATTTGCTGAACCCAATAGAACTGCACCCACGTTATCTTCTTCAAGGTTTAAAGCAATTCCTTGTAATCCTCCTTCAAACTCAATTAACTCACCGTATTGTACGGCGGAAAGCCCATAAATACGAGCAATACCGTCACCTACTTGAAGGATTGTACCTACTTCTTCTAATTCTGCTTCAGTTTTAAAACTCGAGAGTTGTTCTCTCAATATTGCTGAAACTTCTGCTGGTTTAATTCCTGCCATTTTCTTAAATATTATCTAAATTAAAAATCTGCTATGTATGGGTTTTTGCTAAAACCTTGCTTTAAGTCATCCAACTTTCTGCTGATACTAGCATCTATTTGTTTGTCATCTACTCTTACAATAAAGCCTCCAATAATTTCCGGATTTATCTTCTCAATAACCTCCACACTTGAACTCTCCTTTGTATTAAGTAGTTGTAGTATTTTTTTCTTTTGTGCCGACTCTAGTTTAATAGCTGACGTCACCTCAGTAACAATAATTTTCTTAATCGCCTTATACTGACGAACAAAAGCGCCTGCGATGTCCCCGATTATTGCTTCTCGGTTGCGAGAAGAGATCAGTAACAAAAATTGTTTCGTAAGTTCAGAAGTTTCTTTACCAAAAATAGATGAAAGAATTTCTTGTTTTTTGTCTGTTTTAACAACAGGACTCTTAAGCAATAAATCTAAATCTTTACTTTTTTCAACCGTTTCTGAAATTAAAACCATATCATTATATACGATGTCAAGCTCCTTCTTCTCAATTGATAACCCAATTAAAGACTTTGCATATCTATTTCCTGCTAGTGACTCCCTCATTTTAGTTAAGATTTATTTCTTCAACTAATCCATCCACTAAAGTCTTTTGCTTTTCATCGGTTGAAAGCTTTTCTTTAACTATTTTTTCTGCAATTTCAATAGAAAGTGTTGCTACCTGATTTTTTATCTCAGTAACAGCAGCCATTTTTTCATTTTTGATCGCTTCTCTTGCAGACTCAATGATTCTTTCGCCTTCTTCTTTTGCCGTTACTTTAGCCTCAGCAACCATTTTATCTTTCATTTCACGCGCTTCTTTCAGCAAAGCGTCTCTTTCAACCAAGGCTTCTTTTCTTAAGTCTTCGTTTTGAGATTTTAGTAAAGCCATCTCGGTTCTTGCTTTTTCCGAAGCTTCTAGAGCAGATTCAATTTTAACCTCACGCTCTTTTACAGATTTCAAAATCGGTTTCCAAGCAAATTTTGCTAATAAGAAAAGTAATATAACAAAGACCAAAGAGGTCCAAAACATTAATCCTATACTGGGCGTTACTAACTCCATATCTTGTTCTTTTAGTTTTTTCTAAACAATAATAACAAGAAACACAGGCAAACCCTGCGTTTCTTGTTACGTAAATTTTACCCTTGTAGCATGGCAACCACCACACCAAAAAGAGCAACACCTTCAACTAATGCAGCAGCAATAATCATTGCTGTCTGAATTTTGTTGTAAGCTTCAGGCTGACGAGCAATAGCTTCCATAGCACCTCCACCAATTTTACCAATACCAATCCCAGCACCGATAACAGCTAGTCCAGCTCCAATAGCAGCTAAACCTCCGTGAAAAACAAATTCATTCATAATTGTTGTTATTTATTTATTGTTTATTTAAATACAAATTAATGGTGCCCGTCGTCTATAGCAGTTCCTATAAACAAAGCGGATAACATCGTAAAGATGTATGCTTGTAAGAAAGCTACTAACAACTCCAAACACGATATAAATAGCGTCATTGGAACTGACAAGCCTGACCAGGCAAGGCTTCCTTTGACAAAAATAATTCCGACTAAAGATACCACGATAATATGTCCTGCCGTGATGTTTGCAAACAAACGTATCAATAACGCCGCTGGCTTAATAAATATACCTGCAAATTCTATTGGTATAAGAATAGGGTATAAAGCAACAGGGACTCCTGGAGGGGAAAAGATATGTTTCCAAAACCCTTTCTTTGAAAATAGCATTTGTACTATTAATGTGAACAATGCTAAAACTATAGTAAAAGAAATATTCCCAGTTAGGTTGGGGTTACTTATGAAAGGTATTAATCCTAACAAGTTACCAAACCAGATAAAGAAAAACACCGTTAATAGATAAGGCATAAATTTCGTTTTCTTGTCTCCCAAGTTTGGTTCAGCAATATCGTCTCTAACAAATAGAATCAATGGCTCCATCCATGAAGTAAGACCTTTTGGCGCAACTGCTCCATTTTTTTTGTAGAATTTCCCAACCTTCATAAATACAAACAACAAAAGGAAGGCGGTAATAAATAAGGCAAAAACATTTTTTGTTATTGAAAAATCCGTAATGGAAACCTCTTCGTCTATGGTGTAGTGACCATGCGAATCTATAACAGGAGAAATTTTAGTCATATGATGATCTATGAAATAGTTTTTGTAAACATAACCATCAACTTTTTTACCGTCTCTTTCTATGTGAGCATGTTCACCATGGTGAAATTCTGAAGACATAAAAAACTCAAGACCATTGTCCGTGTAAAGAATAACAGGGAGTGGCAAGTGAACTGCACTTTCTCCTTCTCCTAGAAAATGAATTTCGTGAGAATCCAAAGCGTGTCCAAGTGCGGTTGCTACTGGATCGTATTTCTCTTCAGTTTGTTCTGGGTGTTCGGTCGGTTCACTCTGAGCATAAAAGTTTGCTGTGAACAAAGTTGACATTACTAGCGCAATAGCTAGTTTTATGGTGGTTTTTCGTTGCATCTCCTATCTAAAAAACAGTCTAAGGTTACAAAATCGCTGCAAAGATAATCTTTGTTTACAACTAAACAACCATTATTTATCTTTTATGAAGATAATTCACAAAAATTAGGTTTTAGTCTAAACAAAGAGTGTCAGGGCAGTGGTTTGTACGCGGGTGCAACAGCTTTTTTTAAAACCTATAATACTCATCCAATTTCGACACTAAAATTTTACTACTTTTGAAGTCTATTTAAAAACATGACCGATAATATAGTGAAACCAAATAGCTCGGAGGTTGAAAAGCCAAAAGGTCCCAAGAGAAAGCTGAAGAAGTGGTCTCAATGGGCAATTATTAGCTTATTGTGGATAACCATATTAGGACCTTTGGCGGGAGTTTATATTATGCTAAATATTTCTGATGACGGCACTCTTCCTGGATTCGAAGAGTTAGAGAACCCTCAAAGTAATCTTGCTTCAAGAGTTTACTCTGCGGATGGTGTTGAATTAGGAAAGTATTATAAAGAGAACAGAACCAATACAAAATACAACGAACTTTCTCCTTGGTTAGTGGAAGCACTGGTGGCAACAGAAGATGCTAGATATTATCAACATTCTGGAATTGACTTGCGTGCGCTAGGAAGAGTTGTAAAAGGTGTTGTTACTGGTCAAAAAAGTCAAGGAGGTGGAAGTACCATCTCTCAACAACTTTCTAAACTGCTGTTTCCTCGAAAAAATATGACTAACAAATGGGATCTCATAAAAAGAAAGTTTAAAGAATGGTTAATCGCAACAAGACTTGAGAAAAATTACACCAAAGAAGAGATTATCACAATGTACTTTAATAAGTTTGATTTTCTTAACAATGCGGTTGGTATAAATTCGGCTTCACAAGTTTATTTTGGCAAAACACCAGGAGACTTAGAACTTCATGAAGCCGCTATGCTGGTCGGAATGGCGAAAAACCCCTCTTTATTCAACCCGCTCAGAAGGGAGAAGAAGGTAATAAAGCGTAGAGAAGTTGTTTTAAACCAAATGTTAAAAGCTAAATATATTTCTCAGTCACATTATGACTCCGTAAGAGTTTTGCCTTTGGGATTAAATTATACACGAGTTGATCATAAAAGTGGTTTAGCTCCGTATTTTAGAGAAACATTAAGAGGAGACGTGTCTAGAATTCTTCGGAAAACTATCCACTATAAAACTATTTATAGGTTTGGACATATTGATGAAGGTGGAGATTCGTTGTTTAATGAAGTTTGGACTGCATTGGATACAAAAAAGTTGTTTGACCATAAAAAAGCCTTAAAGGAGAGACTCTATCAAACCATTACGGTAAAAAGTGAGGGGGGAGAGTTTTTTGTTATGCGAATATTAAATGTAGATGGCGATGCACAATGTGAGCTCAGGAAATATAAGTATCATAAGGAAAAAGGGGAACCTTACGATATTTATGTTGATGGTTTAAAAATTCATTCTACCCTAGATTCAAGAATGCAAGCTTATGCAGAGTGGGCGGTTCAAGAACACTTGAAATATGACTTGCAAGAAGACTTTTTCGCGAACAGCGAAAAGTGGAAGCACCCGCCTTTTTCAAATGACTTAACAGAGACTCAAATTGACACATTGATGGAACGATCAAAACGACGTTCGCAACTATACAAAGTATATGTTGGAAAAATATGTGGATACTGTGAACGGCCGGAAAAATATGTGTCGAAGGAAGACGATAAATATGTTTGTAGCTACTGTCATCACCAAACCGAGGTTAAAAGCAAAAAAGATTTGGCGGAAATGTTTTTAACCAAGCGTAAAATGAAAGTCTTTGATTGGCAGTCCGAAAATTATGAAAAAGATACCATTATGACAGCAATGGACTCCATACGCTACTATAAAAGTCTTTTGCGCGCTAGTATGGTTTCTATTGAACCCCAAACAGGACAAATTAAAGCATGGGTTGGTGGACCTCATTTCAACCATTTTAAGTATGATATGGTTAAAAAAGGGAAGCGCCAGGTCGGGTCTACTTTCAAGCCGTTTATTTATGGGACTGCATTAGAGCTTGGCTTAATAGAGCCTTGTGATGAGTCTTTTTTTGATATAAAATACTGTGTTGATATTCCTTATAACAAGTATAGAGAAAAACAATGGTGTCCGAGTAATTCTGGCGCTAGGTACACAAATGCTATGATGCCTATACCTTTTGCTTTGGCAAATTCAATGAACAACATTACGGCGGGAATAGTTAAAAAAGGAAAACAAGGGTTGTTGGATGAAACATTCGACCGGGTTTCGCAAATGGGAATGGATACCTCAAGATTTATTCCTGTTCCTTCTATGGCGTTAGGGGTTTTTGACTTGTCTGTATATGATATGGTTGGAGCTCTAACTTCTTTTGTAAATAATGGAGTGTATATAAAGCCAACTTATATTGTTAAAATAGAGGATAAGAATGGTAACGTTATTTATGAGCCAGAAATGTATTCTAAGGAAATTTGGAAAGAGGAAACGGCGTACACGATTCTTCAAATGATGAAACTAGTAACAACCGGGGTCCGCCACCCCACACTTAAAAACAAAACAACCGGAAGAGCTATAGTTGGTGGAACAGCTATTCGCATGAGAGGTAAAGAAACGGAAAAAAGACCCTATGCAGGAATAAGCAGAGAGATTCCTGTAGCCGGAAAAACAGGAACTACTCAAAACCAATCTGACGGGTGGTTTATGGGGCTCACGCCTGACTTGGTGACAGGAGTTTGGGTAGGGGCTGAAGATAGAGCGGTTCGGTTTAGGAGTTTGCAACTTGGAATGGGAACAAACATGGCGCTTCCGATGTGGTGCTATTACATGAAAAAAGTTTATGCAGACTCTACATTAAATATATCTCAATCTGACTTTACTCCTCCTTCTTCCATTATAGGAAACCCTCTTG
Source organism: Flavobacteriales bacterium (assembly GCA_029244805.1). Lineage (GTDB taxonomy): Bacteria > Bacteroidota > Bacteroidia > Flavobacteriales_D > Parvicellaceae > CALSMU01. The sequence goes on from JAQWQH010000150.1 coordinate 6,568, forward strand.
ATTGCAATCAATATAAAGAGTTTGATCCAAAAATGGACGCTTGGGACGAAAAGAGTCAAGAATGGTAAGTTAAGTAAAACAAAGTACATATGAATAAAGTAGTTGATAACGTTGAAAAAGCTTGTGCCGGTATAGAAAATGGCATGACAATTATGCTAGGAGGTTTTGGTTTATGTGGTATTCCGGAAAACAGCATATCTCAATTAGTTAAGCGCGGCACCAAGGAGTTGACATGTATTTCTAACAATGCCGGTGTTGATGATTTTGGTTTGGGGCTTTTGCTTCAAAACCGGCAAATTAAAAAAATGATATCTTCATATGTAGGAGAAAATGACGAGTTTGAAAGGCAGATGCTTAGCGGTGAGTTAGAAGTCGATTTAATTCCTCAAGGAAGTCTTGCCGAGCGATGCCGAGCGGGAGGAGCAGGAATTCCAGCATTTTTCACCCCCGCTGGATATGGCACTGAGGTTGCAGAAGGTAAAGAGGTAAGAATTTTTAATGGAAAACCCCACATATTAGAATCAGCTTTAACTGCAGATTATGCTATCGTTAAAGCCTGGAAAGGCGATACTGCTGGAAACCTCATTTTTAAGGGAACCGCCCGTAATTTTAATCCAATGATGGCAATGGCGGGAAAAGTTACCATTGCAGAAGTGGAGCATTTGGTTCCCGTCGGAGAACTTGATCCAAATCAAATTCATATTGCAGGAATTTTTGTCCAACATATTTTTCAAGGAACGAATTACGAAAAAAGAATTGAACAAAGAACAGTTCGTCAGAAATCTTAAATACAGAAAACAATGGCTTTAGATAAAAACCAAATAGCACAAAGAATAGCCCAAGAGCTTCAGCATGGTTGGTATGTTAATTTAGGAATAGGAATACCAACTTTGGTTGCTAATTTTATTCCTGAGGGAATCGAGGTTGAGTTCCAGTCCGAAAATGGAATATTAGGCATGGGACCCTTTCCGTTTGATGGTGAAGAAGATGCTGATTTGATAAATGCTGGAAAGCAAACGATTACCGCGATGGAGGGTGCTGCTTACTTTGATTCAGCGACAAGCTTCGCAATGATAAGAGGGCAACATGTCCAGTTAACGGTGCTAGGAGCTATGGAAGTTTCTGAAAATGGGGATATTGCAAATTGGAAAATCCCCGGTAAAATGGTCAAAGGAATGGGTGGAGCTATGGATTTAGTTGCTAGTGCTGACAATATTATTGTAGCAATGATGCATGCCAATAAAAAAGGAGAAAGCAAGCTATTGTCAAACTGCTCTCTGCCATTAACCGGTGTTGGGTGTGTTAAAAAAGTGGTGACAAACTTAGCGGTCATGGAAATAATAGAAGGTGGCGGGTTTAAATTATTAGAAAGAGCTCCAGGAGTTTCGGTGGAGGAAATTCGGGCCGCAACAGAAGGAAAGTTAATCATTAAAGGAGAAATTCCCGAAATGGTGTTATAATATTTTGGCAATAAAATAGTTATAGAATAATCAATCCCAAATTTAGATTCTCTTTAAGAGTGTTTTTGTGGCTTAAATCATATTTTAATAGTGTTTCAAAACTTACTTTTTTTGTTCTTGTTGCGCTGATGATTTGGACAACATTTAATTTAAAAAAATGGACGCATGCCGAAACAGAAGCTAAAATAATTACATGGGACGTTACTTCTTATTATGGCTACCTTCCGGCAACCTTTATTCATCACGATATTTATTTGGATTTTATTGACACAGACAGTGTTAACTATTCCGCCAAGCACCAGTTTTGGCCAGAGCGCTTAAACAGCGAACTAGAAATTGATCCGAAAGGAGAGATTAAGGTAATAAAAACGACGATGGGAATGTCGATTATGTATGCCCCTTTCTTTTTTATTGCTCATGGGTTCGCCAACCTTTCGAAATATGAGCCGAACGGATTTTCTCAACCTTACGAATTTTTCCTCATTGTTTCGTGTCTGTTTTATTTATTTGTAGGGTTGTTTTATCTTCGGAAATTATTGCTTTTTTCTTTTTCCGAATGGGCTACTAGCTTCACTATGATAACGATATTAGCTGGAACTAATTTGTATTATTATGCAAGCGCAGAACCGGCAATGTCCCATGCGTTTTCTTTTTCTTTAATAACGTGCTTTATTTATCAGAGTATATTGTGGCTAACGGAAAAAAAATTTAAAAGAGCGATTTATCTTGGTTTGCTTGGGGGTCTTATAGTTTTAATTCGGCCCGTTAATATCCTGATATTCTTGTTTCCTTTATTATATGATGTTGCTACTGTAAAGCAATTTACAGAGCGTATTAACTATTTCACATGCAAATGGAAACACACAATTGCTATTGCTTTTCTTGGTTTTTTTGTGCTGTTGCCTCAATTTGTTTATTGGAAATTGATTACAGGAAGTTGGCTTTTTAACTCTTATGTTGGCGAACGGTTTTATTTCAATAACCAACATATTATAGAGGGACTTTTTAGCTATAGAAAAGGTTGGTTGATGTATACGCCGATTATGATATTTGCGTGCATTGGCTTGGTGTTTTTATTCAAAAAAGAACGGAAATTTTTTCTGTCTATTTCAGTTTTTTTATGTTTGAACATCTTCGTACTATATAGTTGGTGGTCGTGGTGGTATGGAGGAGGTTTTGGAAGTAGGCCAATGATTGACTGTTATGGTTTGCTTGCAATCCCAATAGCCTGTTTTTATTCAGTTACTCTAAGAAAGAAGTTGGTTTATATACCTATATTTTCAATTGGAATTGCACTCATCACGTTAAATCAGATACAAACATTCCAGCATAGACGCGGTATAATTCACTGGGATTCTATGACAAAAAAGGCATATTGGAATGTGTTTTTAAAAATGAATATGCGCGCAGATGACTGGGATTGTCAAGAAAGATACTTAAAATCTCCTGATCAGATGAAAGCTAGAGCCGGAGAAGACGAGTACGACTTTAACCCTTTTTAGATGATTAAAACGGATGACTCAGAAATCTTGTTATCTTTGGCAGCGTAAAGAATGATAAAAAAACTTTCAATAATCATCCCTGTTTTTAACGAAAAGGAAACAATTTATAAATTGTTGGGGATCGTTCAGAGAGTTATCTTAATTAGCAATATTGAGAAAGAGTTGATAGTTGTTGACGACTGCTCAACCGATGGAAGTTTAGATGAGATAAAAAGGTATATTGCAGAAACTCCTGATCATTTGATAACCCTAGTTCAGCACCGAACCAACATTGGGAAGGGGGGGTCTATTCGCACCGGCATTCAAAAAGCAAGCGGAGACTACACAATTATTCAAGATGCGGATTTGGAACTAAGCCCATCTGAATACAATCAATTGCTTGAGCCGATTTTAAACAACACAGCAGATATTGTTTATGGCTCTCGTTTTATTGGCTCTACTAAGCATAAAAAAGAATCTGCTGCACATAGGTTGGCAAATCACTTTTTAACCTGGTTAGGTAATGTTGTTAACGGAGTAAAACTGACAGACATGCAGACGTGTTACAAGCTTGTTCCTACAGAGATTTTCAAGGAGTTAAAGCTTAAAGAAAAGCGATTTGCTTTCGATTCAGAAATTACTGCTAGACTTGCAAAGTATAAAAAACTGAGATGGACGGAGGTTGCTATAACATATGAACCAAGGACTCAAAAAGAGGGTAAAAAGATAGGGTATATTGATGGATTTCGAGCTATTTATAGTATTATTAGGTACGGTTGGTTTGCCAAGAAATAAGACCTAATAAACCATCCTTAAGGATAAAGAAAACAACTAAAGCAAGTTGAGTCGTTTAGTAAGTTCTTCTTTGTAGGCTTTTCCAATACTTATTTGCTTTTGATTGATTAAAATATAATTATCCTCAATGGTTTCAATTTTATCAACCCTTACAATAAAAGACCTATGAACCCGAACAAATTCATCCGTAGATAATTTAGACGCAATATCTTTCATTGTACTCAATATTGTGTATTTACCTTTCGGTGTAAAGATGCGCATGTAATTACCTAAGGCCTCTACCCACAATACGTCCTCTGTGTTAACCTGAACCAATTTAGATTCGGTTTTAATAAAAATAGTTTTGTCTTTAGAGGTTATGTTTGCTCTGCTTTCTTCAAAACGACGAAGTGCTTTATCTACTGACTTGAAGAAACGAGCATGCGAGACAGGTTTTTGAACAAAGTCGGTAACATCATATTCATATGACTCTACAGCATACTCGGAATGAGAGGTAACCAAAATAACTTGAGGTAACGGACTTAATGTTCTAAGCATTTCCATCCCATCCATTTTTGGCATTTCAATGTCTAAAAAAACCAAATCAATATGCTCTTCTTTAATCAAATTAAATGCATCGATAGCATTTTCACAAGACTTTATCAGCTCCAGAGAGTCAGTTTCATTAATTAAATCTGTTAATACATTTCTAGAAAGTTCGTCATCGTCTACAACAAGACATCTCATGCTTTTTCTTTTAATTCTCCTTTAATTTTTTTGAGCTCTTTAATTGATAATTCTAACACAATTTCAACTCTGTTCACAATATCTGCAATTTCCCCTAAATCACCAACTTCTTTGTTTACTTTCTCCAGAAATTCTAACTCTTTTTTAATTAAGTGTATTCCCATGTATCCAACATTGCCTTTCATTTTATGAACGATTCCTCTCAATTCATCCCATTTTCTTGAATCAAACGCATCTTTTAAAGTCTCCAAATCATTTGGAACATTGTTTAAAAAAATAGAGATGTATTTGTCGAGTTTTGAATAATCATTATTAACAAGCTTTAGAGTTTCTTCTAAATGAACATGCGAAGTATCAAAAACTACATTATCAATTATTTGACTTCCCAACCCTGACAATTCAACTGCTCCCCCTTTTTTATTGTGCTTTTTTATAATTTGATTCAAAATAGTAAGGTTAATTGGTTTGGAAACATAGTCGTTCATTCCTGCTTCATTGCATTTTTCTGCAACACCATCCAACACGTGAGCAGTCATAGCTATAATGGGAATATTCGCCTTACTGTTTTTTAGTTTTCTAATTTGTCGGGTTGCTTCATACCCATCCATTATGGGCATCTGAATATCCATTAATATAATGTCATATTTAGATTGTTTTACTTTTAAGAGAGCCATTTTTCCGTCATCCGCCATTTCAACCTCTACGTTGTTCTTGTAATTATTGATTAAATCAAAGAAGATTTCTCGGTTTAACGCATTATCGTCAACGACTAAAATCTTTATGTCCCTCAAGGAACCTGCAGCACTATTTAACTCTCCAGAGCTAAGTGTTTTGTTTTTACTTTTCTTTAATTCTAGTTCAAATGAAAACTTACTACCCTCTCCATAGGTGCTTTCTAAATGAATTTTACTATTCATTAGTTGGATTAAATTTTTGGTAATTGCAAGTCCCAGCCCAGTACCTCCATATTGTCTTGTTGTGTGCGAAGTTTCTTGCTTAAAGGAGTCGAAAATGGAATCTAACCTACTTCTTCTAATCCCGATTCCTGTATCTGATATTTCAAATAAAACGGATATTGTTTTTTCCGTTTCTTCGACTGCTTTGATCGCTATACGAACTTCTCCATCTTCAGTAAACTTAATAGCATTATCTACTAGGTTTAATATGATTTGGTTTATTCTATGTGGGTCTCCCATTAAAACTTTTGGGATACTTTTGTCTACCTTGGAGCTCAAAGAAACATTTTTTTCACGAAGCTTAAAACTAAGACTATTTATTAGTTCATCAAGTGTGTCTTGAATCGAAAAGTCTACTGATTCGAGCTCAATTGTTCCAGATTCTATCTTCGACAAATCCAAAACGTCATTTACAAGAAATAAAATATTTTGTGCGCTTGAATTTATTGTTCGCAAGTACTTTTGCTGATCTGTGTTTAGGTCTGTTTCGCCCAAAAGCCTTGACACTCCAACTACAGCATTTAGTGGTGTCCGGATCTCATGGCTGGTATATGCAAAAAACTCCTCTTTGTCTATTCGCGCTCGGTTTGCGTCTCCGTTTGCAATTTTTAACTGATAATTGATTTTATTCTTCTGATTCAGAGCAAAAAACAGAAATATAGCGAGAACTATAACAACAAAGAAAACGAGCAAAATAATATTTGTGACGAAGCTTTTATTTTTTAATTCTTGCGCTTTAAACTGCTTTTCTTTGTTAAGAAGTAAAATTTCTTGATTTTTATTTTCTATGTCTAATTGAGCCTCTAACTCAGAAATCTCCCGAGTATCTTTTATTGCCAGATAATATTTAAGGTATTCATAAGCTAACTTATAGTCTTCGTTTTTTTCGTAGACATTTGCTAAATTTTGGTACCCTTTTTTAATGTAAGCTTTCAGTCCTGTTTTTTCAGCTAACCCCAAACTCGTTTTCATGTAAAGCAAAGCTAAATCAAACTCGTTTTCCGCTTGATAGACCACGCCTATTTCAAAACAAACAACTGACTGTTTTTCTTTGTTGTTAATTCTTTCAAAGTCACTGAGTGACTCTAAATAGTGTTCCAAAGCCAAATCATTTTTTTTTGCGTTTTTGTACAAGAAGCCCACATTTCTGTTTGCTTCAGCCAACTCTTCTATGTGATTAGTTGAAGAAATCGCTTCTAAAGCAACTAAATAATATTGCAGTGACAGGTTTTCTTTTCCTTGAACATAACTTAAATCTCCTAGTCGAGAATTGCATTTTGACAAACATAACGAACAATCAATTTTCTTCGCTATTTCGAGCGAGGCACGATAAAAGTTTTCTGCTATTTGGAATTCCCCCTTTTCTTGATAAACATGACCTATGAATAAATTACTTAAAGAAACTCCTTCTTGATTATTAGTTTCTTCATTGTTTCTTAATGCACTGTAGTGAGCGTCTAATGCGGCTTGATATTGTGCGAAATTTAGCTCCAATACACCAATTTGGTTATAGGCGTTAACTATACCCATGTTGTATTGCAAACTTTTGCTGACGGCTAAACTGCGACGTGCATTTTCCATAGCCTTTTCGGAGTTATTAGACTCATAAAGCTGGGATAATTCGTACAACACATTGGCCAATTTTTTATGATCGGTTTCTGAGTTTACAGACTCTTCGAGTTTGTTTATTTCTTGAAACCGCTGAGCGGACCCACCAATGAAGACAAGAAGGAGCAGCGTTATTAATAGTTTTTTTTTCATTTGTATCGAAAATACCGGGTCTTGTACGCGAAAAGACCCAAAAAGTTTTCGCTTTTTATAAGCTTTATTGGTTCTAATGAGCTGTAAACATGATTTAGTGTTATTCTAAAATGTTTTCCAATCAAATAACGGATTATAAATCTATACTGTTTGACTAAATAGTTGCGTTTCTGGCTTGTTTCGAATCATTTTGGCATCAAAACACATGCAAATGTTTCTTACGAACAACCGTCCTTTTTCTGGGACGATTAATTTACTGTCTTCAACTATAACAAGACCATCTTCTTTCATTTCATCAAGCAGTTCCAAGCCCTCTAAAAAAGCAGGTGTTTGTTGCTCTGCGTTTTTCCATGAAGTTTCAAAGTGACACATTATATTGAGGATGTGTTTACGAATAATTAAATCTTCTTCAGAAAGCAAGTGTCCCCTTAACAATGGAATTTCTCCTTGATTAACAATTAGCTGATACTCTTCCACCGTTTTTACATTTTGTGCAAAACTGTACCAACTATCACTAATAGCCGACATGCCCAAACCAACCATTAGGGCTGTTTTTCCCGAGGTATATCCCATAAAATTACGATGAAGTGTTTTTTCTTTCATCGCTTTGTACATAGAGTCGGTTTTAAGCGCAAAATGATCCATCCCGACTTCTACGTATCCGATTTTGTCAAATAATTGCTTGCCGACTTCGTATAAATCCCTTTTTACTTCGTCTTTTGGCAAATCATTTTCATCATAGCCTCTCTGCCCCACTCCTTTTATCCATGGAACATGCGCGTAACTGTAAAATGCAATCCGATCAGGTTTTAGCTCTTTGGTTTTATTTATAGTATCTATAATGTTTTGTAAATTTTGCTTTGGCAATCCAAATACCAAATCATGGCTTATTGAGGTGTATCCAATTTTACGCGCCAATTTAGTTACCCTTTCCACATTTTCAAATGGCTGAACCCGGTTGATTGTTTCTTGAACAATAGGGTCATAATCCTGAACACCAAAGCTACAACGCCTAAAACCCAGCGCATACAATGCGGTTAACTGTTCCTCTGTCGTATTGTTTGGGTGACCTTCAAAACTAAATTCGTAATTCTCCATTACATCAGAGGTATTCACGATGCCATTGATTAGCCGTTTGAGGTTTTTGGAACTAAAAAAAGTTGGTGTGCCACCACCTAAATGAATTTCTTTGATCTTTGGCTTTTCTGAAAAGTGCCTTAAATATAATTGCCATTCTTTCAATACGGTATCAATGTATGGTTCTTCAACATCGTGACGTTTTGTAATCCTCTTGTGGCAACCACAAAAAGTACAAAGATTCTCGCAAAAAGGGAGGTGAATGTAAAGACTAATTCCTTCTGCATCATTACTTTCATCAAAAGCTTTTTGAAAGCTCTTTATCCAGTCAGGTTTTTCAATTCCTTCTTTGTTCCAAAAAGGCACTGTTGGATATGATGTGTACCTCGGGCCAGGCACGTTGTATTTTCTAATCAGAGAGATATCCATATATTTAAACCTGTTTTATGCAACACAGTAAATCCTAATGTTCGTTGTCACTGGCAAACCACTCAGCGTAGCTGTTTGCAGTTTCTCTTAAAAAAGCAGAATGCAGCTTTACTTCTGAGTTTAGCTGTTTTTCGACCATTCCGACAATTTCAATTAACATGTTTTCGCAGGTAGGCTGATAATTTACATATCGAATGCGCTCATTTTGCTTTTCAAGCCCTATAAATCGCGAGTCATTTCGCAACAACAGACGATGGTCAAACTCTTCGTAAACATGTTCTCGAATAATAGACTTTATTTCTCCAAAGTCTACAACCATTCCGCATTCAGGCCGTGACTTGTCAGCTCGAGGTTCTCCAATTAATGTAATCTTTAAATGATACGAATGACCATGAATATCTCTACATTTGCCCTCATAGCCATCCAGCGCATGCGCTGCTTCAAAATCAAATTCTTTGGTTATTCTAATGTTCATTACATTTTCTATATTTCTACAAAGGTAGCAAAAACCTGAGCATCGAAAACATCATTTATGTATTGTTTCTGTCAGATTAAATGCCCCAGCTTTTGAAGCAAAGGCTTGACATGGGTCTCGATTCATACAATCCATAGTTATTTGAGCAATAATCTGTCATTAATACAGTCACTTAATAAGAGTCAAGTAAGTAAGGGTTTTCCTCAGGGTTGAAAACACGAGCGATTGGGCTTTTATGGGAGTGCCTTTAAGTAGTGAACAGATTGAATTGATGCAAACAAGAAAAAATCAGTCTCTTTTTAGCAACAAAACAAAAGAATTCTCGTATTTCTTGAACCAATTTATGGATTTAGGTTATACCTTGTAAGCGCAATGAACGGGATCGATGTTCTTATAGAAAAACTTGACGAATTTATTCGTAAGTATTATAAAAATAGACTTCTAAAAGGTCTTATTTATAGTTCTGCTATGATGTGCTCTTTTTTTTTATTTGCAATTCTTCTAGAGTATTTTGGACAATTTGATGTAATTGGCAGGTCGCTTTTGTTTTATGGTTATTTAGGGCTGACTTTATTTATTTTAGTTTTCTATGTGTTTATACCTCTTTTTAATCTAGCTAAATTAGGTAAAGTTATATCCTACGAACAAGCTGCCAAAATTGTTGGAAATCATTTTGGAGGTATAAAAGACAAGATTGTAAATACCCTTCAACTAAGCGAAAGTAAAAAGAATATCTCGTCAAGGCATCTCACATTGGTTACAGCAAGTATAGACCAAAGAGTAAGTCAGCTTACTGCAGTGCCTTTTAAGGCAGCTATAGATTTATCTGAGAACAAAAAATATTTAAAATTTTTATTTTTCCCCATAATTATTTTGCTTGTCATTTCTTTTGCGGACAGCAGTATTATTTTAAACAGCACAGACAATATATTGCATCACAATACCATTATTGCCACAAATGCTCCGTTTCGTTTTGAGGTTCAAAATGAAAGTCTTGAGGTAATGCAACAAGAAAACTTTGTTCTGTCTGTTGAGGTTAGAGGAAATCATATTCCTAATTCTGTTTTTGTTAATGTGGGAGGAAGAAAGCATAAACTAAAAAAAACAAGTAATATATCGTTCGAACATACATTTAGAAACGTAAACGCAGACCACGACTTTTATTTATCAGCAAACGAGGTTTTCTCTGACAAATACTTACTACGGGTAATACCGAAACCTTCATTAATGGGGTTTCGAATTAAATTAGATTATCCCGAATATACAGGCTTAAAAGACGAGGAACTAAATAACTTAGGTGACTTAACTTTGCCTGAGGGTACAAAAGCGGAATGGAGTTTTATGACAAAAAACACGACTCAGATAAACCTTCATTTCCCAGATTCGTTGTTTGTTTTAAGTCCTTTTGGGCAAAATAAATTTAGCCATACTCAGCAGTTTTTCAAGAGCTGTAGCTATTCAATTTCTACTCAGAATGATTTTATTACGAATAATGATTCTATAGCATATGCTCTGAACGTAATCAAGGATGTCTCACCCTCCATAAATGTGGATGAGAAATTGGACTCGGGAAACACATTTGTGCATTACTTTAATGGAGAAATTGCAGACGACTATGGTTTTACAAATCTTGTTTTTAAATATAGAAGGGTTAGTGCCGGAAAAGCAGGGAAATTCAAGTCTGCCCAAGTCCCAATTTCTAAAAACTATAAAAAAGAACAGTTTTTCCATTATTTAGATATGTCAGAACTTAAGTTAAACCCAGGAGAATCAATAGAGCACCACTTTGTTGTTTGGGATAATGACGGATTAAATGGGCCAAAGTCTTCTCGTTCTCAAACAAGAATCTTTAAAGCTCCAACAACGAACGAGCTGGCAAATATAGCGGACAAATCAAATGAAGACCTTAAGGTCAAGCTTTCAGAAAACTTAAAGGAGGTGCAAAAACTACAAGAGGAATTGAAAGCAATTCAAAAGAATCTTTTAGAAAAACCGAAGCCCGATTGGCAGGATAAAAATAGGCTCGAAGATTTCTTAAAGAAGCAGCAGTCGCTGGAGAATAAAATTAACCAAATGAAACAGGATAATAGTAAAAAAAACCACGAACAGAATGAATATGAAAAGCTAAGCGAAGATATTTTAGAAAAACAACGACAATTGAACGAGTTGTTTGAGCAACTAATGACGGATGAAATGAAGGAAATGTATATGGAGCTTCAAAAAATGCTAGAGGACTTAAATAAGAACCAGTTGTTAAATAAAATGGATGAAATTGAATTGTCTCAAGAGCAAATGGAAAAGGAATTGGATAGGTCTTTAGAGCAATTCAAGCAAATGGAGTTTGATAGTAAATTAGAAAAAATCACAGATCGACTAGATGAACTATCGGAAAAGCAAAAGGGGTTATCTAAAGAGACAAAAAACAAAGAGAAGTCTAATTTTCAACTGAATAAGGAACAAGAAAAACTGAATGATGAGTTTAAAAATGTCCAGGAAGAAATGAAAGAACTGGAGGAGTTGAATGAAGATTTGGAGAAGAAAAAGAATATTCTTGATACGAAAGAAGAAGAGAAGAACATTTCTCAGGGGATGAATGAAAGTAAAAAAAATATAGAAGAAAAAAAGAACAAAAAATCCTCGGAAAAACAAAATCAAGCTGCAGAGGCTTTGGAAGAACTTTCACAAATGTTGAAGAACATGAAATCGCAGCATAAAGAACAAAAAGACGCCGAAAGTATGGAGTCTTTGCGCCAGTTACTTGAGAATTTAATCCAGTTTTCTTTTGAACAAGAGGACGTGATGGATGGGCTGAAGGGGCTGAGTCCGAAAGATCCGCAATATGTTAAGTTAGGACAAAGACAGCGTAAATTAGAAGATGATGCGCAACTACTAGAAGATTCTCTTTTTGCTTTGAGTAAGAGAATTATGCAATTAGGGCCCCACATAAACAAAGAGGTTGCTGCTATGAATAGAAATATTGAGAATGCGGTTAAGCATATTGCTGACAGACAAACCGCTAAGGCTTCTGCGGAACAACAGTATGTAATGACAGCCGTAAATAACTTAGCGCTTTTATTTGATGAGGCAATTAAACAAATGCAACAGCAGCAAAAAGGACCCCCTGGAGAAGGTGAGTGCAATAAGCCAGGCGGAAAAGGAAAAGGAAAGTCGTCCGCGAAAAGCATGAAGGAAATGCAAGACGCGTTAAAAAAACAACTTGACAAAATGAAGAAGTCCATGGAAAAGGGAGATAATTCTGGGGGCAAAAAAGAAGGTGAAAAAGGTAACGGGGGCAAAAAAAATGCCGATCAAGGAGGCGTTGGCGGGGTATCTAGCAAAGAAATTGCCCAAATGGCAGCCGAGCAAAGTGCCTTAAGAAAACAGATGGAACAAATAGGACAAGAGCTCAACAAGGACGGATCTGGTAATGGAAATGGCTTAAAGAAAATAGCCAAAGACATGGAGAAACTGGAGGAAGATATTGTCAATAAAAGAATTTCGAATGAAACAATAATGCGGCACAAGGATATTATGACGCGCCTGTTGAAGCACGAGAAGGCACAAAGAGAAAGGGAGTTTGACGAGAAAAGAGAAGCTAATGAAGCAAAAAAGCAACTTTTTAGTAACCCAAATGAATATCTTGAGTATAAGAAGCACAAAGAGAAGGAAATCGAAATGTTAAAAACGATTCCTCCTTCACTAAAACCATATTATAAAAACAAAGTGAACGAGTATTTTAATCAAATTGATGAATGATACCATGGAGACACAAACCTTTTTAACAATGCAAAAAATAGACTTTCCCTCTGAGGCAGAGAACATTTATTTGGTAGAAAAACTAGTAGACAATGTTTGTGAGGAGTTGCAAATTCCTGAAGGTAATTACGGAAATATATTAATTGCCTTAACCGAAGCGGTAAACAATGCCATTCATCATGGAAACAAATTAGATGTAACGAAAAAAACATCCGTTGCTTGTGGTCAAAACGAAAATAGACTAAAATTTAGAATTGAAGATGAAGGTGTGGGTTTTGATTTTGAAAATTTGCCCGATCCAACAGATCCAGAAAATATTGAGAAACCAAATGGAAGAGGGATCTTTTTAATGAAGAATTTAGCCGATGAAGTGACCTTCGAAGAAAATGGGAGAATTGTTGAATTGATGTTTGAATGCTAACAACACATCGATTTAGTATTTATATCTTTAAGTTGTCCCGTTAAATGCGGGATTTTTTTATCTCTAAACTATGCCGCAGGATAATATTTTTTTTCATACCGAAGATATCTCTTTTGCACTTGACAGTGAAAAAACAACCTCAAATTGGCTGGTAATGTTAGTTGAACACCACAATAAAAAGCTTGGAGAATTAAACTATGTATTTTGTTCGGACGACTATTTGTTGAAGTTGAACCAAGAACACTTGAATCATGATTATTTCACGGATATCATTACATTTGATTATTGTCACAATGATGTGATTTCAGGAGACTTATTCATATCTGTCGATAGAACTAATGAAAATGCTAAAACGTTCAGAAAATCGGAAAGCAATGAACTTAATAGAGTAATTGCGCATGGTTTATTACATTTGCTCGGGTTTTCGGATAAGACAGCAGAAGATATTGTAGAAATGCGGAGCATGGAAGAAGATGCATTAGCTATGTTAGAAAATCTTTAGTAGCTTGATAATGAAGGTGTTAAATTGTTGTTTCACGTGGAATATTAAGAAAAAATAGAATGCTGGAAGAGTATGATGTTATAGTTGTGGGAGGTGGGCACGCAGGAAATGAGGCTGCCGCTGCTGCTGCTAACCTGGGTTCTAAGGTGCTCATGGTTACAATGAATATGGAGACGATAGGTCAAATGAGTTGTAACCCAGCTATCGGAGGTATTGCAAAAGGTCAAATTGTTCGTGAAATAGATGCTTTAGGTGGTTATACTGGTATTGTCACAGATAAAAGCGCTATCCAGTTTAAGCTCTTAAACCTTAGTAAAGGGCCCGCAATGTGGAGCCCCAGAGCTCAATGTGATCGCATGCTTTTTTCAAGGACTTGGAGGCTAGCTCTTGAGCAAAACGCAAATGTGGACTTTTGGCAAGATATGGTGGTTGGTCTAATTACCCGAAACGGTAAAGTTGAAGGGGTGAAAACAGCAATGGGTGTTGAAATTAATGGGAAATCAGTAATCCTTAATAGCGGTACTTTTTTGAATGGGACTATACATCTTGGGGAAAAGCAATTTGGTGGAGGTAGGATGGGAGAAAAGGGTGCGCATGGAATTACTGAACAATTAGTGGAAATTGGTTTTCAATCGGGTAGAATGAAAACGGGTACACCACCCCGAGTAGATGGACGTTCTCTTGATTTTTCGAAAATGGATGAACAGCCGGGAGATGTTAATCCAAAGAAATTTTCTTATTCGGATGAGACAGAATTTCTTTCGCACCAGAAAAGTTGTTGGATAACTTACACAAATCCGGAAGTGCACGAGATGTTGAAGACGGGATTTGATCGGTCTCCAATGTTTAATGGGGCTATTAATAGTGTAGGTCCGCGATATTGTCCATCCATTGAGGATAAAATTAATCGTTTTGCTGAGCGTAATCGTCATCAAATTTTTGCCGAGCCGGAGGGTTGGGATACGATAGAGTACTATGTAAACGGCTTTAGCACTAGTTTGCCCGAGGAAGTTCAGATGAGGGCACTGCGTTTGGTTCCGGGCTTTGAAAACGCAAAGATGTTTCGGCCTGGGTACGCCATCGAGTACGATTACTTTCCTCCAACACAATTAAAGCATACCCTGGAAACTAAACTTGTAGAGGGTTTGTATTTTTCAGGGCAGATAAATGGTACCACAGGATATGAAGAAGCTGCAAGTCAGGGGCTTATGGCTGGAATAAATGCTGCATTAAAGGTTCAGCAAAAAGAGGAGTTTACATTATCGCGTAGTGAGGCTTATATTGGAGTTTTGATTGATGATTTGATTACGAAAGGTACGGAAGAGCCTTACAGAATGTTTACCTCACGCGCGGAGTATAGGATTTTATTGCGTCAGGATAATGCCGACTTAAGGCTTACCGAAAAAGGATTTAAAATTGGTTTAGCCTCGGAAGAACGCATGAAGAAGGTTTTAGAGAAGGAAGCAAAAACGGATCAGCTAATAAAGGTTATTCGCAAAACATCAATTGATCCGGAACGGATTAATCCAATTTTAGAAAAGAAGAAGACTTCTCCAATTAAACAGAAAGTAAAAATGGACGGGGTTTTGGCACGGCCTTTTTTAACGATTCACGATTTAGAAATAGCTAATGACACGCTTAAGGAGTTTATTGACAATATAGGAAACGAGAAACGAGATGTTTTAGAACAAGCCGAAATATTGATAAAATATAAAGGTTATTTGGATCGGGAAAAGGATGTAGCTGATAAGCTGTCAAGACTGGAATATGTTGTTATTCCGGACGGTATCGACTATGATAAATTTTCTTCACTTTCGAATGAGGCCAAAGAGAAGTTGAGCGAAATCTGTCCGAAAACATTGGGTCAAGCTTCAAGAATCAGCGGAATTAAACCGTCTGATATATCTGTATTAATGATTTATCTGGGTAGATAGAATTAGAATAGTTCCACGTGAAACATCAGTTAGTAAATATCGAAAAGTGCCCCATTTGTGGAGGTGAATCTCATAGAAATTTTGTAGAAGCAGAAGACCACAACGTAAGTAAGGACCGGTTTAATATTGTAGAATGTAACGATTGTTCTTTTCGGTTTACGAACCCGATTCCTTCGGAAGGTACAATAGGAGATTATTATAAATCGGAAAATTATGTTTCTCATTCCGGAACAAAGAAAGGTTTTATAAATAGGGTTTACCACGTTGTTCGTTCCAGGGCAATTAGGCAAAAAGAAAAGTTGGCTTCAAAGCATTCAACAGCTAAAAACATTTTAGATATTGGCTGTGGCACCGGTGATTTTTTAGCTTATTGTAAATCTCTGAATTGGAAGGCGCTTGGATTAGAGCCCGATGAATCTGCTCGTAAAATTGCGATCGAAAGCAACTTAATAGAAGCAAAGCCATTGAATCATTTATATGCGGTAGAGGAGAATACGTTTGATGTAATTTCTATGTGGCACGTATTGGAGCATGTATATAATTTAAATGATGATATAGAGCAATATAAAAAGATTTTGAAGCAAGATGGGGTATTAATAGTGGCAGTTCCAAACTGTTCTAGTAAAGATGCGGAACACTATGGTGCAAATTGGGCCGCTTACGATTTGCCAATTCATCTGTACCATTTTAGACCGAATAACATGAAAAAATTATTTTCTAATCATGGAATGGAGGTAGTTGAAATATTGCCAATGAAATATGACGCATATTATATAAGTATGATATCGGAAAAATATAAAGGCGGAAATATTTTCTCAGGTTTTTTAAATGGGTTTAAATCGAATCTTGTGGCAAATGCAAAAAACAATAAATATTCAAGTCAAATTTATGTTATAAAGCATCAAAAAGACGTTTAAAAGCGATTTAAGAGACTGTTGCTTGTCAAATGATGTATTACCATTGATTATTGAAGATAGTTAATTTAAGCCAGCGGCATCGCTTAAGGGCTAAAACACTGAAAACCAACACTATATGCAAAAGCGCTAAATATTTTCTATACATTGGACGTAAAAATTAATTTTTAGCAATAAACCTTAAACTATTTTAGTTTTATGAAATATGAAGATTGAAGTTTTTATTTTGAATATTTTTTTATTGATCTGGAATATGGATGCCTCTGTTTGTGCACAAACTATTTTAGTAGAAATTACGGATGTTCGTAGTTCCAATGGACATTTGTTGCTTGGTATTTACACGAACAATAAAGACTACCAAAATAGAGATGCCGTTTTGAAACAAACAGTTTTAAAAACAAATATGAAAGATGGTAAAGTAACTGCTACAATTGTAGGTTTAAGTCCTGGAGTTTATGGAGTTGCTTTATTGGATGATGAAGACTGGGATAGGAAAATGAGGTACAAATATTTATTCCCTCAAGAGGGTTTTGCATTTTCAAATTATTTTCACGAGGGTTATTCAAAACCCCAATTTGAAGATTTTAAATTTATATTAGGGAAAGAAGATAAAGAAGTAACTATGAAGTGTAAATATTTGTAGTTTACTGAGTTGTTGTCTCTAAAGGTTAATCGTTTAATTCAAGTTGTCAGACAGTATTTTCATTTCGACGGAAGGAGATATTTTGTCATATAATATATGATATACCGCTTTGGTTATTGGCAGCTCCACTTTGTATTTTTCGTTTATTTCCATTATACATTTTGTAGCATAATAACCTTCAGCAACCATATTCATTTCTAGCTGTGCGGCCCTAACAGAATACCCTTTGCCTATCATATTTCCAAAAGTTCTATTTCGACTATATAGGGAATATCCGGTCACCAATAAATCTCCTAAGTATGCTGAAGATTTAACATCTCTATGTATGGGATGAACAGCATCCACAAAACGAGAAATTTCTTGAATGGCATTACTCATCAACACAGCTTGAAAATTATCACCATAACCCAATCCGTGACAAATCCCACCTGCTAAAGCATATACATTTTTCAGAACCGCAGATATTTCAGTTCCCACTAGGTCATCCGAAATACAGCACCGAATATAACGGCACGATAAGCTGTTGGAGATTTGATCGGCTAATGTTTTATTTGGACTGGCAATGGTCAAGTAGGATAGTCTTTCCAAGGCAACCTCTTCCGCATGACAAGGGCCACTGATGATTCCGATTTTTTCAAACGGAACATCAAATTTATTGTTGAAATAGTCCGCAGGAATCTCATTCGTTTGCGGTATTATTCCCTTAACCGCCGAGATAATGTGCTTTCCATTAAAGTCTTTTTTTGAAAACTCCATCAATGTTTCGTCTATAAAAGCGGAAGGTGTTGCCATAATAATGACCTCACTTTCCATTATTGTAAGTTTCAGATCCGTAGTAACATTTACAATGTTCTTGTTAACATATACAGACTGCAGGTACTTTGGATTATGGTTATGTTGTACAACATGTTCCTTTTGGCTTTCATCTCGCATCCACCAGGTAAATGAATCAAGATTATTCGATAGCATTTTCACAATTGCTGTCGCCCAACTCCCTCCTCCAATAACTCCAATTCTTTTCATGTTACAAAACTAATAAATACTATCAAAACATTAAAACTATATTGTTTATCAAGTTTTTATGCGAATAATTGTTTTATTACACAGAATCGTTTTCATTTGCAAAATAAATAAAAACAAAAAAAGATTTAAAATGAAAAACGTATTTAAAACATTGGCAGTTGCGTTAACTGCATTGGTATTGGTTTCGTGTGGCGGCGCCGATTCAGCGGATTTAGTAGGAGCATGGAAAGCAGATCCAAGTTCGTTGGATTTAACATTAGGAGATGGCCTTGCAGCATTCAAGGGGGCAATTGAAGAACAAAAAAGCCAAATGCTTTCAGAAGCATCTGAGGAATCGGAATCTATCACTTTTGAATTTAAAGAAGATGGTAAGTTAGTATTGTCGCATGAGGATGAAGATGAAACTTTTTCTTTTGATTGGTCGCTTGAAGGAGATAAATTAATTATTGAAGGAGAAGTAGAAGAGCAAAAAGGAAAGATGACTTTAACTGTTGAGAGTGTTTCAGCTGATAAGTTAACACTTGCGCTTACCGCAGAAGATTTATTAGCGCAAGTTAAAGAGCAGATGCCAGAAGCAATGAGTATGGTTCCTGGTGAATTTGATATTGACGCAATGGCAAAAGGAACTAGTATGTCAATGTCTTTTAAAAGATAAAAACATCACTAATTGTATTTTAAAGCCTCTAGCAAATATTTGCTAGAGGCTTTTTTATTTTTGTAAATGTATTTAGATGATTTGCAAAAAGCATGACGTCTCTGGAAGGAAAACATTATCAGTACTTATCGTTTACGTTTAAAGATGTTAATCATTTTTCCCAAATTTTTAATTGGTGATATAATGAGACTTTTCGCGAAGGTATCATAATCCTTATTTTCTTTTCCTAATCCAAACTTTACTTTTTCCACCTCTTTAGACCTTACTAAGGTTCCAAAAATTAGATCCCAAAAAGCAAATTTACCTCCCATGTTTTTGTTGAAGTGCTTGGGGTCACTGCTGTGATGAATTTGATGCTGGTAGGGGCTGATTAGAATCTTTTCAAGAAATCCGGGATACCCTAGGTTTACGTGTGAATGTCTCAAATTAGCTCCTAAGCTTAGGAATAGAAAGCTGAAGACCCCAATACCATATAAGGTATATTGATGAATTTGATGATCGGACATAAAGTCAAAAGTTCCCGTGACTAAAGCAAATACGAATATGGCAACGATATTATTAATAATCATTTCTATTGGGTGTAAACGATATTGAGTAAACGGATTCAGAACAGTTGCTGAATGATGTATTTTGTGAAACTCCCATAGGAATGGAATTTTGTGGAATGCATAATGAATAGTAAAAAAAGCAAAGTCTTTTGCCAGGGTGATAGTAACGGAATAATAAATAACAACTTCTGTTGCAGATAGGCTTATTGGTTGTCCAAACCATACTTCTAAATTATATGTCACTTCATATGCAAAGCGAAGTCCATATATTGCAAAAGCGCTCAGTAGAAGAACCTTGAGAAAAGCGTTTAAAATTAATAGCTGATAGTCCACAAAAGCAGAATTACTCAACCAAACCTTTTTAGGAAATAAGTACTTTACAAATGATGTTTTATGAACTTGAACTTTATGAAATATGAAAACAATTAGACCTGAACTAATCAAGAACGCCCAATAAGTCCTTTTCTCAATATTAAGAATATAAGAAAAAACTTGTTCAATTCCGTTTTGTATGGTGTCCATAACTTCTTTTATATCGTCATTTGAATTGTTACATAATAGTTTCTTGCTGAAGAAGGTATAATCCCTGGTCCAGGATAACCAGTTGCTCTTCTTGTAAAGTACATTTCGTTTGTCAAATTATTCAAACCTGTTTCTAATTGAAATAGTTTGAACCTCCATTTCAGAGATAGATCCATTATCGAATAAGCAGGAATTATTCCATTAACCGCGTTAGCTTGCTGCTGCGAATTTGTGGCATCTGAAAAATGCGATTGGGTGAATGAATATTGATAACTTACTGAAAATGATTTGTAGGCTAAGGTTACCCCTGTTTTAAAATTAAATGGAGGAACTAACTCAACTTTTTTATTGTTAAATGCGGGCTCTTCCGAATTAATGTAGCGAGCATCTATTAATGAAGCGTTAACGAAAGGCCTCAGGGAAAACTTAGATGTATCAGTAAATACGAACTTCCATAAATCCGCTTCTATCATTGCTTCCACTCCTTTAGTAATTGAGCTAGAGATATTTGTTCTGTATTGATAAGTGGTGTACCACTTAGGGTCAACTTGTATCGTGGTTCCTATCCGATTTCCATATGAAAGCATGAAAACCGAAACATCATAATTTAATTTATTTATGATTTGACCACGAAGACCTAAATCTACATTGAATCCTTTTTCATCTTGTAAGTCAGGATCAATTTTGAAGTTTGCATTTTGAATTTGCATATCTGTAAAATTGATACTTCGATAATTTTGTGAAAAATTCGCATAAAGTTCTAATGTGTCATTAAACTTATAGTTCATGCCAACACCACTTATAATGAAGGACCGCTTATTTTCTTTTAAATCTGTATAGTTCGTGTCAAAAACTACACCTCCCGCTAGGTTTAGTATTATATCCCGGTATGTTCCTTCTGCTCTCGTATTTATGTATTCAAACCGAACGCCTGGGGTAATGCTAAATTTTTCATTAATATTAAATATATTCTCACCAAAAAGAGAGATGTTTTTACTCGGGAACTCGTAAGAAGATCCTTCCAGGTTATTTGGATTTAAATAATAAAAGTCTGGTCCGTCACCATCAGTAGATAACCCTTGTCGACTCAGATTATATCCTTGATAATATCTTGCTCCTAATAGAAGAGCCCAAGGCACATCATTCACAGAATATATATGCAAAAACCTTGTTTCGTTTCCAAAATTTCGGAACTCTCCCGAAATAAAATCTCTTTCCTCTAATAAATCAATCCGATTAATTTGCCCTAAGAAACCAAGAGCTTTTCGAGATGCATGAAGCCCAAAAAACCGAGAGTTTAGTTTAGATGAAGAATTGAACTCATGATCGAAGTGCAATGCTGCCAAATTCCAGTCAACTTCGAACCAATTTCGATTTCTGAAAGATTCTGAGGGGTCCATTTGAAATTGCAAATCAGTTAAACCACCTGGTTGCTGAGCGGTATAAAACATTTTGGTTAATTCTATTCGAACAGAATTTTTTTCATTTAAATGTCTTCTGATGTTAATACCTGCAGTGTGCACTTTAAATCCTGAGTTAGGTCTCCAGTCATCACCGGATTTATTTTGATAGTAAGCATAATAATTTAATCTTTTGTTGTCTCCACCTAAACTGACGAAAGTGTTTTTTAAGTTAAACGACCCTATACTTTGTCTAGCCGTTAATTCCATTTTTTTGTTTTTAGGGCCTTTATTTAATACAAAATTTAATAAACCGCCGAACTGAGTTCCAAATTGAAGCGAAGCAGCGCCTCTTATTAGTTGAATTTCTTTAATTGCTTCGCTTGGAGGTGTATAGTAGCTCTCGGGATAGCCCAGAGCATCAGCACTAATATCATATCCGTTTTGGCGTGTATTAAAATTTGAAGTCCTACTAGGATTTAGCCCTCTTCCTCCAATACCAAGTTGAATTCCAGCCCCATCACTTTCCCATATATTTAACCCTGGAATTCTTGAATAAATTTGGCGTCCCGAATTGGTGGCTTTATTCGCAACGACGCCATCCATTACAATTACCTCATTTTTCTTGCCTTGGCTAATCATTACCCCTTCTATCGCTTTCATTCTTCGCGAAAAAGCAACAGAGTCATTCTTGTCTTTTACAAGAACCTCATCTAAAACATATTGAGGTGCTTCAATCCGATAGTTAAGACTTACTTCAGGTTTATTTATTGTAATTATAGAGGAGCAAGTCTTATACCCAAATTGTTGAAATATTACAGTGTATTTTCCATAAGCTAACTTTTCTGTCTTGAAAAATCCTTGTTCATTGGTATAATAAGCCCTATTAGCTTCCTTGATAATAACAGAGCAAAAAGAAGATTTAGAATTATTTTCACCTTCCAAAACTGTTCCCGAAATTACACCTTTGTTTTGCCCAAATAAAAATGAGGATGTAAATAAAAATAAAAATAGAAACAGTATTTTATTCATTACTTTCAGCTCATTTTTTAAACCAATTATTAAAAATAAAAATTGGCCAACGCACAAAGATAATGATTAATCCCCATCACTATCTTGATAAGTGATCAAAACGCCCAAAGCAGATGTCATTTCTACTTTAATACTTGGAACTAACATTTGCATACTTTGATAAACATCAGAAACTTCCTGGGAATTAACTAAAACTTCGTTACTTAAAGGATCGTTTAATCCATTTAAATTATTAATAATGGTGTTTATTTGGTTTTCAACAAATGTGGAAAGGTCTTCTCCGTTGTATTGAGCAGACAAATAGATTAAATAATCGTCCAGTCCTTCACTATTTGTGTTTCCTTCGTAGCTGTAGCCTTTTATATATTTAGAAATTGCCTGCATTTCTCTTATAGCATAAGGAAGAGAACTTCCTGAATAAAAAGCTTCCGTGTGGTCTGGCATTGGGGCTTGTGAAAAACCATTAAAGGCTCCAGCAGGAAGTCCAATTTTTCCTTTTCTAACAAAACTCTCATAATGAAGACTCAAAGAATTAAGAATATTACTAACTGAGCTACCTTGAGAATTACTTTCGTTATTATTTATAAAGCTTGTTGAATAAGATGATTGCCACTGACCTAGCACATAGTTTGCATTATCGAATAATTCTGTTGCTGCCGCTAACAAATAATTTTTAGCTCCGCTATTATTAGAGTAAAAATTTACCAATTCCAGATTTGAATACCCTGGACGGTAAAGAAGAAAATCAAGAGCTTGAAAACCTTTCGCTGAAAAATTTGCAGGCAATTGAAGGTTAAAAGTCCCCACGGCAATATTGTCGTTAATTACAGCTGTATCAGTAGGGTAAACATTTGTTTGGCCTCTTAGACTTATTCCCTCGGCGGGACCAAACTCAAGAAACGCAACCTCTTGCCAAGTCAACAAACCTATCTGCCATTGACTTCTTAGGTTTTCTAAATTCTGAATTGTGGGAGTTGTCACAAATGTAGAAGCCAAATCTTTGAGAGATTCGGTCTCAACTTTGTAGGTGGAATAGGCAGGGATAATATAGTTATTTGCAATATTCGTTAGCATTCCTGCCTTATCATAACTTTCTGGAGAAACTATCAATTCTTCTTCTGCTTCAGGGTCTTTTTTACAAGCCGAGTTAAATATTACGAGTGCAATAAACAACAAAGGCAAAACGAATTGTAGATTCTTTTTAGTCATGGCAATATTTTTAATTATTATTTTAAAACGGAATACTCCCTCTAATTTAATAAAGGGAGTATTCTTATAAATTATGTTGATTAAAGATCTGCAGAAACACTGCTTAATCCTGTATTATTTGCAATTTCATCGATAGCTGATTGAAGGTTTGCAAGCGTTACACTATTATAATCATCACCAATAAATGCAAGAGCAACATCAATTTGAGCACTTGACATTCCAGTTCCACTAATTGCATTGTATCCATACTTTAAACCTTCAAGAAAAGCAACCGCTTCCGAAAGTCCGTGATTACGAGCAGTATTGTTTCCTATGTTAGCTTTAGCAAAATTCAAGTAGTGAATTGCTGTACCAGCACAAACTTTTTCCATTTCATT
>JAQWQH010000002.1 GCA_029244805.1 Flavobacteriales bacterium
ATAAACTTAAGTAACAAAACAGCGTTTCATTCTCGCTGTTTTTTTATTCCGTTATACCGATCAAGAATTAAACTTTTTACAAACCCTTAAGTAGTTTATTATATTTGCAATTCAAAAGCATTTTTTGAGAAAAACAAAAAAAAATATCAAACAATTTCCGGACACTGAACTACTCATTCAGTATAAGAAAAGTAAAAACAATAAATACATTGGTATTTTATTCGAAAGGTACGGACACCTTGTATATGGTGTATGCTTAAAATATCTAAAGAATGTAGAAGAAAGTCAAGATGCTACATCTTTGATTTTTGAAAAGGTAATGGTTGACTTACTTAGAATGGATGTAAAGAATTTTAAATCTTGGTTATATAGGGTTTCTACAAACCATTGCCTAATGCAATTGCGAAAGAAAAAACCTGAAGGAACCGAAAACATTTCTGAATTGGAATACAAGCTCGAAGACAAAAACAATTCGGAGTATTTATTCATTAAAGAAAGTCACTTAAGAAACCTTGAAGAAGCAATAAAAAAACTAAAAAACGAGCAGCAACAGTGTATTGATTTATTTTACCTGAAAGAAAAAACATACGATGAAGTTGCAAACCTAACAGGCTACGAAACAAAAAAAGTAAAAAGTTATATTCAAAATGGAAAACGGAATTTAAAGATCATTCTAACTGAAAATCATAGCAGAATAAAATGAGCAGGAAAAAGAACATATTTGAAAGTAATACTCCTCTTACCAAAGAGGAAATAGATGCTTATCTAAAAGGTGATATGCCAAAAGCTGAAAAATATCTGCTTGAGCAAAAAATTGCTAGCAATGATTTCAACAATGATGCTATGGAGGGGTTTGAATCTGCAGCTGGAGCCATGGAAGGTTTTAAGCAGTTAGAAGATCAGTTCCATGGAAACCTTCCTCGAAAAGTAGTTAGTAAATTTTGGAGATTCGAATTTTCATTTATTCTTATAATTAGCCTTGCTATTGGGCTCTATTTTATTGGCTACCATTTTCTAGATCAAATCGATTTAGACGAGATTAAATTTGATGAAAGTAAATTAACGATACCGGATAGTACTGATTCAAGTTCCAGAGCTATTACCATCCAACCAATTGAAGAATTGGACGATCAAGAAATAGAAGATGCAACTCCTTTGATGGAAAGTAAGCAACTAACTTCTGATAGAATTATTTTAAATGCTCCCTTAATCATAGCAGCAGATAGCATTATTAATGAAACAGATAAAATTGATAGCGCAATCCTATTAATAAATGAACAGAAAAAATTATTTAATACAGAATTAGATGACAAAAAAGAAATCAACGAAGTGAATACAACAAATGTTATAAGGAGTAACGTAGGAACTTTGTTTCTTTCAAGACTATTGGTTGTTGATTACACGAACATATACACTAAGGAAATAACTGTTCTAAACGTTGAGCTAACCGGCACAACCGCTGACAAAGAGAATAAAAGCGATAATGGTGCAAATGAATTAGATATAAATACCTTCACGCAGAAAATCACTTATGTGGATTTTTTAGAGGAGGCACAATCTAAATTCAGAAGGAATAAATTTAAAGATGCTTTAAAAGATTATAGAACAATTTTGAATCACTATTCAAATGATGTGAATGCGCACTTTTATATGGCTCTTTGTTATTTTAATATAAATAAACAAAAGAAGGCAATTCAGCATTTTGACAGAGTGTTAAATCATGATTTCAATACTTTTCGTGAGGAAGCAAAATGGTACAAAGCGATGAGCTTGCATGAATTAGGTAAAATTAGTCAGTGCATAACGATATTGAATGAAATCGTTACTGAAAATGGGTTTTATGCAAAAAAAGCAGATGAAATGTTAAATAATATTTAGTTTGAAGAAAAAACCGCATATCATTTTTTCGATTTTGAAATCTTCAATATTTCTATTTGGTGTTTTATGGATAATGTATTCACTCACCATTGATTTGAAAGAAGACAGAGAAGAATACACAAAACAAAGTATATTTAGAAATGCTACTCCAATTATGGAGGCAGCGGAACTCTATAAGAAAGGAGAAATAGATAATGCAGAAAAACTGTTAGATCAACTGCTTAAAGTGGACCCTAATGACTATAAAAGTAGAATGCTACTTGCTGAGATTTTTCATGAACAATGTATTAAAAATGATACACTTTGTGAGCACGCATTATTGCAACTGACCTTATTAATTAGAAAATTCCCAAAAAAGATAAGACCACTCGAACTTCGATCTACATTATTTCTAAAACTAAACGACACCATT
>JAQWQH010000003.1 GCA_029244805.1 Flavobacteriales bacterium
AATTAGAAATTACATTAAATAGTAATGCAAAATATACTGCAAGTGTTATTGGAACAGATCCTAAAACAGATATTGCCTTACTTAAAATTGAAACAGAAACACCACTACCCTTCATACCCTTTAGTGATTCTAATAATGTAAAACTAGGAGAGTGGGTTTTGGCTGTTGGCAATCCATTTAGACTCACTTCAACAGTTACAGCAGGTATAGTCAGTGCAAAAGCAAGAAACATTAACATCCTTCAAAGAAGGACCGGAACTAACGATTTCCCCCTAGAATCATTTATTCAAACTGATGCAGCTGTAAACCCCGGCAATAGCGGAGGTGCGCTTGTTTCAGCAACAGGAAATTTGATTGGAATAAACACGGCAATAGCATCACAAACAGGATCTTATACTGGATATTCTTTTGCGATACCCTCCAATATAGTAAAAAAGGTAACAGAGGATTTATTGGAATATGGAATTGTTCAAAGAGCATTTATCGGAGTTAGCATTCAAAATGTAAATCAGCAAGTTGCAAACGATTATAATTTACCAAACTTAAAAGGGGTGATGGTAAATGGAATAACAAAAGATGGTGCCGCAAAATCTGCAGGAATTCAGTTAAACGATATTATTCTTAAAGTTGGAACTATAGAAGTAAATGATGTACCGCAACTTCAAGAGCAAATTGGTAGTTTTAGACCGGGTGAAAAAGTCTCAATTACCATTAGAAGAGGATCTGAAATCAAAACGCTAACAATTGTATTAAGAAACAAAGAAGGTAGCACCGCTAAAATCAAGAAAGAGGATATCAGTAAATTAACTGCACATGGTGCATCGTTTAAACGTCTATTACCTCAGGAATTAAAGGACTTAAAAATAAATAACGGCGTTAAAGTTTCTTCTATCATGTCAGGAAAACTGAGAAATGCTGGAATTACAGATGGGTTTATTATTACTAAAATCGATAAACAACCCGTTACAGATCCGGAAGCGGTCGCAAAACTATTTAAATCAAAAAAAGGCGGAATATTGGTTGAAGGAATTTATCCTAACGGGGCAAAAGGATACTTTGGGTTTGGACTTTAAACTACTTCTAAATATGGTTAATAACTTTTGAATATTACCTGAAACCGTTAATAGAAAAGAATCTGCTATTAACAACCTCTTAATAGTATGAGAAATTTAAAAAAATAGATCTGAATACACTTGACATATATCCGTGTTTTGGCTTATTTTCGCAACCTCTCTAGGGGAGGTTTTTTATTCACTTAAAATCGACAACAATTTCATGAGACAACTAAAAATAACCAAATCAATAACCAATAGAGAAAGTGCATCATTAGATAAGTATTTACAGGAGATAGGAAGAGAAGACTTGATTACTGCTGAAATTGAAGTAGAGTTGGCTCAAAGAATTAAAGCAGGTGATGAAATAGCATTAGAAAAATTAGTAAAAGCCAATTTACGTTTTGTTGTTTCTGTGTCAAAACAATACCAAAATCAAGGTTTGACACTCCCCGATTTAATCAATGAAGGAAACTTAGGACTAATTAAAGCAGCACAAAGATTTGATGAAACAAGAGGATTTAAATTTATCTCTTATGCGGTTTGGTGGATTCGTCAATCAATCTTGCAAGCATTAGCGGAACAATCGCGAATTGTGCGCTTACCATTAAACCAAGTCGGTTCTTTAAATAAAATAAATAAAGCTTTTTCGAGATTAGAACAAGAATTCGAGAGACCTCCAAGTTCTTTTGAAATGGCTAACGAACTAGACTTACCATCTGACAAAGTCGAAGATACGCTCAAAGTAGGTGGAAGACATGTTTCCGTTGACGCCCCATTCGTAGATGGAGAAGACAACTCTCTTTTAGACGTTATGGTTAATAACGATTCACCAAAAGCTGATAACCTGCTAATGATAGAATCATTGCAGGGAGAAATTGAAAGGTCCTTATCTACATTAACCGAGCGAGAAAGGGATGTGATTCGGTTATTCTTTGGGATTGGGTTTCAACATGGTTTAACTTTAGAGGAAATAGGAGCAAAATTCGACTTAACAAGAGAACGAGTTAGACAAATCAAAGAGAAAGCAATTCGCAGACTCCGGCATACGTCAAGAAGCAAATTATTAAAAACATATTTAGGATAGCAAACTTAAAATCGTCAGAGAAAATTTCTGGCGATTTTTTTAATTTATTTTACAATGGATACAACAAAAGTTCAATTAGGCTACGAGGCAGGTCTAAACGATTACGTGAGACAAGAAAAAGCAGCTGTTGAATTGATTAACGCAGTAGGTGCACTAATGTATGACAAAGGCGTTGAATTAGTCTTATTTAGAAACCACTTAGTTGAAATTAGCATTTCGGAGGTGATCAACTTGTTTACCAACTACGCGAGCAAGGTTGTAAACAAGCCTATTGACATTGAGACCTCAGCAAAACTGGCTAAAGCGATGATAGAAGTGGATCTTGCTCCTTCAAAGATAGATATTGGCAGGCTAACTTCAGAATACTTTTTGGCTGGCAACAATGGATCGCATTTAGATTTCCTAAAAAATAACCTATCAAACTTCATAGGTCAAGACAAACATACTTTTGAACCTAAAGATGTTGTGCTTTACGGATTTGGTAGAATTGGCCGACTTGTAGCAAGAGAACTTATCAAACAAGCCGGGAAAGGACAACAACTAAGGTTAAGAGCTATCGTTCTGAGGAAAGTAACGGAAGAAACTTTATTAAAAAGAGCTGATTTACTCAGAAACGATTCTGTTCATGGAGCATTCAAAGGAACTGTAATTACTGATTCCGAAAACAAAGCGCTCATCATTAATGGACAGATGATAAAAATCATTGAATCTCCAACACCGGAAAGCATTGACTATACAGAATATGGCATTAATGATGCTTTGGTTATTGATAGCACTGGAGTATTCGGAGACAAAGAAGCTTTAGGTCGTCATTTACAAGCTAAAGGGGCTTCTAAAGTATTATTGACAGCTCCTGGTAAAGAAATACCAAATATCGTTTATGGAATTAATCAAAAAGATTTCAACTTAGAGGAACACGATATTTTCTCAGCCGCTTCTTGCACCACCAATGCGATTAGTCCTGTACTAAAAGTGATAGAAGATAACTTGGGAATTGAAAAAGGACATATTGAAACGGTTCATGCATACACCAATGATCAAAATTTATTGGATAATATGCATAGTAAACCAAGAAGAGGTCGATCTGCACCCATAAACATGGTTATTACATCGACTGGAGCAGGAAAGGCTGTAACAAAAGTAATTCCCTCGTTAGCAGGGAAATTAACAGCAAATGCTGTTCGTGTCCCTACACCGAATGGTTCTTTAGCGATAATAAACATCCATGTTAACAAACCTACATCTGTTAAAGATGTCAATGCTTTACTTAAAGATGCTGCTATCAATGGACCTTTAGTAAATCAGATTAATTATCAAATCAATCCAGAATTGGTTTCAAATGATATAATTGGAAATACATGTGCTTCTGTATTCGATAGCAATGCAACTATCGTTTCTGCAGATGGCAAAAGTGTTACAATCTATGCTTGGTATGACAATGAGTTTGGGTACACAAAACAGGTAATTAGATTGGCTAAACACATAGCCAAAGTCCGAAGGTTGATTTACTATTAAACTGCGAGCATGACAAATAAAGACGAAAAACTAGAAGAAGTACTGGGTGAAGATGGACTTCCCATTAGTCCTAAACTTCCAAGTGATATCAAAAATTACATGATTGATATTGATGGAACGATTACGGATGACATTCCCAATGAAGAACCAGAAAGAATGTCAACTTGCGAACCATTTCCAGATGCGCTAGAAACATTAAATAAATGGTATGAGGAAGGACACATTATCACATTCTTCACTTCTAGAGTAGAAGAACACAGAATTGTTACTGAAGCTTGGCTGAATAAACATGGCTTCAAATACCATGGTATTTTGTTTGGAAAACCAAGAGGAGGTAATTACCATTGGATAGATAATCATCTGGTAAGAGCAACTCGTTATAAAGGGAAATTTACTGATCTTGTGGTTACATCAAAAGAAATTGAGGTTTTTGATGATTCAGAAAAATAATTATTCGTAAATTGAAAGATGCAAAACATTTTTAAGAGAGCCATACTGAAAAAACATCCCTTATTCACACTTGCGATAAGCTACTTACTTATTTTATCCAGCTGTGGAGAGTCAATTGAAAAACAAAAAGTTTCATTCGATGAGGGTTCACAAGACGAAATTGAAGAAGCAATTCACAACGATTTTTCTTCAGATTATGAGTTTATTCCTCCCTCGACACTTCAGGTCGCTGCAATATTTAAAAAAGCCGGTTTAACATACGACCAAAAACTCACAAACCCCAGAAGTAGAATTGACAAGTATTCATCAAAACTAAAACAATCTTTGGCTTTTGGAATCTACTCATCTGACCTAGCATATAGTGTGGTTCATGAAAAATATGATGAAGCTTCTGAATTTCTAAAAACTTTAAGAACACTAGGAAGTAAAATTGGACTAGAAACTATATTCAACTCTTCCGGGTTAATTGAACGATTTGAAGCAAATGTCGCAGACCAAGATTCAATTATTGAAATACTTATATTGCTTCAGGAAAACACGGATGATTATATTGAAGAAAATGGGAAAGAAGATTTATCTGTGATATACTATACTGGAGCTTGGATAGAAGGAATTCACATGGGTGCCCACACTATTATGAAGGATCAAGAAAAGAAGGTTGGTGTTTTGATTTCTGAGCAAATGACTCTTGCTGAAATCCTAATAAAAGGACTAGAAAATTTAGAAAATCAAAATGATGATATAACAGACTTAATAGACGAAATACAGGATGTAGTGAACACCTATTATAGCCTAGAATCTGTTTCAACCCTGGGAGAAGAAGCTGATTATATAGACATCATATTAACAAAAGATGAGATTAGTCTTATGTCTGGCAAGATTATTGAGCTTCGTGAATCAATAGTAAATTAAACTATAATTATGAAGTTCAAATATATTATATCGTTTATTTTAATCATTCTATTAACCAATGTCTCATTTGCACAAAAGAAAAGAAAAAAGGATGACATTGACCCCGATGCTGCCGCTAAAGCTGCATTCAAAGAAGTACTTTCTGGATATAAAAAAGACTGCAGATCAGCACTAAAACCTTACCGGTACGACGGGATAAAAACAACGCAATTCAGCTACAAACCATATGAATATGTAAAAGAAGTTGAGATAGCAACAATTCAAAATGCAGAATACCGACTATCCTACAATACAAAAGGAATAGAACATCATAAAATTCAAATAAAAATTTATGATAAACCCGACAAAGACAAGAGAAGAGTTTTACTCTATGAACAAGCTGAAGTAGGTGGGGATGAATTTTTCTTTGAAACAACCGAAATGATAGAAAAATTAAAACAGGCAAAATTTGAAAAAGGTGTTGATTCTGCTATTGTGGATCAAATGAGATTAAAAAAGATTTTTATCGATTACATCATTCCTGCCGTGGAAAGGGAAACAGAAGTAAATGAATTTGGTGAAGATATTGTTGTTAAGCTAAAAGGAGCAGCTATTCTTTGTGTTGGATATTACAACCTTTAATTCATTTTTTCTATCAACATTTTTTTTAGAGAAAACATTTCATCTCTTAAAACCGCTGCTTCAATGAAATTCTCCTTTTTGGCTTCTTCAAACATCTTGGATTTAACCCGTTCAATTGATAACTCCAACTCACTTTTAGACATATATTGAACTACCGGGTCCGCAGCGAGTCCAACTTCATCATTGATTTCATAAGCTCCTTTAGTGGTTTTTTCTGTTCCTGTGCCTATTACACCTCGTTGTGGCTTAAGAACTTGGGTAGGGACAATTCCATTTTCCTGATTATGTTTCAATTGCACAGCTCTCCTACGTACGGTCTCATCTATGGTTTTTTGCATGGAATTAGTAATTCTATCAGCATACATAATTACCTTGCCATTTACATTTCGTGCTGCTCTCCCAACAGTCTGAACCAAAGACCTTTCAGACCGTAAGAATCCTTCTTTATCTGCATCTAGGATAGCTACTAATGAAACTTCTGGCAAATCCAATCCCTCTCTCAGTAAATTAACACCAACCAAAACATCAAACAATCCATTTCTCAGATCTGCTAGAATCTCAACCCTTTCCAATGTGTCCACATCAGAGTGAATATAACGACATCTGACACCCATTTTTGCTAAAAACTTATCTAATTCCTCTGCCATGCGTTTTGTTAAGGTGGTAACAAGCGTGCGCTCTTCTCTTTCCGTAACAACGGTTATCTCTTCTAATAAATCATCAATTTGATTTAAACTGGGGTGGATGAAAATTTCCGGATCCAATAATCCTGTAGGTCGTATGATTTGCTCGGCAATAATTCCTTCCGATTTTTCCAACTCATAATCTGCAGGAGTAGCACTTACATAAATTGTCTGATTTATAATTTCTGTAAATTCTTCAAACTTTAGTGGACGATTATCTATTGCCGCTTGCAAACGGAAACCATAATCAACTAAATTCACTTTACGGGCTCTATCACCTCCGTACATTGCTCTAATTTGCGGGATTGTAACATGGCTTTCATCAATCACCATCATAAAGTCTTTTGGAAAGTAATCCAGCAGACAAAAGGGTCTTGTCCCAGGTTTTCTTCGATCAAAGTAACGAGAATAATTCTCAATTCCCGAACAATACCCCAATTCGCGCATCATTTCTAAATCATACTCCACCCTACTTTTAAGACGTTTTGCTTCTAAGTGCTTGCTTGTTTCTTTGAAGTACTCAGTCTGCACCATCATGTCATCCTGTATCTCCTTAATGGCATTATTGATTGTATCTTTACTTGTAATAAATATGTTTGCAGGAAATATCTGGTAAGCTTGAAACTGTTCAACGGTTTTGTTGTTAATTGGATCAAAAGTTTCTATTGATTCAATCTCATCTCCCCAAAATACAACTCTTAAAGCCACCTCTGTATAAGCTAAGTAAACATCAACCGTATCTCCTTTAACTCGAAATGTTCCCCTTGCAAACTCTTCATTGGTTCTTGAATACAAACTTTCTACCAAGCCTAATAAAAATTTATTTCGAGAAACAATTTCCCCCACTTTTATAGTAGTTACCCCTTGATAAAACTCTTCTGGGTTTCCAATTCCGTAAATACAAGATACAGAAGAGACAACTATAACATCTTTCCTACCCGACAAAAGCGAGGAAGTAGTATGCAAACGCAATTTTTCAATTTCATCGTTTATCTGTAAATCTTTTTCAATAAAGGTATCAGTAACGGGTAAATAAGCTTCAGGTTGATAATAATCATAGTAGGAAACAAAATATTCTACAGCGTTGTTAGGAAAAAAAGCTTTGAATTCTGCGTATAACTGCGCTGCCAAGGTCTTGTTATGTGACAACACCAAAGTTGGTTTATTAACCTCCTTAATTACGTTAGCAACTGTAAACGTCTTTCCGGACCCTGTGACACCCAGTAATGTTTGATCTTTCACGCCATTCTTTAAACCCTCTACCAATTGCTTTATCGCCTGCGGCTGATCTCCTGTTGGAGAATATTCAGAAACTAGTTTGAAATCCATTATTCAAAACTAAGCATCATTGCCCTTATATAATTGATTTCGTTAAATTATATTTAGTATCTTGAGGCTAATGGAACAAAAAACGTTTAATAAACTATCTATTAATACAAAAAGAGCTCTTTTGCTGGAAGAAGGAATATTTTTAGCAACAAGACAATATAGATCTCACACAGTTCATCTGTACGATCTAAACGGAAGTTATATTGAAGTTTGGAATCGAATTGGCTATGATTGCATAGAATGGATAGAATTCACGAATAATAAAGACGCCATTAATAGTTACTTGAAAAAGATTAATATTGAGGAAGATTTAAATATTTGAAAAAAATCAAACATATATTAAGTGTACTATTCTGTATATATGGAATAAACAACTACTCACAGCAATTCAAGTTCCAACACTACTCAGTTGAAGAAGGACTGCCGCAGTCTCAGGTATTTGCTATGATTCAAGATTCCAGAGGTCTGTTATGGACAGGAACAAAAGGGGGTGGATTATCTAAATTTAATGGAAAGGAATTCACCACATTCACAAAGGAAGATGGCCTTTCTGGAGATCAGATATATTCTTTATTTGAAGACAGTAAGCACAATCTATGGATTGGAACTGAAGACGGTATTACACATTATAATGGAATTAATTTCACACAACATCCGATTTCGAATAAATACGACATTGTAGTATCAGCCATTACAGAAGACAAAAACAAAACTTTATGGGCCGCTACTAATGCAGGCCTGTATTATTACGAAAACGATCAATGGTTAGCTTTCATTTCGAATAATACTAAACTAAAAAACAACGTCAGCTGTTTATTTGTCGATAGTATTGGCACTATTTGGACAGGGAATGATAACGGGTTGTTCAATATTGATGATGGACAAGTAAGTCGTTACACTATTAAAAGTGGACTTTCATCTAACAAAGTAAGAAGTATAAATGAAGTAAATGGTGAATTATTAGTAGGAACATACGGTCATGGCCTAAACGTTCGCACGAGCAATGGATGGTATATTTTAGGTAAAACAAACGAAATAATCCATGATGTTTTTGTTGATAACAAACAAAATATATGGGTCGCTACGCAAGACAATGGAGCGATAAAATACAATTTGAAAAAGAAATCAGGAAAAACATACAACGAATCAAAAGGTCTTTCTGTTAATAATGTTCGCATAATACTTCAAGATAGCTGGGAGAATATGTGGTTTGGGACTTCTGGTGGTGGAATCAATAAATACCA
>JAQWQH010000005.1 GCA_029244805.1 Flavobacteriales bacterium
CAAAATGTCCAGCGTAATCATAAATTTCACTTAGTATAGCAAATCGTTCGGGAGTTTTCCTGTGGCCTTTTTTTCTAAGTAATCACAAAAAATTGCTTCTACTTTTTCTTGAACAGTTAACGTTAATTTTGCTTCTTTCATTTATGAAAAAATTGATTTTGAATCAATGTGTAAAGGTAAGCTATCGAGTATGATGTAAGGTGCTTTTTGTTTTAAAAGATATTAAGAAAATAAGGGGTTTTACACATTTCCCATTCCAATTATACGCATCTGATGGCTTTATTACAGAGATTACTTCGGATTCACTTCCAAAATTTTTTTGCTATCAGATCCAAGAAATACTTTATTTAAAACGGAAGATTATTATTCCGTTGCATCAACTCTTTCAATAGTGTTAATACCCTCGATATTTTTAAGGGTTTTCATTAGTTCTGTTAAATGACTGATATCACTGATATATAGCATTACTTTTCCCTCGAATATGCCATCGTTTGAATTGAAACTTACCGCTTTCATGTTCACGCCTTTTTCACTAGATATGATAGATGTAATTTGATTTACAAGCCCAATATCGTCTATGCCAGTAAACCGAATGCCCGTTAAAAAATCTGCTAATTCTTTACTTTTCCATCTAGCGTTAATTACGCGATATGCATAGTTTGCTCGCAACTGTTTGGCATTTGGACAGTTATTACGATGTATCTTAATTCCGTCGCTTATTGTTATAAACCCGAAAACATTGTCTCCAGGAATTGGATTGCAACAAGGGGAAAGAGTATAGTCCATTTGGCCAATGTTTTCGCCAATAATTAATTCCTCTTTCTTCCCGGCTACCTTTTTATAAAGTGCTTCGAAGGATTCCTTTATTGTTTTGGAGATAGACCCATGTTTAAGGTTTCCACCTTTAATAACTAAGGGTTTAATCTTTTTAAGGTCTAGTTTTCCCAAAGCAATTTGAACATACATTTCGGTGTGTTCAACTAGTTCATAAAGTTTTAATAATTCTTTAATGTTTGGTTCTGTAAAATGTACTTTTAAACTGTTCAGTTTTCGTGTAAGAATTTCCTTACCATCATTGGCAATTTTTTTTCTTTCGTCTTTTAAAGAAGATTTGATTTTTGCTTTCGCTTTTGATGTAACTATATAATTTAACCAATCTTCCTTAGGTGTTTGATTTTTAGAGGTGATTATTTCAATTTGATCTCCACTCTTAAGTTTGTGGCTAAGGGGCACTAATTTATGATTCACTTTAGCACCAATACATTTAGAGCCTACTTCCGTATGTATTTCAAAAGCAAAATCAAGGGCTGTTGCATTTAGTGGAAGTGTTTTTAAATCTCCGTTAGGTGTAAACAGAAAAATCTCTTTCGTATATAGATTTAACTTGAAATCATCCACAAAATCTAATGCATCACTATCTTTATTTTCGATAAGATCACGAACTTGACTTATCCACTTATCAAACCCGCTTGTTTTGTCATTTTCTTCTTTGTACTTCCAATGCGCGGCAAAACCTTTTTCAGCAACTTCATCCATACGTTTGGTCCGAATTTGAACTTCTACCCATTTTCCAGTTGGACTCATAACGGTAGTGTGCAAAGATTCGTAGCCATTTTGTTTTGGATGCGAAATCCAATCTCTTAGTCTTTTAGGGTTTGGTTTGTAATTATCTGTTACTATCGAATAAGCTTTCCAACATTCAGATTTTTCATTTTCGGGCTCAGCATCAATAATTATTCTGATAGCGAAAACGTCGAATATCTCTTCGAATTCGACTTCTTTTTTATGAATTTTATTCCAAATAGAATGAATAGATTTGGGACGGCCTTTGATTGAATAGGTGAGCCCTTGGGCGTTTAATTCCTTTTTTACAGGTCCGCAAAATTTTTGAATGAATTGCTCACGTATTTCTTTAGTTTTGTCTAGTTTAGCTTCAATTTCATTGTATTCTTCTGGATGTGTATGCTTCAAAGCAAGATCATCCAGTGCGGATTTAATACCATTTAGCCCAAGCCTGTGTGCCAGTGGCGCATAGATAAAAGAAGTCTCGGAAGCAATTTTCAATCTTTTATCCTCACGCATTGATCCAAGAGTCTGCATGTTGTGTAATCGATCTGCAAGTTTTATTAAAATAACTCTTAAATCTTCAGGAATGGTAAGGAGCATCTTTCTAAAGTTTTCTGCTTGAGCAGATTTACTCAGATCAAATGCTTCAGAAAGTTTCGTTAAACCGTCAATTATTTTTCGGCACTTTAAGCCAAACATTGATTCAATATCGTCTAAGGTAATGTCGGTATCTTCAACCGTGTCATGCAATAAAGCACACGCAATAGAAGTTGCACCTAAGCCAAGTTCTGATGCGCAAATTCTTGCTACAGCGATTGGGTGAAAGATGTAAGGTTCACCTGACTTTCGTCGCATTTCTTTATGCGCTTCAACCGCAACATCGAATGCTTTACGAATAAATTTTGTATCTTTTTTTGTGCGTTCAACTTTCATTGATCGCAGTAATCCTCTATATGCGTTTAGAATTTCTTTCTTCTCTTTTTCTTCATCAATCTGCATATAGGTTTAGGTTTTAGGTTTATTTTGCCGGTAAAACTTTAGTTGAAACTTCTCCAAAGCCAACACGAATGCCATCTTTTTCAGAGTATCCTCTCATAATAACGGTATCATTGTCGTTGATAAATTTTCTTTCTGAACCATCGGGCATTGGAAATGGCTTAGTTCCTTTCCAGGATGTTTCTAACATGGAACCATACATTCCTTCTTCAGGACCACTAATTGTACCAGAGCCGTAGCAATCTCCATTGTTAATATCACAGCCATTAACTGTGTGATGCGCCAATTGCTGGTTCATATTCCAGTACATGTACTTGTAATTCGATTTACCAACAGAAACTTCTTCTCCACCCTCTGGCTGAATTAAAACTTCTAGATTTATGTCTATGTGCTTGTCTCCTTCATATTCTAGGTAGGGCAATACCTTTGGCTCTTGAACAGGGCCAGAAGTTCTGAATGGTTCTAAAGCATCTAAGGTAACAATCCATGGCGATAATGACGAAGCAAAGTTTTTACCTAAAAAAGGGCCCAAGGGTACATATTCCCACCCTTGAATATCTCTTGTGCTCCAATCATTGAACAAAGCCATTCCAAAAATATAATCATCTGCATCTTCGGTAGATATTGAATCCCCAAGTGAGTTTGCATCAAAAGTAATAAAGGCTGTTTCTAGTTCGAAATCTAGTAAGTTACTATTACCGAATACAGGAGCTTCTGCTGTAGGCGGTTTTTTTTGTCCTTTCGGTCTATGAATAGGGGTTTCTGAAACAATAATCGAACTTGATCTACCATGATATCCAACCGGTATGTGTTTCCAGTTAGGTAGCAATGCATTGTTGGGATCTCTAAAAAGACAACCAACGTTATAAGCGTGTTGTTCTGAAGAGTAAAAATCGGTGTAATCACCTATTTTTACCGGAAGATACATCTTAGCATCTGATTGGTGGAATAAGATTTGGTTCAACTCTTCCGAATTCTGCTGTAACTCTTGATTCGTATCATCTAGTAAATCAGAAATTCTATTTCTCAGAAGACGAACAGCCATTTTTCCATGCTGCATCATTTTATTCAGAAAATTGTGATCAAAGTCTGCTAATTCAAAAGGAGTATCATTTAAGTATCCTAATTCAAACAGGGTTTTTAAATCAAGTATTTTTTCTCCAATAGCAACACCAACTCGAGGTGAATCTGTTGAAATAGAAAAAACACCAAAAGGAAGGTTTTGGATTGTGAAATCACTATTTTCAGGTACGCTTACCCATGACTTTAAATTTGGATTATTGGCTTTTATCATTTGTTAATAGTATTAAAATTTAAATATTGGAAGAGGACTCATTAAAGTATTTACTTCTTTTTTAACCTCCTCAATTATAGCATCGTTTTCAAAGTTTTCAATTACTTTGTCAACTAATTCAACAATTATTTTTATTTCTTCTGTGTTAACTCCTCTTGTGGTAATAGCAGGAGTTCCTATTCTAATTCCACTTGTTATAAATGGAGATTCCGTATCAAACGGAACCATATTTTTATTAACTGTAATATCGGCCTTCACTAAAGCATTTTCAGCATCTTTTCCTGTAATGTTTTTTGATCTCAAATCAATTAGCATGGAGTGATTATCTGTTCCTCCAGAAATAACTTTATAGCCCCTTTTTACAAAGGAATCAGCCATAGTTTGTGCATTTAAAACTACTTGCTTACCATAAGCTTTGAAATTATCTGAAAGCGCTTCTCCAAATGCAATTGCTTTCGCCGCAATAACATGTTCTAGAGGTCCACCTTGTGATCCTGGGAAAACAGCCGAGTCTAACAACCCTGACATCTTTCTTAGGTTTCCATTTTTCCATTTTATTCCAAAGGGGTTTTCGAAATCTTTTCCCATCATAATAACTCCACCTCTAGGTCCTCTCAATGTTTTGTGAGTAGTAGTAGTGACGATATGACAATGGGGCATTGGGTCGTTTAATATTTTGGCAGCAATTAATCCAGCAGGATGTGAAATATCTGCCAATAATAAAGCCCCTACTTTATCTGCTATTTCTCTAAAACGTTTGTAGTTCCAATCTCTAGAATATGCGGATGCGCCACATATAATTAACTTGGGTTGCTCTTCAATAGCTTTTGCTTCGATTTTGTCATAATCAAGAATACCTGTTTCTTTTTCTACACCATAAAATGAAGGAACGTAGAGTTTTCCTGAAAAGTTAACGGAAGATCCATGGGTTAAATGACCTCCATGCGATAAATCGAAACCTAAGATTTTGTCACCTGGAGTTAAGCAAGCTAACATAACAGCAGCATTTGCTTGTGACCCCGAATGAGGTTGTACATTTGCCCAAGCCGCTCCGAACAACTCTTTCAATCTGTCGATTGCTAGTTGTTCTATTTTATCTACAACTTCACACCCTCCATAATAACGTTTGTTGGGAAGTCCTTCTGCATATTTATTTGTAAGGATTGATCCTTGCGCTTCCGTAACACTTTCGCTTACAAAATTTTCAGAAGCAATTAATTCAATTCCGTTGATTTGTCTTTTTTTTTCTTCTTCAATTAAATCGAAGATTTCCGTGTCTCTGTACATTCTAAATTAATTTCTGTACAAATTTAATTATTTGCTATTAATTCTTACCTCGCTTCGCTCTTTTCTTTTCCTTTTAAAATCCTGCTAATTTTTCTTTTTAGAAAAGCAAGTAACCTATTGGTTCATTTACTTGTTTTCTGAGCGCATTATTACTTTTCGTCATTAAAACTTAGGTGTAATTTAAATCCCAGCACTAAGAGCAAAGCAGGTAAAGAAGATTGGAGAAAATGCATAAGACCTAAAGAGATTAAATAAGTGTTTTCCTGCCAATTATAATCAGAATAAATAAACCGTAACCCATAGATAATTAAGGCTGAAAAAAAGATAGTTCCATAAAGAACTGCAGCATATTTTACTATTCTTTTCTTGTTGTAAACTATAATAGGGATAAGAATACTAAACAATAAAAAGTAAAAAGTAAAAGCCAATGTGAAAAGCCATTTCAGATTTATTAATTCGGTTATAGATTTTCCTTCAAGTAATTTTTCCATCCACGAGTCAGTATAGTTCTCTACCATTGCGTTTCCTTCGGCGTTGAATAAGCTTAAATAATGAATTTGATACTGCAGGTTTTTAAAAACATAATCTCGAATAAATTCAGAATAAAATAAAAAGGATACTAAGAAAATAAGTGCAAATATTTTTAGTGTTTTATTCATTTCAAATATATCGTCACAGTCAGTTTACTATAAATATGACCTATGTCTTTTAGATTTCTTCGTTTGGTTTTATAATTCCCGATAATTTCTGAACCCACCAATACCAAAGAAGGAAAATAAGTCCATAAATAATTACTTGAAAAGTTATGTTGTGGTTAAAGTCCAAAGCTTTTGGGTTTTCAGCAGAAATAATAGTAAGTAAGGCTATTCTAATAGCATTTGCAGTATGAACGATAAATATTCCTAATGGAATAAACCAAAGTTTCTTTTTCCGTGAACCTGGAAATGCAAGAATAAAAAGTGTAAATAGACCAAATAATTTAACTCCATTGCAAGGTTCACCAATCCAAACACCATGATTATGATAAGGACCTTTTACTGATGTAATTACTAATCCAGTAGATGCGTCTAGAGTTGGCTCATAACCATATATGCTTACAAATATATTGGCATATTCAGCCAAGCGAATCGAAATAGTTGTTTGAATATTGAAATGATTGGAGTCAGGTAAAAAAAGTTGGTCTAGTTTATATATATTATGGTAGAAGCTAAACCAGAATATAGTAAGACCAGAGAAAATAATAATAAACTTAAAGAATGGGTTTTCGAAATATCTTTTCACTACAAAAGAATTTTGAGAGAATTTATTTCTTTTTTAAAACATCATAAGCTTTTTTTCCTCCATAAGCAGCTCCTATTGCGATTAAAAAACTAATTCCACCGTCAATAGGTACGCATGGAGGTGGCCAACAAGGAGGCGTTCCACCAGCAGGTCCTGCAGGGGGGTCGCCACCAGCAGGTTGTCCTAACGCAATGAAAACGAACATTGTGAGCGATAGAGTTAAAATTATTTTTTTGTGATTCCGTATCATTAGAGTACAAATATAATTATTGATTGCAAAGAAACCCATTTTTTGTATTGAAAGAGATTTAATTTTTTGAATAAGGTACCCATAAATCATTCGAAAAAAAGTCCTGAAATAATCTTTTTTAAATCTTTTGGAGACAAAAAACAATACTCTCTTCAGCATAAATGACAAATTATATAGTTTTACCTAGAAAAGCTATGTTATATTTGTGGACGCAACAAAACCAAAGCAACAAAATTGAATTCTACAAAACCAAATACTACCGAAGAAAAATTATTTAGTTTGAATGATCTAAAATGGATTTGGAGTGCTATTGCTAATGGTTGGTATTTGTTTATTATTTGTCCAGTGGTTCTCGGTCTAGTTGGTTTTTTCTATTCCTATAAAACTACGCCTCAATTTGTTTCGAAGATAGAAGTTTTGGTAAAGTCAAATGAGGTATATGATTACCAGCAGTCACTTCGCAGCAACATTGGATATAATGGACTGAACTCTGATATTCCAAATCAAATTAGAGTTATTAAGTCATTTGATTTGGTTGAAAGAACGCTTTCAAAATTAAATTTTGATGTTTCTTATTTTATTATCGGAAGATTAGTTACAAAGGAGTATTTCAAAGACACCCCTTTTAAGGTAGACGTATTTTACTTAGATAAGCGATTATATGAATCTCCTTTTGAGTTTAAAATACTCGATGATAAAAATTATGAGCTTAGTTACTTTAAGTCTGGAGATAAAATTGTTGCCCAGCATTTATTTGATGAGTATGTTCAAACAAATGATTACGCATTTAATGTTCATAGCAAAGGAGAGGGAGATCGATTTGTAATAGGCCACGAGGAAAATACGCATTATCAGTTTATTATTCATAAAGAGAATTATTGGGTCAATAAGGTTATGTCCAATTTGCAAATAGTTAATATTCCCAATACTTCGATATTGCAGTTGATGTTAACGGACGAGATTCCGCGAAGGGCGCAGATAATATTAGATACGTTAGCTAACGAATATATTTATTATACGGTAGAAAATGATTTTAAAATAAATGAAAATTCTCTAAATTATATCAATACGCAGTTAGGTGAAGTTGTAGGTATTCTAGATTCTATTGAGTTAGAGGTGGAACAAGTTCGAGATACTAATAATATTTTGAATTTGAAGCTTGAGTCAAGTGCTTATTTTTCTGGGATGATGGAAGCGGAAATGAAAGAGAAAAAGCTGGAGTTGCAGTTAAAATCAATGTTTAAGTTGATGGAGTATATAACGGATGAGAGTAGTGAAAACATACAGCCTCCGTCTTTTTATATGAGTGATAATGATCCATATTGGAATTCTGCTTTGTCCAAGTTTGCTGAATTACGGATGGATAAAATTGAAATGGAATACATTGTAAAAGAAGGCCACCAAGGTTTAGGTCAACTTTATATAGAAATGGAATTGTTAAGGAAGGATATGCTAGAGTACATTAAAAATGTAAACGAAGGGTTGGTTAATCAATTAGAGCAAGTAAAAAGTCAAAGATTATTTTACATGGGCATGGTAAAAAAACTTCCTAGAATGGAAAGAGAGGTGCTTGCTGTTGATAGAAGGCTGCAAGTAAATGAAATGCTGTATATGTTTCTTTTAGAAAAACG
Organism: Flavobacteriales bacterium; assembly: GCA_029244805.1. Classification (GTDB taxonomy): domain Bacteria; phylum Bacteroidota; class Bacteroidia; order Flavobacteriales_D; family Parvicellaceae; genus CALSMU01. The sequence continues at coordinate 8,306 of JAQWQH010000005.1, forward strand.
TGCTACTACTTACATCACACGTTCCGGTATCGTTCCGCAAACAAAAGTTATTGAGAAAGCAAGAAAACTCAGTCGTGTTGGTCGAAAAATAAATGATAGTGTTGTTTTGTTCGTTTTATTCGGAATGGGGTTGGCGTTTGCTCTTGCTATGCTAAAGTATCTGCTCTTTCATACTTTCGGAAGTTCAAAAGAATTGGCCTCGGAAACGGATTTACCGGTTTTAGGAAGTATTCCGTTGGTTACTGAAAGAGAAATATTAGACGGTGCGCTTACTTCTTCAAAATCAAACATCATGGAAGCGTTCAGAGGCTTGCGTACAGCCTTAAGTTATATGAGTTCTGGAGGAGATTCTAAAGTTTTTATGCTTACATCTATTCATCCCGGTGAAGGAAAAACTTTTTTATCCTACAACGTGGCATCTATTTACGCTAAATCAGGAAAGAAGGTAATACTTGTTGATTTTGACCTACATAAACCTCGTGTGCATAAATTATTAGAGTTGAGTAATGAAAATGGTGGTTCTAGTTATTTTTCTGGAAATATAACTGTCGATAAGTTAAAAGTACATCATTTAGAAAATAATTTGGATGTTATAACAAGTGGAATTGTTCCACCTAATGCATCAGAATTGGTGCTTTCAGATAAAGTTAAAGAATTATTGAGCAAGCTAAGAAATGAATATGATTTTGTATTTATAGATACCCCTCCAATTGGATATATTAGCGATGGGATTGTATTAATGAATTTAGTAGATAATTCTATTTTTGTTATGAATGCTAAAAAAGCGAATAAGAAAGGAATAAAATTTTTGGAAGAAGTTGTGTCGAAAAGTAATTTGAAGCATAAAGGTGTTGTATTGAATGGTGTGAAGCAAAACCGTTGGAAGTATATGTATGGTAAATATGGCTATGGCTATGGCTATGGCTATGGCTACGGATATGGCTATGGTTATGGTCAGAGCAATGATAAACCCACCTAAATAATAGAGAATATTAATAAATTGGAAAACACAAACGACAATCAGTGGGATTTAGTGGTCAAACCAACAAGTAGTTGGTTTAATTTAAAGCTTTCTGAACTTATGCGTTACAAGGATTTATTGTTTATGTTTGTTCGTAGAGATGTTGTTACAATTTACAAACAAACTATTTTAGGGCCTCTTTGGATATTGATCCAACCAATTTTCACAACTGTTATGTATGTCTTTGTATTTGGTAATGTTGCAAATTTACCAACAGAAGGAATTCCTAAACCCTTGTTTTATTTGTCAGGTGTAATTTTATGGGGATATTTTTCTGAAGCTTTTAGCAAAACATCTTCGACGTTTAGTGAAAATGCCGCAATTTTTGGAAAAGTCTATTTCCCCAGATTAATAATGCCTTTGTCAAAAATCTTCTCGGCCTTAATAAAGTTTGGAATTCAGTTTGCTCTTTTTTTGGGCTTACTTGTTTACTACCTGATCACTGAACCAGAAAATATTAACGCGGGGTTTACGATGATTCTCCTTCCTCTTTTTTTGGTTTTAATGGCTGGATTAGGCTTGGGATTTGGACTTATATTCAGTTCTTTAACTACTAAATATAGAGACCTAAAGTTTTTGATTCAGTTTGGAGTTCAATTATTGATGTATGCAACTCCAATAATTTATCCTTTAAGTATGATGGAACAAGGTTCTGCTACTAGGTTTGTTTTAGAATTGAACCCAATATCTCATATTATTGAAGCTTTCAAATATGCTTTTGTTGGGAATGGATCTTTATCGGCTGGAGGATTGGTTTATTCGGGAATATTTACTTTAGTTATATTACTCACGGGAATTGTTATTTTTAACCGTACTGAGAAAACTTTTATGGATACTGTATAGTTTATGCGTGAAACTGTTCTTAAAATAGAAAATTTATCAAAGCTGTATCGACTAGGAGAGGTAGGTACCGGCACAATATCTCATGATTTAAATAGGTGGTTTGCTAAAGTTAGAGGTAAGGAAGATCCCTTTGCTAAGGTAGGGCAAGTAAATAATAGGTCAAAAAAAGCAATAAGTGATTATGTCTGGGCCTTAAAGGATATTGGGTTTGAAGTAAAAAAAGGCGAAGTATTAGGAATAATAGGAAAGAATGGCGCTGGAAAATCAACATTATTAAAATTGATATCACAAATCACAGCACCAACCACTGGTTTTATCAAAGCTAAAGGCAGAGTGGCTTCACTATTGGAGGTTGGCACGGGAATGCATCCCGAAATGACTGCCAAAGAAAATATATATTTGAATGGGGCCATCCTTGGAATGACAAAAAAGGAAATTCGTGCCAAATTTGATGAAATATTGGATTTTGCCGGTTGTAAAATGTATGTAAACACACCAATTAAAAGGTTTTCTTCTGGGATGACTGTTCGTTTGGCTTTTGCTGTTGCTGCTTTTTTAGATCCTGAAATACTTATTGTGGACGAGGTTTTAGCAGTTGGAGATGCTGATTTTCAGAAGAAGGCGATTGGTAAAATGAAGGAAGTCAGCGAGGGGGCTGGAAGAACTGTTATTTTTGTTAGTCATAACATGGGTTCGGTTAAGGATCTATGTACCTCAGGGATTTTATTGGATAATGGGCAAATAGACTTTGCTTCTAATAATATTGAAGAAGTAATTGATTATTATTTATCCAGCAATGTTCTGGTGGATAGAAATATTAATGACATAGATAGGAAAGGGAATGGGAAAATTGTTTTTTCGAGGTGTGAATTATTGGATGCTAGCGGAAAAAAAATGAAAAAATTCCATACGGGGGATAGAATGACATTTGAGTTTGATTTAGAACAGAAAAGTACGGATCAGTTGGATGCAGAGATTATTATTGGAATCAGAAGAAAAGATGATTCTCCGGTGTGTTTCCTTTCGAATAACTATACTGGTGTTGAGGTGAAAATATCAGAAGGTGTAAATTCCGTTAGGTGTGTAATTAATAACATGCCATTTACTGAAGGAGATTACATAGTAAATCTAATGGTAAAGAGTCAAAATCAAATTTGTGATTGGGTGCAGGATGTCACTTACTTTCAAATGGAAAGGGCTAGCTTTATTTACGAGAATTATGTTTACCCCGAAAATTATAAAGGATTTTATATAGAACATGAGTGGACTAGTAAATAATATTAGCAATTGGAAAGAGTCATTCTTACGGAGAATCATCCGGTATTTTTCTAAAAAGCCTTATGTATATTTTAGTGGCGGTGGTAAAATAATCAATGAAGGTAAATTTTTAGATTATTGTTCTTTAATCGCTGATGATAACAGTGAGATAGTCATTGAAAAAGGAGCGGTTTTAATAAATTGTCGAATAGTGGCGAATAAGAATTCGAAAATTATAATAGGAGCCTCTTGTACGGTTACAAATTCAATAATATCGGCTACAAATGGAAAAGTGGAAATTGGGGAGATTTCTATTGTTGGGTCTACCCAAAATCATCCCACTAGAATAATTGTAAATGATAGTATGTTTTCATCCGGATCTAACTGTAAATTATTTTTGGAAAGTGCTATTGTTCGATTTGGAGGAATATTGAAAATTGGTAACTACGTGGGGATAGGTTATTTTGGAGATATAAGATGTGATGAGAATGTGGAAATAGGTGATTATGGATTGATATCGTATCATGTAAATATATACGATACCAATGTGCATTCAATCGATAGCAGACAGAGAAGAGATTGGATAACTGAGCAGTTTCCCTTGGGTCTAGTCGATCCTGTTAAACCTAAAACCCAAAAAGTGGTGATTGAATCTGATGTTTGGTTAGGAAAGAACGTTAGTGTACTTAAGGGATGCATAATAAAAAAAGGGTCAACTGTAGCTTTAGGAGTTACTTTGTCAAATTATCAGGGAGAAGTAAAAGAAACATTTGTTTCTCAACCTCCAAGGATTTTATGATTAAAGGAGGGAGATAATTTCTATTTTAATAAAAAGGACTCTTTTACTAGTAAGTTGGCTACTTACTCTACTAGTTATCCAAGTAAATAAGGTTTAGTAGTTTTTTTTAAGAAGGTTTATTTTTATAATATTATAGTTTTGAATGAAATCTGAAACCCCAAAAATTTTAATTGTCTCCTATTATTTCCCTCCTTTTAAAAGAGTAGGAGGTAGAAGGTGGGCTAAACATGCTAAATTCTTTAATAAAAAGGGGATTGAATTTAAAGTCTTGACTGGTCGGTATGACGGGGATTCTCCATGGGGTTCAGATATTGAAGAGTTTAAAAATAAAATTGATCGGGTTGAGCTGGTAACACCAAAAATTCCATATCATAAACGTGTGATTCCAACATCTTTGATAGGTAAATTGAGGTGGAGAGTTTCTAAAAAATATTGGAAACTTCGAAGTAATTTGAAATACGGAAATCATTATGATGTTTCAGGAGCATCCGTAAAGAATTTTAATAGAACGGCATCTAAAATAATAAAAAAGGACAAAATAAATATTGTTCTCTTGAGTGTTGGACCTTTCCGATACAGTAAAATAATAATAAGCCTGAAGAAAGAATTTCCTGATGTTAAGTTTGTTTTAGACTATCGTGATGGTTGGGGTGATGGCCCCTCCATATTATCTCAAAGAAAGCAACATCAGGAGTTAAAATTGGAAAAGAAAATTCTTGATGCTGTGGATGCTTGTTTTGCCGTTAATGGGGATATTATTAAGCACCTAAAGTCGAAAAATAAATCCGTTAAAACGTTTGTAGTTCCACATTGTGTTGATGAAGAATATTTAAATATAAAAAGTGGGGAAGTTGTTTCTAGTGCATTAAACAGTATGAATATTGTTTATGGTGGTCAGCTTTATGAAGGGATGGATCACGAAATTGAGAATTTTGTAAAGTTTATTAGCTTATATAATAATACAGTTGAAAAAAATATTTCAGTTCATTTATATGTGCCTTATCTATCTTATGAAAAGTTATTGAATAAGAGTAACCACATAGAGCTTCATTCGATGTTAAAATATGATTCGTATGTTGACGTCCTTATGAAGTCTGATTGCATAGTATTGTTCCGTCCTGCTTGGAGTAAAAATGCTTTTTCATCAAAATTCTTCGAAATTATTTGTACCGGGAAACCAATATTGTATTTTGGAGGTCAAGGGAAAGTATCAGAGTTTTTAGTGAAAAATAATTTAGGGATTCATATTGAAAATATACAATCCGATACCATTGATAAATTCAAATTGAAAATTAATGATTCGAGTTTCCCGAATACCAATTATAATTTTGAACAACACTCATTTAGTAGAGAAACAGATAAAATTCTTAATATTTTGCAGGAATTATTAAATTAACATGGTATCTACGAAATTTATTATCAAAATTAAGGAATATATAACTTATTGAATGGCACAAAAGAGTATTTGTCTATATACAAAGTCTTATCCCTACGGAACGGGAGAGTCATTTATTGAAAACGAAATAATATTTCTTTCAGAAAGTTTCGACAAGGTATATGTTTTCCCCTTGGTCATTGAGGGAGAGCTAAGATCGGTTCCTAAGAATGTGCAGGTTATTGAACTTTCTAAGGAGTTTGAAAGTGTTAATGTTCGTAAAACAATTATAGGTAATTTAGGAGCTATTAGTCGTTTGTTTTTTCAGGAAATCAAGCATAAAAAGATTTATAAAAAAGAGTATAAGATTAAATTTTATTTCATTGTGTCTGTTTTTTCAAAAGCGAATAAATTGAGTAGTTATCTATTGGAAAAAGGTCTTAATAATGCTGTTCACTATACTTATTGGTTTGATTTCTGGAGTAGCCTTTTATCTATTTTAGCGAGTAGAAATAAATTGATATATTTTACCAGAGCGCATGGATATGATTTATATGAAGAAAGAAATTTTTTAGGGTATATTCATTTTAGAAGTTTTCAAATGAAAGCAATAGATAAAGTTTATTGTGTTTCAAAATCAGGTGCAAAATACTTAAAGGAAAAATATCCTGCTTATCAAGATAAGGTACAGTATTCTTATTTGGGTACAGAAGGTAACGGAATGTCACCGATTCCTAAAGGGGATAAAATCAGAATAGTGTCGTGCTCCAATATGATAGCTTTAAAGCGGGTAGAGTTGATTATTGAAATATTAAAACTCATTAAATTAGATATCGAATGGGTTCATTTTGGTGATGGAATTTTACTAGAAGATATAAAAGAAAAAGCCAAAGAGTTACCCGATAATATTGAAAGTGTATTTATGGGTAGGAAACCCAATGGAAATTTGTTGTCATATTATCAGTCAACAGGGGTAGACTTATTTATAAACTTGTCTGAAACAGAAGGCTTACCTGTTTCTATTATGGAAGCTATCAGCTTTGGAATACCGGTGATTGCAACAGATGTAGGTGGGACTTCGGAAATAGTTTGTAATCAAACAGGTTGGCTTATTAATAAGGAATTTACTTCTAGTCTGGTAGTTTCAATAATTGAAGAAAACAAAGAGAAATATCGAACAAAAGAGTTTAGAGAGAATATTCGCGAATATTGGAAAGGTAACTTTAGAGCTTCTAAAAACTATACAGATTTTTATCATAATTTAGCAAAAAAATGGGGCGAAAAGTAGTAATAATAGCATATACATTTCCCCCAGCTAAAGGTATTGGAGGTAGACGCTGGGCTAAATTTGCAAAGTTTCTCGTACGATTAGGAGTAGATGTTAAAGTAATTAGCTTTTCTGATGGTTCTGGTTCTTCCTGGGCAGAAGATATAAAGGAGTTTGAAAACCAAATTATAAAACTTGTTCCAAAACAGCCCTATTACATTAAACATCCTGCTCCGAGAAGTATCATTGGTAAGGTAAGATATAAACTGTCTGTAAAAAGTATGCAGAATAGTCATGATGCCAATATTTATGACCCAGCAATCGGACTTAAACATCAACTAATATCAGAATTGGAAAAGTTGATTGAAGTTGGTTATCTCAATATAATTGTCACTGGTGCACCATTTTACCTTACTTATTATACAAGCCAAATAAAAAATAAGTATAGAAATGTAAATTTGATAATGGATTACCGAGACCCGTGGACAACAAATAAAATGGGGTATCAATACAAGGACATGTCTAAAGAAAGGCTAGAAGCAGAGCAAAGAATAGAAAAGGAAACTATTTCTAAAGCCGATTTTGTTTACACTGTAAATGATACAATGAGTAATTATTTTAGAACAATTGTTCCAGATGGAGTTCCAGTTAAAACTATATTAAATGGGTATGATACAGATGATGTTAGCAAAGTGATGAGTAAAAAGAACCTTGTGAAAAAAAAACTACGCTTGATCTACACTGGTAATTTATATGATAAGTTGGATTATGTTTTTAATCCGCTTGTAGCGTATGTTAAAGATCTGTTGGACGAGGAAAGGAATGAGGTTGAGTTTAATTTTTACGGAACTTTTGAGCTAAGGTATAAGGAGTTGATAGAAAAAGAAGGCCTTAGCCATGTGTTTAAGTTTCATGGAACGATATCTTTATCTGAAGTTTATCAAAAAATTCATGAGCATGATGTGGCAATGTTGTTTTTGACCAAAGACCTTAAAGATTCGTTTTCTACTAAGTATTATGAATATCTTTCACAATACAAATATATTGCTATTTTTGGAGAAGAAGGTGACGCTTGTGGCTTCGTAGAAAAACATAAAATAGGTGTTGGCATAACACCGGAAATTATTAAAGAGAAGTTAGAATTTTTGTTAAGTATGAAAAGGAATCATAAGTTAGTATTTAATAAAGAGTTTAAAATTGAGCAATATTCAGTTGAATCAATCGCGAAGGAAATATTTAAAGATTTAAAATGAAAAAAGTTCTAATAGTAATTGGTACTAGACCAAATTTTATTAAGGTTACTCAATTTAAAAGGGTAGCTGAAGCTTATTCAAATCTTGAAGTGAAAATTGTACATACAGGTCAACATTATGATGATGAAATGGCCAATATATTTTTTGATCAATTTCAATTACGACCAGATTATTTTCTGAAAATAGGGGCAGGGTCACCAAATACTCAAATGGCAAATATTATGCTTGGATTAGAAGAGTTGATTGAGAATACTTTTCGACCAGATATCATGTTGGTGCCAGGAGATGTTAATTCAACTTTAGCAGCGGCACTAACAGCAAATAAATTAGGAATAAAACTTGGGCATATAGAAAGTGGCTTACGGTCGTTTGATAGAACAATGCCAGAAGAGATAAATCGGATCCTTACTGATGAAATTACTGATTTTTATTTCGTAACGGAAGAAAGTGGTTTGAAGCATCTAGATAAAGAACAGAAAAAAGGGAAGACATTTTTTGTGGGAAACACAATGATTGATACCATGGTGACTTTTAATAAGCAAATTGATACATCGTCTATCATGGGGGACCTGAAACTGGATCAAGGAAAGTTTGTGTTAATGACAATGCAACGGCCAGCTACTTTGGATAATGTAGGTGAATTAGTTAAGTTGATAGAGTTAGTTGAAGACCTAACAAAGAAATATAAGGTATTTTTTCCAGTACATCCTAGAACGAACAACAAATTGAAGGAGTTAGGTTTATTGGATCGTTGTATTAAAAATGAAAATTTGGTGATTTCAGGTCCAATCGGATATTTTGAGTTTCAGCAATTAGTTAAAAACTGTAAATTTATTGTTACAGATTCAGGAGGGATTCAAGAAGAGTCTACCTACAGACAAGTTCCTTGCATAACGTTAAGGCCAAATACTGAGCGTCCTAGCACAGTTGATATAGGTACTAATACTTTGTTGCCATTCAATATGGATAGGGTTCAGGAGGTCATTAAAATGATCGAGAATGGTTCATATAAGAAAGGTTCAATTCCGGAACTTTGGGATGGAAAAGCAACAGAACGTATTATAGAAGCAATTTTAACCGTTTTATGATCTATTTGACTTTTGGGGATGTTTATTCAGGGGTTTATCAAAGTCAGGTAATAGAGGTTTGCGAATACCTTTCTCAATTGAGAGGCAAATCAACTC
>JAQWQH010000045.1 GCA_029244805.1 Flavobacteriales bacterium
AGCATAAGGAACACTCATCAATTCATTCGTTGACATAATTGAATAATTCGTTCCTCCACTTACGTCAAGTCCAGTTTCAATAAAATAAGGTCCTTGGCTCCAATCTATGTTTGAAAAACTTCCACTTATTACAGTTCCTAAACCAATGTCTAAATTTACTAGTCCATAAGAATTAGTATTTAAACTGAATGATTCTTGATAAACTGCATTACCATTTATACTACCCTGAATAATCGTAAACTGAAAACCAACTGCTTGATTTTGTAACATACTTCCTGATGAATCTCTTACAATTGATTGATATTTAAAAGCTTCTGGTGGAGATTGAGAAAAAAATGAAGGCACTGCCAACAAAATAGTAAACAAAAATAATAGTATGTGTTTTTTCATAGTTAATATGATTTTTGAACTTTAAATGTTCTGATTAGTTGGTTTTCGGTCGAAATGAAACTAATAAAATACACTCCCGTTGCATATTTATAAAAAGAAAGTTGCATGTTATTCTGATCTATTAATCTTGTGTTTAGAAGTTTTCCATTTACATCAAAAAGATCGAACCTGGAAAATTGATTAATTTCTTTTACTTGTATGTTAAGCTGATCTATGGTTGGGTTTGGAAAAATATTAACCTCGCAACAAACTTCAGTATTAACTATAGTGGTAATTTCAAATATTGGCTGATGGAAACCCTGAGTAATATCATTCTGATTATCTGTCCCCGTCATAGTTACAACCTCACCTATCGTATAATCTAAAGTAGCTATAGAATTTGAACTTGAATTACCTTGTGTCGCTATAACTTCCTGACAAGTTAAATTACCCATTAAAAAAAAATAAAAAGCACATCCAATGACCTTAAGTTTGTTCATGAGAATGATAGTTTGGTTTTTGATAAAAAATTTTTGAACTAAATTACTGAAAATAGTCAAAACTTTATAGAAAATATGACCGAAAGATTGCAACCAATGGCGATTCTAAAAAAAAGGAAAAAGAAAAACCGGAAATCTTATTCTGTACAAACTTGTTTTTTATTATTAGAAATCCTTTCCATAAAGAGATTCATTCGTAATTCATTTTGTAGATTTGGATAATAAATTAAATTTTGGAGAGTTTTATTACTATAAACATGATGAAAAATTTATTCTTAGCTCTATCTATTTGCTTTTCAACAGTTTTTAGTTTTGGACAAAAAGACACAACTAAAAATACCTTAATTCAATTCAGTGGTGTAGTCGTTTCTGGAGATAGCCTAGAAGCCGTTGCCTTTTGCCATATTATTGACAAATCAGTTAAAAGAGGCACAACTTCTGACTTTTTTGGATATTTTTCATTTGTTGCTAATAAGGGAGATACAATTATTTTCTCTTCTGTAGGATACAAAAAAGCCAATTTTATTATTCCCGACACTCTCAACACCAGCAAATATTCCTTAATTCAAGTGATGTATAAGGATACCATACTTCTTAAAGCTGCGCATATATATCCATGGCCTTCTAAGGAACAATTCGCTGAAGTATTTGTAAATGCAGATATACCAAATGACGATTATAAAAGAGCAAAAGCGAACTTGGAAAGAGCATCTTTAAAGGAAAGAGCCGATGCTACTCCGATGGATGCCGCTATGAATTATAAATGGCAAATGCAACAGTACCAGAGTAAATTATACTATGCTGGACAAGCTCCCCCTATTAATTTGCTCAATCCAATTGCATGGTCTAAATTTATTAAGGCATGGAAAAATGGCGATTTTAAACGCAAAGATTAGCCAATCAAATACATGAAATTTCAATTATCCATTTTTATTCTCCTACTGTTTTACACTATTCAAATTGGTGCACAAAGCACGGGTGTAATAAAGGGAACTCTTTACAATCAATTCGAAGAACCTGTAGTGGATGCAAATATTGTGCTGACCGGCACATCAAAAGGTACAGTTACAGACAAAAATGGAAAATTCAGCATCCAAGTTCCTGCGAATGAAAAAATTACCATAAAATATAGCAGCGCTCAATACTGGAACAAGAAATCATCGTATACATTGTTTGCAAATGAGACTAAAGAGGTAAGAGTTACTATGAATTCACGAACTTTCTCGGAACACACGGTAACGTTTAAAGATCCTGGAACTGGAGCCATCGGATATTTTAAACCAATACCACCCTCAGAAATAACCGGAATCGGTGAAAATGTGGAACAAACATTAAAATTTGGAAATTTTGGCGTTTCGCAAAACAATGAACTTTCTGCCGGATATAATGTTCGAGGTGGAAACTTCAATGAAAACCTAATATATGTTAATGATATTCAGGTCTACCGTCCTTTTTTAGCTCGCTCCGGACAGCAAGAAGGGTTGAGTTTCATTAATCCCTACATGGTTAGTGACATTCTTTTTTCTGCAGGTGGATTTGATGCCAAATACGGAGATAAACTTTCTTCGGTTCTGGACATTACTTATTCTGAAGCCACTACTCCAGATGAATTTAAAGGCACTTTTACTTCCAGTTTGCTTGGAGCTGCTGCACATATTGAGCAAAACGTATCTTCTCGATTTAACTTTATTACTGGAATTCGATACAGAACCAACTCCTACTTATTGGGAGCCCTAGATACGAAAGGAGAATACAAGCCTATATTTGTGGATTACCAAGGTATGTTCAATTTCTTGCTTACAGAAAAAACAAAGCTCTCCATCTTTGGAACGTATTCTAAAAATAAATTTAGAGTTGTTCCAGAAAGTAGAGAAACAAATTTTGGTAGTATCAATGAAGCACTGCGCTTTACCGTTTTTTATGAGGGACAAGAAATTACGCAATTCGAAACCTATATGGCAGCAGCTTCTTTGACCCACAAACCAAATGATTTACTCACATTAAAATTTATTTCCTCTATTTACCAAACGCATGAAACAGAAAGTTTTGACCTGTTAGGTGAATATAAGTTGGACGAACTAGAAAGAGATTTAGGAAGTGATGACCTAGGAGAAGTTGCTTTTAACAGAGGAGTTGGCGCATTTTTAAACCATGCGAGAAATGAATTAAATGCAACAGTAACCAATGCTTACCATAAAGGTACTTTTAAATCAGGAAAACATAAATTTCAATGGGGAGCAAAGTACCAGCATGAAATAATAAATGATAAAATTAGTGAATGGAATCAGGTTGATTCTTCTCGTTTTAATATACCACATCCACAAGATTCTGTTGGTTATATTGACCCTACAGCACAACCGTATCAGTACCTCAGATTAAGCAGCGTTGTTAAGTCCAAAAATAATTTACAGTCCAATCGTCTTTCCGGATACATTCAAGATATGTACCGGATAGCAATTCCAAAAACTATTTATTTCGAAGACTCAGTAAGAACCAAAGACAGCACATACAATATAAAAGACACAATTGAAACAAATAGCTATTTCAGTATGACAGGTGGTGTAAGAGCCAATTACTGGGATTACAACAACCAATTAGTCATTTCGCCAAGAATTAGCTTCAATTTTCGCCCTGCGTGGTTTTATGTCCGTGAAGATGAAATTTACAGACGTAATGTAAGTTTTCGTTTTGCTACTGGTTTTTATTATCAACCTCCTTTTTATAGAGAGACTAGAAATCTTCAAGGAGCAATCAATCCTGAAATAAGAGCGCAGAAATCTATACATTTTGTTTTGGGAAGTGACTACACCTTCTTTATGTGGAAAAGGCCATTTAAATTTGGCGCCGAAACATACTACAAACATTTAACCGACATTATCCCTTATGAAATTGATAATGTCAGAATTCGTTATTATGGAGAAAACAACGCTAAGGGATATGCAACTGGAATTGACTTAAAAATTAATGGAGAATTTGTAAAAGGAATTGAGTCTTACGCTTCCTTATCCTACATGAAAACACAGGAGGATATTTTGGATGATTATTATTATGATTATTATAATTCTGATGGAGAAGAAATAATTACAGGATATACTGCAAACGATATAGCCACGGATAGTATTCGAACAGAACCAGGCTTTATCCCAAGACCTTCAGACCAGCGAGTATC
>JAQWQH010000080.1 GCA_029244805.1 Flavobacteriales bacterium
CTCTGTTTAAGTATAGATTTAAAAGGTATTATACGACTTGGTCCAAAAGCGCTAATTATGTTTTTTGCAGGGACTTTGGGAATTATTATTGGAGGGCCAATTGCATTAATGATTGTTGCCTCTATTGCTCCAGAATGGCTAGGTGCTGACGCTGGAGAGATATGGAGAGGGCTTGCAACGGTAGCTGGCAGCTGGATTGGAGGGGGAGCAAACCAAACAGCAATGAAAATGGTTTATGAAACTCCCAATGATATATTCTCAAAAATGATTGTTGTTGATGTGTTAGTTGCAAATGTTTGGATGGCGGTTTTACTATATGGAGCTGGAATTCATGAAAGAATTGACAAAAAATTTAAAGCCGATTCTTCCGCTATAACTGACCTGAAAGCAAAGATGGAAGGTTTTACTGCTAAAGTTTCTAAAATTCCTAGCACAACTGATTTAATGGTAATTGCTGGAATTGGAATTGCTGGTGCTGGGTTGGCACACATATTATCACAAATCACTACTCCTTATTTTAGCGAAATAAAAGATACGCTTGAAAAAATCGGATTAACCTCGTTTGCTAGCGGATTTTTTTGGTTGATTGTATTTTCAACCCTTATTGGCGTTGGACTATCATTCACTAAGTTAAAAAATTATGAAGGCGCTGGAGCTTCCAAAATAGGAAGTATTTTTCTATATGTATTGGTTGCATCTATCGGTACTCATATGAATTTTACGGAAATTTTTGAAAGCCCTTCTTGGTTTTTAATTGGTGCTATATGGATGCTTATTCATGCGATTATTATTTTGGGAGTGGCTAAATTAATTAAAGCGCCATTCTTTTTTGTTGCTGTCGGCAGTCAGGCTAATGTGGGTGGAGCTGCATCCGCGCCAGTTGTTGCATCAGCTTTTAGCCCTTCCTTAGCGCCCGTAGGAGTGTTATTAGCAGTACTAGGTTATGCTGTTGGAACATTTGGAGCCATGCTGTGTGCTGAACTAATGAGAATAGTAAGCATAGGTGGTTAATAAAATTTTGCATAAATAACCCATTCGAAGTAATTTCGCTTCACTGAATAGAAAACGTTTTTAGAAAATGAATAAGATAGAAATATTAAAAAAGCTACTTGCTTTAATAAATACAGGTGAAATTGACGAAATTGGCTCTGAAATTGACAAACTAAAAAAGGCATTCTACGCAATATATAATAGTGAGCAAAAAGAAAGTGGTGCTCAAGATGAAGATGATGAAATTGATGTAGAAAGTGAAAAACTAAACAAAGATATTCTAGCTGCCATCGAATCTTATAAAAAAAAGAAAACAGAATACTATGCCTTCATTAAAGCCGAAGAAGAAAAAAACCTATTCTTAAAAAAGGAAATTATTGCGGATTTCACTGAACTTATTGAAAACGAAGAGAATTTAGGAAAGCTATTTGGCGCAATTAAAGAAATTAGAGAACGATGGAATATTATTGGGGCAATACCTCAAGATAAGCACAACAAAATCCAAGCAGCATACAGTAAATTAAGTGAGCAATTCAGCTATAACATTGATATTTATAAAGAGCTAAAGGAAAATGATTTAAAGAAAAACTACTCTTTGAAGAATCAAATCATCCATAAGGCAAAAACTCTTTTAGAAGAAAAGAAAATCAAAGAAGTGGAGAGGTCTTTGCGTAAACTACAAAATGAATGGGATGAAGTTGGACCAACATTCAAAGAGCATTGGGAGAAGTTAAAAGAAGAATATTGGTCAACAGTAAAAGAATTATACGCCAAGATAAAATTACATTATACAGATCAAAAAGAATTACAAAAAGAGAATTTAATCAAGAAATTGGCTCTTATTGAAAAAGTAAAAGAAATTATTTCAAAAGAGGCCCTTGAACATAAAGACTGGGACAAACTCACGAAAGAATTACTAGAAATTCAAAAAGAATGGAAAAATGTCGGTCATGTTCCAAAAGGCAATAACGAGAAAATATGGAATGATTTTAGAGGATTATTTGACACCTTTTTTGATGCGAAATCTGCTTTTTATGCGGCTAGAAATGATGTTTTCGATAAAAAGAAAGAACTAAAAGCTAAATTGATTGAGAAAGCAGAGGCCTTATCCAAATCTACGGATTGGAAAAATTCTGCTGATGCACTAAAAAGATTACAAGAAGATTGGAAAAAAATTGGTCATGCCGGACATCATGCTGAACAAAAGTTATGGAAATCATTTAGAACAAAATGCGATGCGTTTTTTACAAATAGAGAGGAACACTTCAAGAAAATGGACATCGAAAATGAAGATAACTTGAAACTAAAAGAGGCGTTGATAGAAAAAATAAAAGCATATAAACACAAAGCGGATGCAAAAGAAGCTATAACTGATCTTAAAACATTTTCGATTGAATTTACTAAAATTGGAAATGTTCCTTTTAAAAAGAAAGAGGCTATTTACAAGGCATTTAAAAATGCTATTGATGCACATTACAATAATTTAAAAATGGATGATGCTGAAAAAGAAAAAATCCTCTTTGAAGCTAAAATAGACAGCTTAAAAGCTAGCGGTAATTCAGAAAAATTATTTCAACAAGAGAAAGAAAAAATTAGAAATAAAATAAATGACATCATTAAAGAAGTTGCTAATTACGAGAATAATTTAGGTTTCTTCGCCAACTCTAAAGGTGCCGAAGCACTTCTTAAAGGTGTTAATGGAAATATTGAAAAGGGGAAGAATGAGATTGACAAATTAAAAAGAAGACTCAAATTATTTCCAAAAGAATAAGCATTATGAAAAAAATACTTTTTTTACTTTTTATAACTTCTTCAGCTGTTGCTCAAGATAAAAATTTAACAATTGAAAGCTCGGTAATGGGTTACTACGAGGGGTTATATCCTAAGTCATTAAAATGGACTCAATGGTTAACTGATGTGGATAAATATGCCCATGCCAAAGAAAACACCTATTTCATTCTTCCTGCTACGGCACTTCCCGATGCTAGAGTAGCGGAACAAATCACACTAAAAAGCATACAAGAAAACGTTACTGATTTGAAATACCTTCCTTATGTCCAAAGAATTTCTTCAGAGCAACTTGTTTTTGATCACAATGGAAATAAGATTGTTTACAATTACAACGGAGATAACAGAGGAAAATTCTCTTCCATCCATTATCCAGAAAGCGCACTAAATAATGATTTCAACCTTAACACCAAGACAATTGCATACACAGTGGATAACAATTTATATATAGCTACTGAGAAAGATTCTATGATTCCAATTACAAACAATAATGACAAAAACATTGTGACCGGACAAGCAATTCATCGTTTTGAATTTGGAATATCAAAGGGGACATTTTGGTCACCAACAGGAAATTATTTAGCATTTTATCAAAAGGATGAAACCAATGTAGCGGATTACCCATTATTAGATATCTCAACTCGAACTGGCTCATTAAAAAGCATAAAATATCCAATGGCCGGTGAGGCAAGTGAGTATGGTAGAGTTGGAATTTATAATGTGACAAATAAGAAAACTATTTATTTACAAACGGGAGAGCCATTAGAGCATTATGTATCTAACGTGACATGGAGCCCAGACGAAAAAACAATCTTTATTGTTGAAATGAATAGAGGCCAAGATCACTTTTGGTTCAATCAGTATGATGCGGTAACTGGAAAAAAAATAAAAACACTTTTTGAAGAAAAACACACTACATTTCTACAACCTATATACGCACCTTATTTTATTCCTGGGAAAAAAGATCAATTTGTTTGGTTGAGTGAAAGAGATGGATATTTCAATATCTACCTGTACAACACAGAAGGTGTTTTGATTAATCAATTAACTGATTTCAGATGGGAAGTAACCGGAATTAAAGGTTTTAACAAAAAAACCAACTGCTTACTTTTTGAAGGAACAAGTGCAGATGGAAGAGAGTTACATGCATATTCCGTGCATATAGAAACTAAAAAAGTAACACAGCTTACCAAAGCTAAAGGCGTTCATAATGTAAAACCGCATACGAATGGCAAGTATCTTTTGGATAATTATTCAAACTTGACTACTCCAAAACAAATTGATGTTATTGGAACCAAAAAGGGTGATGTTACAAATCTTTTCAGTGCGCCAAACCCACTATCAGGCCATAAAACGGGACAAATTGAATTGGTTGAACTAAAAGCAAAAGATGGAACACCGCTCTATGGAAGAATGATAAAACCATCCAACTTTGATAATAGCAAAAAATATCCTGTACTTGTTTATGTCTATGGAGGACCGGGTGTGCAGCTTATTACAAATAGCTGGAATGCTGGATCTAGCTTGTGGATGAACTGGTTAGCGGAGCAAGATTATATCGTTTTCACAATTGACAATAGAGGAACTTCCAACCGAGGAAGAAAATTCAAAGAAATTATTCACAGGCAATGCGGAACAATTGAAATAGAAGACCAATTAGTTGGTGTGGAATATTTAAAATCTCTTTCATTTGTTAATAATGATAGAATGGCCGTGCATGGATGGAGCTATGGAGGATTTATGACAACTTCTTTAATGACTCGAACCCCTGGAACATTTACAACAGGTGTTGCAGGTGGCCCCGTTATGGACTGGAAATGGTATGAGGTAATGTATGGTGAAAGATACATGGATACTCCTCAAGAAAATCCGGAAGGCTATAAAACATCTAGCCCATTAACCTATGTTAATGATTTAGAAGGAAAACTACTATTGATTCATGGAACTGTTGATGATGTTGTTGTAATGCAACATAATTTGGCTTTTGTCCAAAAATGTGTTGAGGAAGGAGTGCAAATCGATTTCTTCCCTTATCCGATGCATCCGCATAATGTAAGAGGAAAAGATAGGATTCATTTGATGACGAAGGTGTTAAACTACATAATGGAAAATAACAAATAACCCTTTTTTTTCCTTTCACTCAAGAATCAATACCGTACATGTATTAATTACATTTCCGTTGTTTTTTTTAATTCGATTATTCATACTTTAGCCTAAATTTGGATTCTATAAAACCTAACTTCTTAATTCAGAAATGAAGAAAGCAACCTACACCATTTTAACTTTTATTTTCACGTTCCTATGCTCATTTGCTATGAGCCAAACCGGAACAATTAGGGGAACTGTCCTTGAAAAAGAATCGGGGGATCCCGTGATTTTTAGTAGTGTTTTAATTAAGGATAAAGCATATGGCGGAACCACCGATGTAAATGGCTTTTATCAGATTTCAAAAGTACCAGCCGGCACATATACTTTAACTATTGGATCAATTGAATACGCACCAATGGAAATTGAAATAACAGTAAAAGCAGGAAGAATAACTAGCCAAAATCTTTTTTTAGAAAGTGTATTAGAAGAAGTTGAAATTAATGCAAGCAGAATAGAAGATAAAACTAAGGTTAAAATTTCTGTAATAAAAGCCACTAAAAAAGATATTAAAGCAGTTCCTTCAGTGGGTGGCGAATCTGACATTGCAACCTATTTCCAAACAGTACCAGGTGTTGTAACAACTGGTGACCAAGGTGGACAAATGTATGTTAGAGGTGGTTCTCCAGTGCAAAACAAAGTGTTATTGGATGGAATGATAATTTATAACCCTTTTCACTCAATTGGGTTTTTCTCTGTGTTCGATACAGAAGTTATTCGAAATGCTGACATTTACACAGGCGGATATAGTGCTACCTATGGAGGAAGAATTTCTTCCATTATGGACATAACAACCAAAGATGGTAACAAAAGAAAGACAAAGGGAAGAGTTGCTTTGAACCCTTTTGGAGCAAAATTAACTTTAGGAGGTCCATTGCAAGGCAAAAAGAAAAGAGAAGCGAATGATGGTAGAGCTAATATTACATACCTATTTTCTGGAAAACATTCCTATTTAGACCAAAGTTCCAAATTGTTATACAGCTATATAGATACAGCAGGGTTACCTTACGGTTTTACTGATTTATATGGAAAAATATCTATGCATGGAAATAACGGCAGTAAATTCAACGTATTTGGTTTTAATTTTAGAGACAATGTTACATGGCAACAACTCTCTACATTAGATTGGAATTCTTATGGAATAGGTACAAACTTTGTTGTGGTACCAGAAGGAACTCCAGTTCTGATTAGTGGAAAATTTAATTACTCGCAATATGGTATTGGAATGCGCGAAAATTTGCCAAACCCGGATAATATAGGCGCATCAGATTCAAGTACAGTGAAAGGATTTAGTGGAGGATTTGATTTTAAATACTTTTTAGAAGGAGATGATGAAATCAAATATGGAATATCTTTAGAAGGTCTGCGTACAGAGTATTCTTTCTTTAATTCCGCAGGAAGAGAAATTGAACAAACGCAAAACACTACCGAAATTTCTGCTTATATCGATTATAAAATAGTTAGAGGGAGACTTGTTCTTAATCCTAGTTTCAGAATGCAAGTTTATGCAACATCAAAAGTTTCATCACCTGAACCTAGATTAGGTATTAAATATAATGTTAATGAAGGTTTTCGTTTAAAATTTGCCGGAGGATTATATTCTCAAAACCTTACAAGTGCCAACTCTGATAGAGATGTGGTAAATTTATTTTATGGTTTTCTAACGGGCTCTGAGGATTTGCAAGATGAGCTTACTTCTCCAGGAGGAAAAACGAAGGAATTAAAACATTCTCTTCAAAAAGCGACACATGCTATAGCCGGTTTTGAGTATGATTTAGGCAAAAACTTATCGCTCAACATGGAAGGATATTACAAATGGTTTAGCCAATTAACAAATACGAACAGAAATAAAATATACGACGACTCTCCAAGCACAGACCCTTCTATTCCAGATGTTTTGAAAAAGGATTATATCGTTGAGACCGGTCAAGCATATGGTGTTGATGTAGTTTTAAAGTATTCGACAAGCAAAACATATATTTGGTTTGTATACTCCCTCGGAAAAGTTGACAGATGGGATGGAATACAAACATATGCTCCAGTTTTTGACCGAAGGCATAATATTAATTTTATCGCAACTTATTTCTTAGACAAAAAGAAAAACTGGGAATTAAATGGGAGATGGAACCTCGGTTCTGGATTGCCATTTACACAAACACAAGGGTATTATCAAAACATTGATTTTTCTCAAGGTATAGGAACGAATATAACAACAGACAATACGGATCAATTAGGCATTTTATATGCCGATATAAACAACGGAAGATTACCTTTTTACCACCGTTTAGACATTACTTTAAAAAAGCATATTGAATTAAAGAACAAAAGCAAGATGGAAATTACGGCTAGTGCAACAAACGCATATAGTCGTGAAAATATTTTCTTTGTAGATAGAATTACAAACGAAAAAGTTTACCAGCTTCCACTGATTCCTAGCCTTGGATTTAGTTGGACATTCTAAACAATTCACCATACTCTCCTATTGTTGATTTGGGCCTAGTTTGACTTTTTTCAAAAGTTTTGAAAAAAAATAGCTATTAGAAAGTCATTCTATTGTATCTTTACGTCCCGTATTCATATATTTAAGATACGGCATGTCAGAAACAACAAAATACATTTTCGTCACAGGTGGTGTAGCTTCTTCACTCGGAAAAGGTATCATTTCAGCTTCTTTAGCAAAACTTCTTCAAGCAAGAGGCTTTTCAGTAACTATTCAAAAATTGGATCCCTACTTGAATGTTGACCCAGGAACATTAAATCCATACGAACATGGTGAATGCTTCGTTACGGAGGATGGTGCAGAAACAGATTTAGACCTAGGCCACTACGAAAGGTTTTTGAATGCCCCTACATCTCAAGCAAATAATGTTACTACAGGAAGAATATATCAGTCGGTAATTTCTAAGGAAAGAAGAGGTGATTACTTAGGAAAAACTGTCCAAGTTATTCCACACATAACAAACGAAATTAAAGAACATATTCAACTTTTAGGAAACACTAAAAAGTATGATTTTGTCATAACAGAAATAGGTGGAACCGTTGGAGATATAGAATCACTTCCATTTATAGAAGCCATACGTCAACTAAAATGGGAATTATCCAAGGATGTATTGTTTATTCATTTAACACTAATTCCTTACCTAGCAGCGTCTGGAGAGTTGAAAACAAAACCAACTCAGCATTCGGTAAAAATGCTCTTGGAATATGGGGTTCAGCCCGATATTTTGGTTTGTAGAACTGAACATAATTTAAGTCCGGAAATCAGATCAAAAGTTGCCCGGTTTTGTAATGTGGATATTGAAGCAGTAATTGAATCAATTGATGCAGAAACTATTTATGATGTGCCTTTGTTAATGCAAAATGAAAGATTGGATCAAGTAGTTTTAAAGCATTTGAATATACCCTTAAATGGAGAGCCTAATTTAACTATTTGGAAGGATTTTCTAAATAAATTTAAGAATCCTAAATCACAAATTACGATTGGATTAATAGGTAAATATGTCGAACTAAAAGATTCTTACAAGTCAATAGCAGAGGCAATTATTCATGCCGGAGCAATTAACGAATGTAAGATAAATGTAAAATGGATTCATTCGGAATCAATTACAGAAGAAAATATTGACAAAAAACTTGGCAATCTGAGAGGGATACTGGTTGCTCCAGGTTTTGGAACAAGAGGTATTAACGGAAAA
Source organism: Flavobacteriales bacterium (assembly GCA_029244805.1). Lineage (GTDB taxonomy): Bacteria > Bacteroidota > Bacteroidia > Flavobacteriales_D > Parvicellaceae > CALSMU01. Next base: position 8,616 of record JAQWQH010000080.1, read on the forward strand.
ATATTGGCAATTAAATATGCACGAGAAAATAAAGTACCATTCTTTGGTATTTGTTTAGGTATGCAATGTGCTGTAATCGAATTTGCAAGAAATGTATTAGGACATAAGAATGCCAATACTGTGGAAATTGATAAAAACACAGATACTCCTGTTATCGATATTATGGAGGAGCAAAAAGATATTCAAGAAATGGGAGGAACCATGCGCTTGGGAACTTATCCTTGTAAAATTAAAGGGGAATCTAAAGCTTATGATGTCTATCAAAAACATGATATTGAAGAAAGACACAGACATCGTTATGAGTTCAACAGTAATTACTTAAACGAGTTTGAAACGCGCGGCATGGTTGCCACAGGAATTAACCCTGAGAACAATTTGGTAGAAATTGTGGAAATTAAGGAACACCCATGGTTTGTAGCTGTACAATTTCATCCAGAATATAAAAGTACTGTCGAAAATCCGCACCCATTATTTGTAAACTTTATTAAAGCTGCAGAAAAGTGGAAAGTAGGATCAAAAACCACTGCACAAGAAGCTTAATATCAAATGGAAAAACCTTCCTCCTCTGCCATCGTCGATAAAATGTATAAAAACGATTTATTCAGCAAATGGCTAGGTATTGATATTGTAGAAAAAAGAATCGGAAAATCTAAACTTACCATGACCGTTAGGCAAGAAATGGTAAATGGCTTTGGAATTGCTCATGGAGGAATTACCTACTCTTTAGCGGATAGTGCACTGGCCTTTGCGTGCAATTCGAAAGGAAGGGAATCTATGTCAATAGAAACTTCCATATCCCACACAAAACCTTGTCATGTTGGAGATGTTCTTACTGCTGAAGCTATTGAGGAAAGTTTATCCTACAAAATTGCTATTTATCATATTTCGGTAAAAAATCAAGACAACGAAACAGTTGCTCTTTTTAAAGGAACTGTTTATAGAACAAATAAGAATTGGGAGCTTTAATTGGTAATTATTAATTAATACTGTTCTTATTTTAGTTAATTTCAATTCTTAAAATAAAACCTTAAATGAAAGACGTTTACATAATAGATGCAATCAGAACCCCAATAGGAAATTTCGGAGGCACATTATCGCCTGTCAGGACCGATGATTTAGGAGCAATTGTAATGAAGGAATTGGTTGTAAGAAACCCATCTCTGAATACAGAAGAAATTGAAGATGTATTATACGGTTGTGCAAACCAAGCAGGTGAAGACAATAGAAATGTAGCTCGTATGTGTTCTTTGTTAGCAGGACTTCCCTATTCTATTGGCGGAGAAACGGTTAATCGACTTTGCTCATCTGGAATGGCTTCCACGATAAACGGAGCTAGGGCTATTCAAGTGGGAGATGGAGATATATACCTTACAGGAGGTGTAGAACACATGACTCGTGCTCCTTGGGTTATTTCTAAAGTGTCTCAGCCATTTGGTAGAGATGCTCAAATGCACGATTCAAGTTTCGGATGGCGTTTTATCAATCCAAAAATGAAAGAATTATACGGTGTAGATGGAATGGGGCAAACTGCCGAAAATTTGGTGGACATGTATAATATAAGCAGAGAAGATCAGGATCAATTTGCTTTCTGGTCGCAAATGAAAGCTGCTGAAGCGCAAAACAACGGTAGGCTTGCTGAAGAAATTGTTCCTGTTGTTATACCACAACGAAAAAAAGACCCTATCATTTTTGAGAAAGATGAATTTATTAAGCCAACTACAACTCTTGATATACTAGGTAAACTAAGACCTGCATTTAGAAAAGAAGGAGGAACTGTAACAGCGGGAAATGCATCTGGATTAAACGATGGAGCTGGTGCAATTTTACTTGCCTCTGCTCAAGCAGCTACAAAAAACAATCTCGCCCCAAAAGCAAGGATAGTATCATCTGCTGTTGCAGGTGTTGAACCACGAATCATGGGAATTGGACCTGTAAAGGCTTCGCAAAAAGCATTGAAAAGAGCTGGTCTAACTATAGGCGACATGGATATAATTGAGTTAAACGA
>JAQWQH010000091.1 GCA_029244805.1 Flavobacteriales bacterium
CACAATTATGGTCGGCAAGAAGAAAAACGAAGAATTCATTTAAATTTCACTAAAACAATGAAAAATTATATAGTAATAGGAGGTTCCACAGGAATAGGAGTCGAGCTTGTAAAGCTTCTCGAAGAGGAAGGTTCAAAAGTAATAGCAACCTACAATACCAACTTTATTCCGGACAGAAAAAATGTAAAATATTTAAAATATGATGTGTTAAATGACGACTTGGAAATTGACGACTTTCCAGAAGAGATTCATGGTTTGGCCTACTGTCCAGGCAGCATAAATTTAAAGCCTTTTCATCGGTTCAGCGAAAAAGATTTTATTGACGATTTCAAATTTCAAGTTTTGGGAGCTACCAACGTAATAAAACAGCTGCTATCCAAGATGAAGAAAAGTGAAAATTCTTCGATTGTCCTTTTTTCTACAATTGCGGTCCAATCGGGTTTTAGTTTTCACTCTCAGGTATCCATGTCGAAGGGAGCCATTGAGGGATTAACTAGATCTTTAGCCGCGGAATTAGCGCCAAAGATAAGGGTTAATTCGATTGCGCCCTCCCTAACAGATACGCCCCTGGCGCTCAAATTGCTAAATACCGCAGAAAAAGTTCAATTCCAATCTGAGAAAAATCCGTTGAAGAAAATTGGAGAGGCAAAAGAAATTGCAGAAGCAGCAGCATTTTTATTAACCCATAAATCCTCTTGGGTAACAGGACAAATTATCCATGTAGATGGTGGGTATTCAACTATAAAGTGACAATTAAATTAACCCTAATTACTTTTATGATATTTAAAAAAAAACAGATTGATTCTTGGGAAAAAGCATACAGATTGAAGTTCGTCAATTCTTTGTCTGGCTATAAAAGTGTGCATCTAATTGGAACAAAAAACGATAACGGTAGTGCCAACCTAGCGGTTTTTAATTCGATAGTACATATAAGCTCAAACCCTGCTCGTATTGCATTTGTCATGAGGTCCTTATCGGTCCCACGGCACACTTACAATAATATTATGGAAACGGGTTTCTACACTATAAACCACGTCCATAAATCATTTTTCAAGCAAGCTCATTACACATCTGCTAAAGTTGAAGCTGATCAATCGGAATTTGATGTTTGCAACCTCAATGAAGAATATGTAGAACAGTTTTCTGCTCCCTTCGTTGCGGAAAGTACAATGAAAATGGGAATGAAATTGGTTGAGGATATTGAAATCAAAGAGGGTCAATGCAGATTAATTGTTGGTGAAGTGCAATTTGTTGAGGCAAAGGAAGAATACTTGGATGAAGATGGTCAATTGGATTTGGAGAAAGCAAATGATGTTTGCATAACGGGATTAAATCAATATTCTTCTGTGAAAAAGCTTGAAAACATTCCTTATGCTCGGGTAGGAAAATTACCTAATTTTTATCAAAAAGAGCGACCGGATAATGTTGTGTTTGATAAAGAAAGCCAGTCCTACAATGCTAATTTGTTGCCCTATGGAACTTCTGTTGGAGCCCCACACATCAAGGCAGACAATCTTTCAAGGTGGAAAATCCAAGGAGTTACCAGTTTTAACCACGTTTTAAAAAGTAAAGTAGATAGCATAAAAGAAACGTATCAATCACTCTTAGAATCCTATAGAGTGAATGAATTGCTTTACAAATCCAAATTTGAGTTTGAACCTATAGTAGGAGAAATTTATCACTTATATCAAAAAGACAATAGAAATGAAAATTTCTTGTCATTGATTCCTCCCAATAGTTGGAAAAGAAAACACTTAGGGTCATTTAAGCTTGACACTGATAAGGTTTGGAACGAATTAAAAAAGTAGCATGACAACTTCAAAAAAGCAAATCCGACCAACAATTAACAGCATTATTATGACTGATAATATTAGTGACATGGAACGGTTTCAAAACGAAGTCCTTCGTCCTATTATCAAGCTTCAGCACGAGTTAATCATTTGCTGCTTTCAGCATTATTTAAAAAAGCACAAAATATCCCTAGATGAATTGGATTTCGCCAAGAAAACAAAATTGATCCATAATATATTGAAGTCGGATACACAATTAAAAAAAGAGCTAAGAGTTTTAATAATAGGAATGGTTACAATTGAAGAATACAAAGAATATTTAAAAATGTACTCTCAATTAAATAAGCGCATAAATAACATGGTTTTGCAAAAACTATATTATCTATAATATCACTTCCCCTTGTGATCAATTAAAGTGTTTGTTTTGATTCGGTCAATTGTTTACCTTTTGGAATTATCATAATATTCGTTTTGAGGCAAATTGGCGCCTTTTTTACCTTTGATTATCGCAGATTTTATAATCTTGTCAAATAATAATATGAGCCAAGAAAGTGAAATTTAATCCGTTAAGCCTTGTATATTACCTTTTGTTAAGTATTTTTACCTTTTGGTTAAACACAAGTAAATGTCACAATATTCAATTAAGGATTTAGAAAAATTATCAGGCATCAAAGCCCATACTATTAGAATATGGGAAAAAAGATATTCTTTGTTAACGCCACTAAGAACAGATACTAATATTAGGTATTACGGGGATGAAGAGTTGAAAAAACTAATTAATGTGACATCGCTACTTTGTCTTGGACTTAAAATATCCAAAATTTCTGAAATGTCTAATGATGAAATAAATCAAAAGCTTGGAGAATTAATTAGTGATATTAAATTTACCGATTCAGTTTCAGAAGTCATAACTAATCAGTTGATCTCATCGGCAATAAATTATGATGAATATGCATTTGAAAAAGCATTTTCATCAGCTATTCTGAGACATGGACTTGTTGATACTTACATTAATATAGTATACCCATTGCTAGAAAAGGTTGGCATGCTTTGGTTAAAATCGGACTTAATGCCCGCTCAAGAACATTTTCTCAGCAACCTGATTCATCAAAAAATTCAAAGTGCTATAGACAATGTGCCTCCAGCAAATCCATCCGACGAACCTTGGGTGTTGTTTTTGCCCTATGAAGAAGTCCACGATATCGCGCTTCTATTATCTTCTTTCATTATCAGAGAGCAAGGAAAGCCCGTTATTTATTTGGGGGCACGAGTTCCAGGGGATAGTCTTTTATCGGTTATTGAGTTATATCCTAAAGCCAATCTATTGTTTTTTCTCGTGAAAGAATTTGAGCCCAAGGCTATTAATGGCTTGGTTAAAAAAATAAACACTAACTATCCAGAATCAAAAGTGTTTATTAGTGCAAATCCATTTAGTATGCAGAAAATTGAAGGAGGTATTGATTTTGAAAAAATCAATTCTGTTCAGTGTCTGGTAAAAAAAGTTTAACATATTTTATTGTTGTATTATTTTTTGTTTAACTTTACATCCGGTATGTTAAACAATAATAAGATTGGTGTAATAGGTTCTGGCGTGTCAGGTCTCTGCTCTGCTATCGAATTAGCGGACAAGGGAATGGATGTACACGTATTCGAAAAAAACAAGGAGATTGGGGGTCGAGCTCGTAAATTCATCGCTGATGGTTTTACATTTGACATGGGCCCAAGTTGGTATTGGATGCCAGATGTTTTTGAAAACTTCTTTAAAAGGTTTCAAAAGAATTTATACGACTATGTTGACTTGGTAAAGTTAAATCCAGGATTTCAAATTATTTACAATAATGAAACGATTCAAATTCCGGAAAAATTTGAAGACCTTGTTCTTTTATTCGAGGAAATAGAAAAAGGAGCCGGTGATAAGTTGATAGCTTTTATTAAGGAGGCTGAAACAAAATATATTATAAGCATGAAAGATTTGGTGTTCAATCCAAGCCTTTCAATTAAAGAATTTATACGTGCAGATGTCATAAAGGCTGCGTTTAAACTTCAATTGTTCTCTTCTTTTAAAACGCACGTAAACAAATATTTTAAGCATCCTAAATTACTCTCCATAATGGAGTTTCCTATTTTGTTTTTAGGTGCGCAGCCCAAAGACACCCCTGCTCTTTACAGTTTGATGAATTATTCTGGATTGAAGCAAGGGACTTTTTATCCTATGGGTGGTTTTTCAAAGGTAATAGATGCCTTTTATTCTTTGGCAATAGAGAAAGGAGTGACTTTTCATTTGGATACTACTGTAACTAATTTGCATTTAACAGGAAATAACATAGGGTATATTGAAACTTCTAACGGAAAATTTGACGTGGATAAAGTTCTCTCTTCTGCGGATTACAATCATACCGAACAATCACTTCTTCCAACAGAAAAAAGAACATACAGCGAAAAGTATTGGAAATCAAGAACATTTGCTCCCTCAAGCCTAATATTTTATTTAGGGATAAATAAAAAAATCCAAAACCTAGAACATCACAATTTGTTTTTTGACGAAGATATCCAAAAACATGCCGCAGAGATTTATGAAGATCCGAAATGGCCAACCAAGCCACTTTTCTATGTTTGTTGCCCTTCAAAGACCGATGAAAGCACAGCTCCGGCTAACATGGAAAATATTTTCATTTTAATGCCAATTGCCACAGACTTGACAGATACAGAAGAAATACGAGAAAAGTATTTTCAGATTATTCTCAATCGCATTGAAAAATATGTGGGGGAAGATGTTTCTAAGGCAATAGTTTACAAAAGGAGTTATTGTGTTGCTGATTTCAAATCAGACTATAATGCATACAAAGGAAACGCCTATGGGCTTGCTAATACATTGAAACAAACCGCTTTCCTAAACCCGAAGATTAAAAGCAAAAAAGTGGAAAATTTGTATTATACAGGTCAATTAACAGTCCCTGGCCCTGGTGTTCCCCCTACTATTATTTCGGGCCAACTAGTAGCTAACCAATTAATTAAAGACATTAAAGAACATGAAGCAGTTATTTGATCAAATTTCAGTAAAAACTAGTAAACTTGTTACGAATACATACAGTACGAGTTTTTCTTTAGGGATTAAATTTTTGGATAAATCAATTCGAACACCCATTTATAATATTTACGGATTCGTTCGTTTTGCGGATGAAATCGTCGATAGTTTTCATGGATATGACAAAGCAAATTTATTACAAAAATTTCGCCTTGATACTATTGAAGCGATTGATCAAGGTATCAGCCTTAACCCTATTTTAAACTCTTTCCAAGAGACAGTTAATCAATATGATATTGAATGGGATTTGATCGAAACATTTTTAGAGAGCATGAAAATGGACTTGAATCCAGAAGTTTCAAACCAAGCTTACTACGAAAAATATATATTGGGCTCCGCTGAAGTTGTAGGGTTAATGTGTCTTCATGTTTTTACAGAAGGAGATAAAGACTTGTATGAAAAGCTAAAGCCTTCGGCTCAAAAGCTGGGCGCAGCATTTCAAAAAGTAAATTTTTTACGAGATGCTCAAATGGATTTTATAGATTTAGGGAGGACTTATTTTCCAAATGTAGACTTTAACAATTTTTCTGATTCAGATAAGATCGAAATCGAAAAAGATATTGAAAAAGATTTCAGAGAAGCTTTGTTTGGAATAAAACAATTGCCAGCTTCGTCAAGAGGTGGAGTATATTTAGCGTACTATTATTATCTAAGACTTTTTAGAAAGATTAAAGGAGTTTCATCTGAGCATATTATAGCTGAAAGAATTCGAATTCCAAACGGTCAAAAATTTATCTTAATGTTACAATCTTTTGCAAAACATCAAACTAATTTACTATGAAGATTTTACTCTGCTTGATGGTTTTTATCACATCTGCTGGCCCGGCGTTTCCTGAAGGAGATGATTTATTGAAGGTCCGAAAATATTATTATCTTGCAATCGACAGCGAAGAGAAGTTTAAGGAGTTTGAAAACATTTTAGTTAATTTTAATAACCCCGATAACACTATTTTAGGATACGTCGGTATGTCGTTTATGTTGAAAGCTAAATATGCCTGGCTTCCAAACTATAAAATGGATTATTTTACAAAAGGAAAGAATTTCTTGGAATCAGCTATATCAAACGATCCAAATAATGTAGAACTCAAATTCATGCGATTTTGTGTTCAAAATGATACCCCCAGCTTTCTATCCTACAAAAAGAATTTAGAAAGTGACAAACGGCATTTACTGAAGGCTATTCCAACTATTCGAGATAATGACCTTAAGGAAAAGATCATAAGCTACATGTTAGAAAAGGAAATTAAACTAACGGAAGCAGAACTCAATCGGTTAAAAAACAGCAAATGAATTACGCTTTTGGAATAATAGTAACATTATTCGTTTTTCTTTTTATGGAACTGGTTGCTTGGTTCACACATAAATATGTAATGCATGGTTTTTTGTGGAAGTTACATAAAGACCACCATGACCATTCAAACAAAACACCGTTTGAGAAAAATGATTACTTTTTTTTAATTTTTGCAATTCCGGGATTTTTAAATATTTTTTTTGGGTTAAATGACATTACTGCTCCCTATTTTTGGATAGGATTGGGCATTACCTTTTATGGTGCCGCCTATTTTTTTATACATGACTTATTTATACACCAGCGAATTAAAGTGTTGAGAAATACAACTAATCCGTATTTACTCAATTTAAGGCGCGCGCATAAAGTACATCATAAGAGTTTAGCAAAATCAGGAGGCGAATCTTTCGGTATGCTTTTATTAATAAAATACAAAAGCAGGAAAGTTTTAAAAAAACACTAAAAATAGGCTCTAAATGTATCCTTATGGTAGATGCCAATGCAGTAATCAGCGTAGTTTTTTAAATCCTAGTTGAGTGGGATTACATTTCTAAAATTTTGTTAAGATTTAAAGATTCGCTTAAATATTGCAGATAGAAACAGTTTTGGAGAGACCGATGACATGATTTTCAAATCCTGCGAAAAAGTAGATTCTTCATCCAGAAACTTCAATATAGTCTTAGCATTCACTTTTTTAAACATCGATGCAAATACGGTTGAACCTATTCCATTGTTATTAGCCAATACATCTAGAAAAAGTAAGTCATAAAACCAGAATTTTGTTCTTTTTGAAAATTGAGTTAAATCATTTTCAGTTTTTAAAAACGCCACTAAATCTTTCGTTTTCTTCGAAGTATTATTAAACGTATAGCCTGTGCTTGCTTTAGTCCAACCACCTGCAGTGCCAATATTTAAAATACTTTTTGAGTTCAATTCTTCAAATTTAAAAGAGGTCATAGGTATCGATCCAATTTCTTTTTCTAAAATTTCAAAATCGGTAATCTTTTTTTGTTTTAAATAATCTTTAATAGCGTCTTCGTATTCGGAATGTATTAATAAGTCTTTTGAAAATAAAGTATATTCAAATAGTGCGGTACTTTTATCGATTGGTAGTACATACATAAAACGGGTGTTTCCATTCTGTGGAATATTGAAATCCATAAAACTAGCAACGGAATCATCAAAGCAATCTGTTTTTGTTTTTACAAACCAACCCATAAAATGCTGTTGAAGAACAGGATATTTTTGTTGTGTTTCGTACACCGTTTTATTCGGAATGCTATTTAGAAGCTTCAAACCAAAATAGGTTGATTTCTTGGTTTCAACGGATACCCCTTTATCTTCTTCTGAATATTTTGTAACACTGTCTTCAATAAAGGTAATATTTGGTTTTAGATCAATACTCCTCCAAAGCTTATCATAGAATTTTGCGCTTCTAATCATTTTATAATTAAAAGGAGTAATAGTAATTGTTTTCGAAAATGCTTCACAACCAAAAAAGACTTTAGGCCATGTTTTAGTTAATAAATCGTCCCATTCCCCAGAACCATCTTCCCAGTAACACCATGTTCTGTCGTTTCCTTTATCTTTTATCTGATCGACAATTAAAATTGCTTTATCATCAAAATAACTGTCTTGGGACATCCTATATGCAAGAAGCAATCCAGAGGCACCAGCTCCTAATATTATGTAATCATATTGTTTCATCAAAAGAATAAAAAACAAACAAAGAAAAATGTTATCGCGACCAATATATGGATCGATAATTTCACATGGGTTTTTAGGGATATTTGATTGTATAAATAATGTGCTACACTTCCTATAATGAACCAAGCAATATAATTTTTTAAGGGAACGGTATTATTTTCAAATTGCCAAAAGTCAAACCTTGGTGCGGAGACTTCAATAATCAAATCCAAAATCATCATAAGTACACCTCCTAACAAAGAACGAACAAAAATGTTTTTATGAATCACCCTGCTCAAATCAGCAGTAATAATTGTTAGTAATCCCCAATTTACGCAAATCATCAAAGGAACGCCCCAAATTTTAATGCCTAAATTATTTCCATATGAATAAGTACCAAACAACAATCCATAATTAACTCCTAAATATTCCGTGAAGAAGCCGATAAAAAAAGGTATCGAAAAAGCGATTAAAACTTTCTTGGATATATTTTCCAGATTCCAAATGATAAGAACTACATAGATTAATAGGTTTAAAGATGTATACCCTAAAAACCACGCAGAATAGGAAGATAATATGCCTACAATTCCCGAAAGATTAAACAACCAAATAATAAAAATTGATATGAATATTTTGTTTTTTGTTATCATGTGGCTTTTAAAATTAATTCAGAAACAATTTTACCAGAAAGTAAACAAAGCGGAATCCCTCCACCTGGATGAACGCTTCCTCCACAAAAATATAAATTTGAAATTTGTTGACTAAAATTGGGATGTCTTAAAAAAGCCGCAAACTTATTGTTGCTTGAAGCTCCGTACAACGCTCCTTGGTATGACATTGTTTTGGATTCTATTAACCTTGGATCTAGGACTGCTTCAAAGTCGATTAAATCTTCAATTTTTACGGAAAGAGAAGTCGAAAGTTTTCTAAGAACCTCACCTCTCGTTTGCTCTATTATACGGTCCCAATCTTGCCCGGTATTACTAGGAACATTAACCATAACAAACCAGTTTTCACAGCCTTTGGGAGCATCGTCTTTGTTTTCTTTTGAGGTAATATTAATGTAAACAGTAGGGTCTTCATAGACATTATTTTTTTCAAAAATATGTTCAAATTCTTCTTTGTAATCCTCAGAAAAGAAAATGTTGTGTAAATCCAATGTTGGAAATTCTTTTTTTATCCCCCAATAAAAAATTAATGCTGAACTAGATCTGGGCTGTTGTAATGTTTTGTCTGGCGACTTTTGATCCTTCAATAAATTTCTATAAGTAGTAACTACATCACTATTAGAAATTACATAATCTGCTAAATAATCTTTGTTGTCACAAAAAATTCCAACTGCTTTTTTCTTCTGAACAATTATTTTTTCAACTTTTGAATTAAAATGAAATTTAACACCTAAATCAAGTGCTAATTGATAGATGCTTTTTGTAATGCTGTGCATTCCTCCTTCTGGAAAAAACGTACCGTAGTATTGTTCTAGGTGAGGAATCATAGACATAATGCCCGGCGTTTGATAAGGTGAAGAACCGTTGTATGTTGCAAATCTATCAAAGAGCTGAACTAGTTTTGTGTCATTAAAAGCTTTAGCATTATAAGTGTGTAAACTTGTATTAATATCTAAACTTCTTACTTTGAAAATAGCTTTTAAAGTATCCTTTGTCAGATAGGTAGATAATTTATGCAATGAATTTTCAAGGAATAATGAAGAAGTTAAATCGTACTTCTTTTTACTTTTTTTAAAGTAATTCAAAACGTCATCTTTTTCTACATCAAAAGTCCTAGCTGCTTCTGATGCAAACTCCTTTTCTTTAGATGCTGCCTGAAAAGTTGTTCCGTCTTCATAAAAATAATGACAAACAGTATCTTTCCGTTTATAGGAAAAATAGTCTTCAGGATTTTTATTGGAAACAGTAAATAGTTCATCGACAAAGTGAGGCATTGTAAATAAAGAAGGGCCCATGTCAAAGCGGTAGCCTTTTTCCGAAAATGCTGTTAATTTGCCTCCTGGGTAGTCATTCATTTCAAAAACAGACACTTGAAACCCGGCATTTTGAAGTCGAATAGCTGAAGACAAACCTGCAATTCCAGCACCTATAACTATAGCCTTCTTTTTGTGACTTTTCTTTTCAGATAGTGCATTTACCATATTCCTAAAGGATTGAATTTGTCTGTGTAAATTTCATGAAAAGATTTCTAATATGTGTCTTGATTTTCGTTTTTCTACTCTTCAGTTAAAAGCTTATTCAAATGAACTCCAAATTTCGTCAGGGATTCTAAGGAATAGCTATCTTAGCAATATGCATTGTCTTACTAATTGCCCTATTTGCAACTCTACTTCCATGAGCTCTTTTATACAAACAAAGGCTCAGATGCATTCTGATAATGAGTTGTTTAATTTTGACCAATGCTCAGAATGCCAGTTAGTTTTCTTAAACCCTAGAGTATCCCCTGATGACTTAAAAAAGTATTATACTTCGCATTATTTGCCGTATAGAGGATCCAAAGCATGGGGTAAGTTCGAGAAATTAGTAGAGAACAGCCAACAGAAATTAGATTTAAGGCGCGTGAAACGCACAAAAGCAACTCATAATATTTCTCCAGATTCATTGATCTTGGATGTTGGTTGCGGCAAACCAAGTTTCCTAAAGGCTTGTCAACAAGAGTTAAGTTGCCGAACCTTGGGTATTGATTTTAGTGATGAAGGATGGAAAGGAGAAGATGCACATTTTTTAGGAATTGATTTGCGCGTAGCAGAAGTTAAAGATCTAAAAAATGTTCAGCCTGACGTAATTACTATGTGGCATTATTTGGAGCATGACTATTCTCCATTTGAAAATCTCAGCTATTTAAAGTCCATTGCGAAACCATCTACTAAGCTGATTATTGAAATCCCGAATTTTGATTCATCTAGCAGAAAAAAATACGGTGAAAAATGGGCAGGTTGGCATACACCTCGGCATCTTTCTTTATTCTCTCCAGAGAATGTAACATTATTACTTCAAAAAAGTGGCTGGAAAGTGTCTGAGCTTAATACTCATGGAACCATGGATCCTTACCTACTTCAATGGATGAGCAGAATGGAACAAAAAGGCATTAAGTGGGACAAAAACATGGCAGATGAATTTTGGAAATTTGTATTTGGAATGATACTCTTCGCGCCTAAAAAGTGGATGCAGAAAAGATCTTCACTTGGAGTTATGACAGTCATTGCAACTCCTCAATAGCTGCATTAATTCAGATTCTCTAGTTATTAAAAGACCAATAAATCTTTGCCCCCCCAAGTTCCTACTGACTTATAGGGTTGGAAGCGTGCGAAAAGTTCTTCCCTATACCAGTCGTTCTTGCGTGTTCTCCTAATTGCTTCTTGATGTTGTTTGCTGCTGTATGCAAACTGTTTTACTGATTCGAAATTTTTCCATAAACTAAATGTGGCCATTTGAACTATCGGAACCTCACCTACTCCCTTAGTGTAAATTAACCCCTCATTCCCATCCAAAGCTTCTTGTGATGTAGGCACATATTTCCAAAATCGTATAAGCCAATTCCACTTAATTGTAGCTCTAGTAATCACAGCAATTGGCAGAGAAGTATCTAAATCTGCTCCCTTTTCGAATGGGTTTTTACCAACCCACGTGCCTCCAGCTGAAATATTTTTCATGTAAAGTGTAAATAACTCGTCTGTACGCTCACTGTATTGCTGAATCAAATCAGAAGAATTAAAAAAAGTGTGGGCAGCTTCTTCAGACTCCCATACTTGAAGAAGGCAGTAAACAGACCAATCTGGAAAAGGATTAAAACCCTTTCCTTTTCCACTTCCCAAAAGTCGATAAAACGATAAGCCGTGAGTATTTACTAAGCTTTTGTGTGCGAACTGCATCATTTTTAATGCCCAAAACTTATTCCGCAATGAAGTATATTTGAAGAAGGAAATCGTAGTAATTTGCATACTTAAACTTATTAAAGCTACATTCCTAAATATTTCTTGACATTTGGATCTGTTTCCTTAGCTTTCAATTTATTTAATACGTCAGCTATTTTGGTGTCTTGAGCCTTATAAACATTCATTTCCTTCTCTAATTCAGCCGCTTGTTCCGAGATGCCATCAGCTTGAACACTTTCTATTTTCGTAGCCATTTCCATCGCTCTTTTTGAATAAAAATTTTGTACACTAGCCAGTAGATTGTATCCCGATAACTTAACAAACCAAACAGATTCAGTCTCCACAATATTCTTATAAACGATAATTGCTTTGTCAATTTCGTTATTTGGCAACCTTAGAACATATTCACTGTATTTTTGCAGGAATCCTAGCTTATTCATTCCGTTCAATTCAGAAATGGTTTTTAAGAAAAATGCATGATCATCTAACGTTCCTTTTTTGGCATATATAGCAGCAATTGCATTATTTACAGCGGCACTTTCTTCGCCTTCCATTGATCTAGCCATAATCAACCCTTTTTCAGGGTTGATGGATGTTACACCCGCTAAAGCACTTCCCATTACGCGATATGAGGAGTCTTTTAACCCCACCTCATAAGCGGTAAGTAAGGATTTGTCGTCAGAGAAATACTTCATCAATGTTTTAATTGCTGTTGCTCTCACTTTGGGGTTTTTGTCTTTCATTGCAAGTGCCATTAGCTTATTTTTTACAACCTCTGGCTTTGCTTTAATCGCTTTTTTTATTTTACCCATAGCCATTGTTTTTACGTTCCAAAATGGCTGGTTTAGTGCATTAATCATTGCTTCAATAGCAGACGGATCGCTACTTTTCCCACATTTATCAATTGCTTCTTTCTTGTCTAGCCAAAGCTCCGCATGGTTCAGCTGATACACCCATTGCTCTAGCGGTTTTTTGTCAGTCTTTTTTGCTAAAAGTACTTTTAAAGCATCTACGTTTACTAAACTTGGCGCAGATGCTACATTAAATTCAAAAACATTTTCAATGGTCTCAATCCAAACTAATTCTCTACGAGTATTTCCCTCACTATAGATGTCTATGTAAATAGGAAGTTTATACACAGGCCACTTTTCGGTGTCTTGTTTTTGCGTGATTGAAACTGTCAGTTTTTTGGTAGAATCATTGTATTCTTGTTCATATTTTAAAACCGGATGACCACTTGATAAAAACCACTGATCGAAAAACCAATTTAAATCTTCTCCTGTGGTCTCTTCAAAAGCCAGCCTTAAGTCATGTATTTCAGCATTTTTAAACGCGTGTTTAGTCAAGTATAATTTAAGCGATGCAAAAAAGGCTTCATCTCCTACATGGGCTCTTAGCATGTTTAATATTCTCCCCCCTTTATTGTATGAGTGTCCATCAAACATGTCTTCTTTACTCTCGTAATCAAACCGTATCATATCTACATGGCCTCCCTGCTGTGCAGATAAAAAATAACCTTCCATTTCACCAAAAGCATTCATGTCTGCTTCCATCCTTCCATATTCAAAATCATCCCATAAAAACTGGCTATAATTTGCAAAAGACTCATTTAAAGGAAGATTAGCCCAACTTTCACAAGTTACTAAATCGCCAAACCAATGGTGAAATAACTCATGTGCAATTATTGACTCATTTCCTCCGTCTATGATTTCTCTTTTGGTTTGATATAAAAACTCTCCATGAATAGTTGCTGAAGTGTTTTCCATAGCTCCAGAAACGTAATCTCTTACCACTACTTGGCTATATTTCCCCCAAGGATATTCAACACCTAATAAATCAGAAAAGTGTTCAAGCATCCTAGGAGTTTTACCAAATATTGCTCTCGCATGCGGTTCAAACTTTTTCTCCACGTAATAATTAACTTCGATTTCAGAACTATCTTTCTTTTTCCATGTGTCTTTGACTACCGCAAATTCACCCACGGCCATCATAAATAAATAAGGAGAGTGTGGCTTTTCCATCTTCCAATGGTCTGTTCTTGTTCCATTTTCATGTTGAGTGGATTCAAGCAATAGACCATTTGAAAGTGTTGTGTATTTATCTTTAACAGTGATATATATTTCTTCGGTAGTTTTTTCATTTGGGGAATCAATCGTAGGGAACCATGCAGAACTAGCTTCAGTCTCTCCCTGCGTCCATATTTCCATGTGCTTGTTTTTATCTGCTCCATCATGGTTTATAAAATAAAGTCCTTTCGCGTCGGAGATTGCACTGCTGCCTTCTTGCATTACTTCTTCGGGCTTAGCGGTATATTCAATATGTATATTATACTGTTCTGTGCGACTGTATTCTTTTGGTAATTTGATTTTTAAATAATGCCCATCATATGTATATTTCAATTCCATTGATTTTTCGTAATTTTGACGAACAGAATGGATTTCCATTGCTTTGGCATCCAGCGTTAAAGAATCGGTGTTATAAAAGTATGGCTTAAGAGTTAAAAGCGCTTTGCCATTTAACTGTCGATTTGGCCAGTCAAAACTAACCTCTAGTTTCGTGTGAAGTAAATCATTCACACGTTTTTCTGATGGATTATAATGCTTTCTCTCCGCTGGTTCTTTCACCTCTTTCTCAATCCTGTTTTCAACAGTTGGTGTTTCTTGTGTTTGTTTCTTTTGTATACAACTAATTGTAATTAATCCGCTACATATCAGAACTATCCCATTTTTCAGATTCATATTATTTGAATTATATTATCAAGTACAAATATGGTCATTATTTGGTAATCAGCTAATGAATAGTGTATGTCTGGTATAATTGTTTGTTTAGCGATAGATTTTCGGTACCTTTGGTACACCAAACATTATTTGAATGAAAGTCAGTGCCAAAATCAACAATAACGCTTCTTTGGAGTTTTCTCCTCAAGGGAAGAATCCGTTGAAAGGAAATATAAGCAACGAGAAGTTTGAAATTGAGATGATACATCAAAATGGCAAAGAGTTATTAATTTCAAGAGATGGAAAAAAGCATATTGCTCGGATGCTTGCCATTGATTCTGAAAATAAAAAAATTACAATAAAAATTGACGGAGATCGATTTGAGGTAAAGCTTACAGATGAATATGATGTCCTTCTTCAATCTTTGGGAATGGATGCCGCATCAACTAAAAAAGTTAACGAGTTAAAAGCTCCTATGCCGGGAGTAGTTGTGGACATAGTTGTTAGTGTTGGCGATTCTGTTGCAAAGGATGATCCTCTGGTAGTTTTGGAAGCAATGAAAATGGAAAACATGCTTAAATCTCCATCTGATGGTGTTATAAAATCAATAAACATAAAAAAAGGGGACACGGTTGAAAAGAATCGAATTCTCATAAATTTTGACATTAAATAAATCAAGAAGATGAAAAATACATGAGCCAAATAGGAGTGTTCTCGTCAATATTGCTTTTTACAGCATGCGGAGGAACTGAAGAGGTGTCAGAGTTAGAGGAATTGGGAAACCAAATTGCGAAACAAGAAGTTCCTGCTGAGATGAAGCCTTGTTTGTTGACTTTAGACAAGGAAGGTGTTGTGGTAAACTGGACTGCTTTTAAGTTGAGCGAAAGAGTAGGCGTTGGAGGAACATTTGATTCTGTTATTGTAACAGGAGTGGTTCCAAATCAAACAATAACTGAAGCGGCAAAAACAGCGCAATTTGATATTTATACAACTTCTGTAAACTCAAATAATCCGGAAAGAGATTGGAAAATTTCAAATAGCTTTTTTGGTACTATGACTAATACTGAGTCTATCTCTGGAAAAATTATTTCTCTAAATCAAGATGGTTCGGGTTCTGTTGCATTAACAATGAATGGTGTTGAGAAGGAAGTAGAGATAGAATGGAGTGTGTCCACTGAAAACCGTTTAAAACTGTCTACAGCTGTTAGCGTTAATGATTGGGATGCTAAGCCATCGCTTGACTCTTTAAATGGAGTTTGCACGGCAGTGCATACGGGGCCAGATGGATTGAGTGTTTTATGGCCAGATGTAGAAATTGAAGTGTTTGCAGATTTTAAATCGGATTGTGAATAAAAGTCTTCGTACTAAATAAAAAAGCCGTTAGAGATTCTTCTCTAGCGGCTTTTTTATTTTTGGGAACAAAATTTCTGTATAGATTTCGAATTTATCAATCTGCTTTTGCACTTTAGGGACCATAAAAGTCAGAGGTTCCCGATAAGATACCCCCCTCTACTATAACTGTACCTTTTTGGTGTTCATGCATTACAATAAGAAACAAAAGCCTATAGAAAATCATTACGCTCAAATAATTAATCTAAAACTTAAGCTATGATTTTCCAACAAAAAAATTCTACTATTCTTGTATTTTCTATTATTACTTTCTTTTTGCTTTCTTCATTTGTTTGTTCTTTCTACCCAAGAAAAAGCCAAAAATTTTTTGGGATTGCTATTGGCATTGAAAATGTTCCAAGCAGCAGTTTAATGAACGAAAGGCAATTTTTAATCATATTAAACAAGGCACGTAAAGACTCTCTACTGGAGCCGCTGATGATAGATAAAGATCTTTCAAGAGCTGCGAGATATCATTCTTACGATATGGGTACTCAGGATTATTTTGGTCACGATACATATGATAGAAACATAATTACAGATAGTTTAGAGTTTGTGTGTGACGAACATACCAGGACTAAAAACTTTTTGAAGCACGAATCTAAAAATAAGGTTTGGAAAGTTTCTGCAGGTGTATCAGAGAATTGTAATTACGGCGCTGCTAATGGAAAAGAAGTATTCACATCTTGGCTTAATTCTCCGCCTCATTGTAAAAACATGTTTAATCCTGACCATCGTTTGGTCGGAATTGGATATATCCATATTCCAGGCTCTAAGAAACCACATTGCTGGACTGCTGATTTTAGCAGATAACGATTATTTAATAGGTTTATTTTTTTTATAACGATTGTCTTGACCATTTTTTATTAGGATAAAAACAGCGCAAATTAAACTAGTGTATTAGAGGATTAATTTATTTTTGTATTGAAAATGAATCAAACGGGAATTCCCATAGATAAAATTACCTCTATAGAATGGATGCTAGTTCCTCTTATGATAGTTCTAGTTTCCTATGCCATAATTAGGCATATGCAAGTTGGAGTTATTTCTAATGCTTTTCGACAATGTTTTTCTTTTTCTCTCTCAAATCAGGACTATAAAGGAGCTCACGGGCTGTCATCTCGGTTGTCAATGGCTTTAGTTTTCAACTCGATTACTGTAATTTCTATTCTTATTTACAAGCTTTTAATTAAAGTAATTTCTCCAGCAGATCCTTATTTGTTTTATGGATTAGTATTTGGAGGTGTGTTTTTTTTGTTGGCCTTAAAGTTTGCTGTCATAAGATTGGTTAAAGGCATTTCTGAAGCTAATGATGTGCTAGAAAAAGCAAAAAGTTACAACTTTAGATACTATCAAATAATTGGGGTCTTGTTACTCCCAGGAATAATTGCAATTTTGTTTTTTCCGCACAGCACTAATATAAATTTCCAACTATTGGGCCAGAAAAGCCATAATATTGGAGAGGCATATTGTGTTTTTTTATTAGCTATATCCTACATTATAAGGCTGTTCCAGAGTGTTCGTCAAAGCTTAGGTGTTAAAGTTTCGTGGTTTTACATTATTTTGTACCTTTGCACCCTCGAAATATTGCCTCTAGTCGTAACTTATCTACTATTGGTTGGCAAATTTTGAAAGTTTAACTAAAAACGAATTAATTGTGGGAGTTAAAACTATTCTAGTTTCTCAGCCGGAACCAAAAAGCGGGAAGAATCCATTTTCTGATTTGGCAGGCAAATATCGCGTACAAATTGATTATCGCTCATTTATCCATGTAGAAGGAGTTGACGCGCAGGAGTTTAGGAAGGAACGCATTCTGTTTTCTGATTTTACGGGTGTAATTCTAACTTCTCGTATGGCCGTTGACCATTATTTTAGAATGGCTAAGGAGATGCGATATACAGTTCCAGATGACATGAAGTACTTTTGCATTTCAGAGGCAGTTGCCTATTATCTGCAGAATTATGTTGTTTATCGTAAAAGAAAAATATTTTTTGGAAAACAGACAACCGCAGATTTGGGAGATGTACTAAAGAAACATAAAAAAGAAAATTTCTTAGTTCCATGCTCAGATATACAGCGAAAAGTAATTCCGGAGCAATTAGCAAAATTTGGCATAGAGTTCAAGAATGCTACTCTTTATAAAACTGTTTGCAGTGATCTATCTGATTTATCTGCGGTTAAATATGACATGTTGGTTTTTTATAGTCCGTCAGGGATTCAATCTTTGATTAAAAATTTTCCAGAATTTACCCAAAATGGGACCAAAATAGCGGTTTTTGGACCAACTACAGCCAAAGCTGTGGAAGATGCAGGGTTTAGAATTGATGTTCAGGCACCGAGTTCAAATGCTCCTTCAATGACAATGGCTATTGAGCAGTATTTAAAAGGGAAAAAATAATTTTGTCACGTGCTCTACTTATTACCTTTACAAGGTCGACCGTAGTCTACCTTGTTTTCTTTTGATCAAATATTTCCATGAAAAACACTTTGTCTAAATCGGATAGATTAACTAACCCTGTTGCTATATCACAGATTTATGATAAAGGGAAACATCTGAATTATTTCCCTTTTAAAATTGTTTGGTTAAAGGAAGACGGAGGTGCCGGTTTAAAAGTGGTGTTTTCCGTTCCAAAAAGAAAATTTAAAAGAGCAGTTGATCGAAATCAAATAAAAAGGAAGTTAAGAGAGACATATCGGAAGCATAAGCATGAAGTCCAAAAGGCTGTAGAAAATAAAAACACGCGTGTTTCTTTATTTTTAGTATATCTGGGAAAAGATATTCCGCCGTCCGAAATAGTGGATGATAAAATAAACGTACTTTTAAAACGTTTAACGAAAGAGATTACAGATAAATAGCATCTATGTTCCAAACCAGAAAACCAATTTATATTGTTCTAATAGCCGCAATTTTCATCAGTGCAACAACTGTTACCTCAACACTAATTTCTGATAAAAATGATGATAATTATTTCGAGATAACCAAGAACATTCGAATCATGACATCGGTTTACGATAACATCAACACGTTTTATGTAGATGAGCCAGAGCCAGGAAACTTGATGAAAAAAGGTATTGATGCTATGCTTCGGTCCCTAGATCCATATACTGTTTATATACCAGAAAGCGATATAGAAGATTATCGATTTATGACTACTGGACAATATGGAGGAATTGGCGCAATGATAAAAACACAAGATTCCTACGTGGTAATTTCAGAACCCTATGAAGGTTCACCAACTGATAAGGCAGGAATTATTGCAGGCGATATTTTATTAGAGATTGATGGTAAATCAGTAGCTGGAAAAACCACAAAAGAAATGAGTGCTATTTTAAAAGGCGGAGCAGGAACTATTCTGAAGGTTAAGTATGAAAGACACGGTGTTGCCAGTGAAACATCAATTACGAGGGAGGTTATCAAGATTCCTTCGGTTCCTTACTACGGGATGATTGATGAAGAAATTGGTTACGTGAAGTTAAACTCGTTTACGAGTACAGCAAGTAGAGAAGTTCTGAAAGCTTTGAAATATTTGAAGGATAGTAGTGGAATGAAAAAACTAGTTTTTGACCTCAGGGGAAATGGGGGAGGTCTGTTGCATGAGTCTGTCAATATTGTAAATTTCTTTATTGGTAAAGGGAATACGGTTGTTTCCACTAAAGGAAGGTTAGCAGATTTAAATAAAGACTACAAAACACTTAACACACCCTTTGATGAAGAAATGCCTATAGTTGTTTTAGTTGATGGTTATTCTGCTTCAGCAAGTGAAATTGTCTCCGGGAGCCTACAGGATTTGGATCGTGCCGTTATAATTGGAATGACAACTTATGGCAAAGGGCTGGTGCAGCAAACCAAAGATTTAAATTTTGGGAGTAAGGTAAAGCTGACCATAGCTAAATATTATACTCCAAGCGGTAGATGCATTCAAAAATTGGATTATGCAAATAGAGACGATAAAGGGTCTGTTTCGGAAGTTGCAGATAGCTTGATAAAGACCTTTATAACAAAAAATGGTAGAGAGGTAAAAGATGGACGTGGAGTTGAGCCTGAAATTAAAATAGAGCCTGCTGTTTTCAGCAAGCTTACTTCTGTTCTCGTTTTCAAGAATTACGTTTTTAACTATGCCACAGACTATAAACGAGATCATTCAGATATTGAGTCAGCAAGTACGTTTTCACTTTCAACAAGTGATTACAATAATTTTATTGCTTATTTAGGAGATAAAGAAGTTGAATATACAATGGATTCTGAGGAGATGCTGGAGGAACTGAAGGAGATTGCTAAGGAAGAAAAGTACTATGACGATTCTGAAATTGAATTTGATGCACTTTTTGCAAAATTGAAACCAAGCCTAAAAGATGATATGGTTCGGTACAAAGATGAAATTATTGAGCTTCTTGAAAATGAAATTGTTTCACGATATTATTATCAAAATGGCCGGGTGGAAGCATCGCTTAAAAATGACCCATATATGAAAGAGGCAAAAGAGGTTTTGAAAAACCAGGTGCGCTATAAAAGTATTTTAGCGGGAGAGTCCAAATAAAAGTGTTTAATAAGTACCTCCCTTATACCAAGATTTACATATTTGCATTACTGTTATTGGTGATTGGGCTTTCTACGGGGAAATTTTTGATGAGCATTTCTTCAATAATTCTAGCTGCGGCTTGGGTTTTAGAGGGTGATTATTTAGCTAAATGGGAAAGGATAAAGAAGTTAAGTTACGCACCATTAATTTTGGCAGTAGGCTTTCTTGTGCATGTAATTTGGCTTTTTAACACTACAAATTATGACTACGGCTTTCATGATATAGTAAGAAAACTCCCCCTCTTAAGTTTTCCAATTGTGATTGGATCTATGCCGTTATTATCAAAACGAATTTACGAGTTAATTATAGGTGTATTTATAGCGGGATTGCTTGTAAGCACCTTGATAAGTTTTGGGGCATACTTGGAGTTTTTTACAATAAAGGAAGATATTACAGATGTCCGTAACATCTCTTTTTTTATCTCTCATATTCGTTTAAGCTTATTAATTTGCTTAGCAATAGTTTTATTAAATTACTATTTCTTTAATAAAGGTAAAGTGATTCAAATTGTGTCAGTTTCTGTAAGTTTATGGTTCTGCTATTTTCTTTACATTCTTTCAGGAACAGGTTTAATAGTTCTAAGTGTCGTATTTAGCTATTCTTTGATATGGATAGTAATCGTGAATTCTTCTATCAAGGTTAAAATTCTATCTGGATTAACGGGATTGGGATTTATCGTTTTTGCACTATTATATGTCTGGAATTCGTACAATGAATATTCTGAAATCAAAGACAATGTTGTTTTCCAGTCCTTAGATACCCATACTCCGTCAGGAGAATTATATATTCACGATACAACCAGTTTAGTTACCGAAAATGGATATTATTTATGGCTTTATGTTTGTCCAAGCGAAGTAGAACAAACATGGAATATGAAAAGCGATTATCAATTTAATTCGCTTGATAAAAAAGGTCAACCAATGTCCGCAACTATCTATCGCTATATTACTTCAAAAGGAGATAGGAAGGATAAGCAAGGAGTTTCAGAACTGACTGATGTAGAGGTGTCTGAAATTGAAATGGGTATAACAAGCTGTATTAAATTGTCCAGCATCAATAAAAGGTTACATCAAATCTTTTTGAATTCAAAAATAAGGCGAGTGGGTTTAGTTCAAATGGACATTCTATTACGCAGAGACTAAATTTTTCAAACGCTGGGATATCTATTGCAAAAGATAATTTTTGGCTGGGCGTAGGGACGGGCGATGTCCCAGATGCCTTCGAAGCAAAGTACATTGAGTTAAACTCACGGCTCGCTCCTAAAAATAGAAAGAGAGGACATAATCAGCTTCTAACTTTTTTTATAGCATTTGGGTTGGTTGGATGGTTAATTTGGATTATTTCATTTGTATATCCAATTATAACTATGGCAAAAGACAAATATGTTATTGGTGCTTTTCTGGTAATTAGTTTGCTAAGTTTTTTAGGTGATGATACGCTGGAAACACAGGCAGGTGTAACTTTTTTTGCTTTTTTTAATAGTTTTTTCTTATTCCATTCTTCCAATAAAGTAGGAAGATAATAACTACGTAAATACATTACGTAGTTATTTCTGAAGTTTGTATTGTAATAACTAACAATACGAATTATGAAAACAATATCATCATTAACAAAAGGAAGTAAAATGGAAATTCAGTTCATCGTATATGAGCGAAACGATGATGGTTTATTGCTTGCCTGTAAAGTGTTTAAAGGAGGTAAAAGTTACTTTACAAATATCAGCATCAATTTTAACGAGCTTAATAATTTAATAGGTAAACTACCGAGAATCAATGGAATTGATTTTTCGGAGTTAATTACAAATGAGTTATTAACTAATCAGGATGAAATAAGTGAAATTAACTTAAAGAATAAGCTAGGTCAAACAATTATGATAAATGACCAATTATTAGCAGCATAATCACTAATAAAACAAAATAATTATGAGACAATTAAACACTGTTCCGCCTTTACCAGAAGCACTGCCAAACCTTGGATTACTCACAAATGTAGTCGAATTAGCTTATTATGAAATGATTTATATTTATCATAGACTTAAACATAATAGTAGAATTGAATTGAGAAGAGAGCATAACCACATCTTTGACAAAAATGCTGTGGGAGTATATTTTGAGGGTTGTAAGTTAGGCTACGTTTCCCTAAAAGTTAATTCGATAATTGCAAAACAAATGGATAGAGGAACCACGGTTTTAGCAAGAGTAAAAAGGATTAACAAGAATAAAAATAAGCCTTTGAGTGTTTTAGACATTGAAGTAATGGTAATGTGATTACCGATAGATCCAAAGAGATGGGTCAACTGTATCCATATTCCCTGTAGATATTTTCCATATTTCCAAATGAGCTTCAGAAACATTACCGTTTTCTGAGGGTAGTAATGCGCCAAGTGCTTCTTTGGTGGTTACTTCGTCTCCTTTTTCGACATATACATCTTTTAGGTTGGCATATACAGTCCTGTAATTTCCATGACTAATCATTACAACTTTCCCGGAACCGGGAATAATAAATATACTTGTTACTTTCCCTCCAAAAATTGCTCTTACATCTGCCCCCTTTGCGGTTGTAATATCAATTCCTTTATTTTCAATTGTAGCTGTTTTAACAACCTGATGACGGTGCTTTCCATACTTGCCGGTTATTTCTCCTTTAGCAACTGGCCATGGCAACCTTCCTTTATTGGTTGTAAAGGATTTGGCTAATGCCTTGGTTTCAGGGGTGCTGCTAAATCCAGATTCTTTGCTTAAAAGAGCTTCTTTTTCTATCTCTTTTTCTATTGCTTTTCGGATCGCAGAAGCCAAATTTTTTCTCTCTTGATTTTGTTTATTTAGCTTGTTTTTTAGTTGTTGCTCGTTTTGTTTTAATTTAGAAAGTGCTATCTGTTGCGTTTGTTTGTCCTCTAAAAAACGTTTCTTTTCTGTTTTTTGCATAGCTTTTAAATCCTTCTTTTCTAGCTTGGTTATCTCTAGTTCAGCTACCTTTTCGCTTAAAAGACTTTTCGTCTCTTTTATTCTTTCTACCTGTTTATTCCTATAATCTTTATATTGTTTAATATACTGCATCCTATGATATGCCTCAGTATAAGATTCAGCAGAAAATATATAAATTAGTTGATATTCCGTATTTCGGTTTTTATATGCGTATTGAAGCATTTTAGCGTATTCATCTTTCAATTCCTTTAAGTTATTTTCAAGTGATAATATTTGTTTTTTACGGTTATTCAAATGCTCATCTAATTTCCGCATTTGATAATTCAAGTTTGCCTCCAATTCTTCTCGGTAAGCAATTTGATGGTTAATAATCCCTAATTCTGCTATAGTTAACTGTTGGGAGTTTCTGGCTGTTTTGATTAAAGCCTTAGTATTAGAAATCTTGTTTTTTAGCTCTCTTTCCTTTTGTTTCAGTTTATCGGAATCTTGACTAAAAGAGGTCAAAAACCCAATTAGAAAAACAATCAGTAATATGTTATTATTTATTCTCATTTAGTTCAAAGGGAGAATAGTTATCGTTAATGTTGAACAACATTTTTTGAGGCTCATTTATTTTAACCTTATTACTATATTTAATTTGCAGTGATAATGTATCATAAGGAGTAGTAAAATAAATTGAGGATTTTTCAGGAAAATAATGTCCGTCAATATCCATCCAATCGGAATAGTTGACTTCTAAGTAACTACTATCGGATAAAAAATTTATTTCCACTTTTGAACATTTAAAGTTAGAGGGTTCTATCCAACACCTGTAAAATAGGGTATGCTTTCGATTCCCTTTTCCTTTTTTAAGTAATTTTTCTATTTTTTTCGATTTATCCGAAGATAAAAGGTACATGCCGTTTTCTATTTTTGACTTGTATTTGCCTTCATAATCGAACATAATTGGTGTTCCTGAGACGAAGTCTTGTAAAAGAAGGTAGTTGAGGTCAAGGTTTAACAAATTGTTAATTTCTTTATAGTCACCTAAATAATATTGTTTTCCCCCAATTTTTTTAAGAAATTTTAATGAATCCGCCGACAGTAAAGCGCTTAGTATTGGGATGGTGCTTTTTGAAATACTGGTCCAAATAGCACTGTCTTTGCGAATTCTAAAATTTACTTTAACAGTATTTTTGTCGCCTTGAAAATTAACAATAGCGCTTCCTTTTGTCCTTAACCAAGTATAATCAAATTCTGTTTTTGAGATTGAGTCGATTATATATTTGGGCGAATGATTTTTGAGTTTTTCACCATCTAAAGTTTTCTTTCTTCCACTGCATGAATAAAGAGATGCCATTGAGCAAATTATTATTATATATGTTCTGAAATTTATCACGCTTACTCTATCGTTGGTTCTATATAATATTTCTTAAGTATTTTCTGCTCAATAAATTTTGAAGCTTCCCCTGTTTCTTTTGCTTTTCCCCAAGAAATAATTGCCTCTTCTGTTTTATTTAACTTAAACAAAACATCTCCGAAATGCTCTAAAATAATGCCATTTGGGTTAGCACTCAGAGAAATCGCCTTTTTAAGCAATATTTCGGCCTCTGCAAAATTGCCTTTTAAAAAGAGCACCCAAGCATATGTATCTATAAAGTTTGGACTATCAGGAACCTGGTTGTTGGCTTCCTTAGCCATGGTTTCTGCTAGCGCTAATTTTTCCTTTCTCTGCGATAGGTAATAACTGTAATTATTTAAAACATATGGGTTGTATGGATTAAATTCTAATGATTTGTCATAGCTTTCGTCGGATTTTAGATGCTCTTTTTTAGCATGGTAAGCATCGCCTAAATATTGATAGAATTCAGCTTGTAGCTGAGCGTTGTCAAAAACCATTTCCTTTCCGGAAAGTAGTGATTTGATTGCCTTATCATAGTTTTGGAGTTGAATATTAGCAATTCCGTTGAAAAAGTAAAAAGTGGGATGGGTAGGAAATACTTCAATAGCGGCCCGCGTATCTTTTTCCAAAAGATCAAACTCTTTCAAATCTGATTCTAAAAAAACAATTTGACTCCAAATAGGAAATTTCCCACTATTTAAGGTTGCTGCTTTTTTAAACATCTGTAGGGCTTCTTTTAGTTCCCCGTCTCGAGATAAAAAATCTCCATACATAGAGAAGCTTTTTGCTTCGTTTGGGTGAACGTCGATAAGGATTCTCGCTAAACGATATGCTTGAGTTTTGACTTTTTCATTTCTTTCTGAATTCGTAAAAAACTCTAACATGATTTGCATTTTTGTGTCAATATCAACTGTTGAGTTTTCAAACGCTAATATCAATTCAGACAATGCTTTATCTTGATTTCCGTGGTAGCGATAATATTCGTACAAAGACAAATGAACAGTGCCGTTTGTAGGATCAATTTTTACAATTTTATTATAAATTTCTAAAGCCTTCGAATCAGAACTCTCGTTTTCGTATAGATTCGCTAGTAATCTATAAAAATAAATATTCGAGGGGTTTTGATCAATCAATTTTTGTATTTCAGCAATTGCTTTTTCTGGTTCACCCAATTTTAAATACAACTTATGTTTGTGCACAATTAAATCGGTTGATGGGCCTAATATTTGTTCAATTGCATCATAAACATCTAGCGCTTCTTTTATCTTTCCCTGATATAAATAAGCCTCCGCTAGTGTAAATTGGTATTCACTCCTTTCTGGAAATAGTGTTATTAATTCTTTGTATAAAATTTGCGCCTTTTCAAATAAATTTGACTCCTGATAGATGACTGCTAGATTCGTTTTGTACCAACCGTTGTTTGGGTTATACTTAACTGCTTTTTCCGCATGTACAATAGCCTTTTCTTCAGCATGATTAAACAAATAAATCCCAGACAATTCAAAATGGGTTACAGCACTTTTTAAATCTATTTTTAAGCACTCTAGGTATAGTTTTTCAGCCTCTTCATAATTTCCAAGCACTTTTTCAGTAGTCGCTTTTATCAATAGTTGCTTTAAAGCAATTTCCTTTTTTTCAGATAGAGAGCTTTTACCCCCTTTTTCTAACGTGCTTTTTTTTGCATGGCAGCCATAGATACCAATTAGAAAAAATAATATTAAGAGTAGCTTACTCAATTTATTCGTTTATTTCAGTATAGTCCCCAATACTTAAATCTCTATTTACACCTTTATAAGTTGCATGGTTACCTACCATACTGTCAGCAATAGTTGCTCTCATTAATTCGCTATCGTTTTGAATAATGCTATTCTGAATAATACAGTTTGTTATATCTGTGTTGTTACCAATCGAAACATGCGGCCCAATTACGGAATTCTTTATAGTTGCATTATCCCCAATATAGCAAGGTTGAATAATTACAGAGTTCTCAATATTCGCTTTTTCAGAGACATTGTTCGTATTTTTTTCAGATTCAAGAACGCGCTGGTTTGAATATACAGTTGCATTTTTATTCCCGCAATCTAGCCATTCTCGAACGGCCCCAGTTTTAAATTTTGTTCCTTTTTGTTTCATATTTTCCAAAGCATTGGTAAGCTGAAACTCTCCTTTTTCCTTAATGTTATTGTCTATTAAATATTGCAGTTCACCCGACAGAAATGCACCATCTTTAAAGTAGTAAATACCAATTATTGCAAGATCAGAAACAAAGGTGTCTGGCTTTTCTACGAACTCAGTAATCACCTTATTGCTATCGAGCTTTACAACACCAAAAGCACTTGGGTCATCAATTTGACTTACCCAAATGATGCCATCTGCAGAAGTGTCTAGAGTAAAGTCAGCTTTAAACAGAGTGTCTGCAAATGCAACAACGATATTTCCCTTCAATGATTCTTTAGCGCACAATATAGCGTGAGCAGTGCCTAATGCTTCTTCTTGGTGATATACTGTCCCTTTCGCTCCAAGTCCTTCAGCAACGTTAATCAACTGTTTTTCCACCTGAGGGCCAAAATCTCCAATGATGAATGCTATTTCATCCACAGGTTCTCCGCAGACTTTCGTAATGTCTTCTACCAAGCGTTGAACAATAGGTTTTCCTGCAACCGGAACGAGTGGTTTCGGAACTGTTAATGTGTGAGGTCTTAGCCTTGATCCCCTTCCTGCCATTGGTACTATAATCTTCATTTTTTTTGTTTTTTTATTTAACTCCTGTACTTCCAAACCCTCCTGAACCTCGCTTGGTTTCTGACAAATCTTCCACGTTTATCCATTCAGCAACTTCGTGTTTGGCAATTACTAATTGTGCTACCCTTTCACCATCTTCAACTACAAAGTTTTCATTGGAAATGTTTACAAGAATAACTCCTATTTCACCTCTATAATCCGCATCAATAGTTCCTGGTGAATTAAGAACAGTGATTCCATTTTTATAAGCTAAACCGCTTCTTGGCCGCACTTGTGCCTCTGCTCCTTCAGGCAAAGCGATATACAGTCCTGTTTTGATTAAAGCTCTTTCAAGTGGCTTTAAAATAACGGCATCGTCTAGATTTGCTCTTAAATCTAATCCAGCAGAATGCTTTGTGGAATAGGTGGGTGTAGCGTGTTTTGATTTATTTATTAATTCAATTTTCATATATAAAATTAAGGTTGTGAAAGTACCTCTTTTTTTGCGGGTTTTTCTAAAAAATACGCCATTGTAATAAAAATCATGATTAATGAAAAGTGGTATAAATAAACATACCACGAATAACTAGTATATGGCTCAAAAGGAATTTTTACCAGAAACAGCCCAGCTCCAAGGCTAAGGTAGATCCCAATCTTTTTTAAATTATATGGAATGGGATAGTGTTTTTTTCCTAAGAAATAAGAAACAATCATCATTGTTCCATAGCAAGCTAGCGTAGCCCAGGCTGAAGCTACATATCCATAAACGGGAATAAACACAAAATTGATAGTGATGGTTATAGTTGCTCCCAAAATGGAAATGTAAGCCCCGTAATTCGTTTTCTGCGAAAGTTTATACCAGATAGAAAGGTTTACGAAAATTCCTAAAAAGACATTGGCTAAGAGTAAAACAGGAACTACTTTTAAACCTATCCAGTATGTTGGATTAGGCGTAAAATATTTCAAAATAGGCAAAAAGAGATCTAAACTTAAAAACATTACAGTTACTACAATAACGAAATAGGTCATTACCTTAGCAATAATATGTTTCGAGTTTTTTTCATTTTCCTGATTAAAGAAAAAGGGTTCGGCAGCATATCTGAAGGCTTGAATAAACATAGAAATAAACATTGTTATTTTATAATTCGCACCGTATATACCAAGCTGAATTAATGCGTTTTCAGTGGCCTCGGTTAAAGATTGGCCACTTTCCATAAACTGAGCGGTTTGCATTCTTTTGAGCATGCTCCTATCAAGGGTTTCGTTTACAATTCCGGCTAAACCAACGAATAACATGGGGAAAGCATACCACCACATGTGCTTAAGTAGCTTCCAGTCAAACTTTCCTTTAAAATTCATTATTGGAGTAAGCAATAAAAACTTGACAACACTTGCAATTAGGTTAGCGATAAACACATATCCTACACCCGTTTTTGGATCATAAACTAAGTTGAAAAATCCATTTAGTTCGCCGGTGTCAGTATTGTATACAACATTGACTAACCAATCAAAACTGCTCAACTCAACACCGCCATTTTCTATTAAATGGGTGCTGTAGATTAAAGCAATGTAAAATAGATTTAATAGAATATTTGTTCCTACATTGGCAAATTGAATTACGGCGAACTTTTTTGCTCTGCCTTGCTGCCTCAGTTTTGCCAGTGGAACAGCGCCCAAAGCATCAAGCCCTACAATAATTGCAAACCACACAATGTATTCTGAGTGATCTGGATAGTGCATCCAATCTGCAATATTCTGAGAAAAAATAATTGTAAATAGGACGAAAATAGCTGTTGTGCTAGTTAGGGAATAAAGAGCATTTGCATATACTTTTTCACCTTCTTTTTTATTTAATGTAGAGTACCTAAAAAAAGCGGTTTCCATCCCGTAGGTTAAGAAAACCACAAGAAACGCCACATAAGCATACATTTCTGTGATGATGCCGAATTGCTCTGCCGTAAAAATGGCAGAAAAGGTGTAAATAGGTGTTAATAAAAAGTTAAGGAACCTTCCAATCATACTGCTTGCGCCGTAGATAATTGTTTGCCCAGCTAATTTTTTTATGGTACTCATTGTTCTAACCCTCAAAGAAACAAATATCTATTGTTCTAATGAAGTCTGATGTCTAGAACTGTTAACACTATATTATTAACATGTTATCTAGTTAGAGTTAGAACATTGATTGTTGCCTATTATTTTCTTGAAAGCTATAATTAATGTTAAAACCGAAAAAAACTATTTCCCCGTAAATTCAGGTTTTCTTTTTTCCAGAAAAGCAGTTGTTCCCTCTTTAAAGTCTTCGGTTCCAAAGCATTTTCCAAACTCCGATATTTCAGTCTTGTAACCGTCAACACCTTCTTTATATAATGCGTTTACTGAGATAATAGCACTGGATATTGCTCTAGGAGAATTGCGTGCAATCTTCCCTGCAAGTTTTTCACAGGTGGGCATTAACTCATCTAATGTAACCACTTGGTTGACAAGCCCCCATTTTCCAGCATCTGTCGCAGACATCATTCCAGCAGACATTATTAGTTCAAATGCTTTACCTTTTCCAACAAGTTGAGCAAGCCTTTGCGTTCCCCCGTAGCCTGGAATAACACCCAAAGAAACTTCAGGGAGCCCTAGTTTAGCATTGTCAGAAGCGATTCTAATATGAGATGCCATAGCTAATTCTAAACCGCCTCCCAGGGCATATCCGTTTACAGCAGCAA
The DNA here is from genome assembly GCA_029244805.1 of Flavobacteriales bacterium. GTDB lineage: Bacteria > Bacteroidota > Bacteroidia > Flavobacteriales_D > Parvicellaceae > CALSMU01. The sequence continues at coordinate 30,159 of JAQWQH010000091.1, forward strand.
TTACTGGAGTAGAAAGGTTTTCAACCAAATTAAAAAGTTTTTGATGTCCCTGCGCAGAAAGTAATTTTCCTTCTTCAATAGAAAAATCTGCAAATTCTTTTATGTCTGCACCAGCTACAAAAGCTTTTTCTCCAGAGCCGGTAAGGATTATAACTTTTATTTCATTGCTTTCTTCCGCCGATTGAAGCGCTTGTCCTAATTCATCAATTGTTTCTTTATTTAAAGCGTTCATCTGATTTGGACGATTAATGCTTATTTTATGAATTGCGCCCTTGGACTCTGAGAGAATATTATTATACATGGTTTTTTGTTTTAAGGCGCAATATAAATTTAATTTTTCCGCTGTGGATGAATTATCCCTACTTTTGCCGTATGAATTTTGAGTTGGAAAAAAATTGGCGAGAAACAGTTGAAAAAGTTTCGAAACATTTTGGTGAGATATTGGATATGCAGTCCATACTATTTATGATAGGCGTTCAAGAATTAAATAAAGGTTTTCAGAAGCTATCGAAAGATAAAAAAGTAGATGTGATGCATGTTGCTGTTTGCTCTGTGCTAGAGCCGGCAGGATATTATGAGTTTTTGGGAAGAGATGAAGACGGATGGCCTCATTATGAAAACATAAAAAAACTTCCGAATCTTAATGATAAGGAGCAAGATTCTATGATGAAAGAAGCTATCATAGAATATTTTAATGAACAATTTTAAAGAATTATGGTCTCAGCTGTAGTTTTTTCTTCTTCAACCTTAATGATTCCAACAATAACACCTTGAACATAAATATCCAAAACTGCAAAACCCGCTTGCCCAGATTGATATAGCTCATTGAAGTTAAAGGTTGCTGTGCCACCACCACCGGTAGTTGAAACTTCATCAATTCTAGCTGAATCAGCATTAACATCGTAAAAAAGCCGAACCTCTTTTCCAACAATTGGCTCATCGTTTACATTCAATAAGGTTACGTTAGCAATTGTATCTTTTTTCTTGTAGCAACTAGTGAGGGAAAAGACTAGGGTCATTATAAATGTAAATAGAAGAACGATTTTAAAAGAATTTTTCATAGTATGATGTGCTTTTATCTCAGATAGTTCTACAAATTCATTTACTTTGTAGGCTAGCAAAGTTATTAAAATAAAATATATGATTCAAATTAATAGATTAAACATAGCGATTCTTGCAATAGTGATTCCATTTTTAGCAGCTTGTGGTGGTTCTGCGGAGTCAAAGGAGGTTACGAATAATCTGCAAAAAGGTTTTTCAGAAATTGATAGATTAGAGCCAGAAAATAAAAAAATGACCAAGGTTATGATAAAGACTTCACAAGGTAACGTAGAAATTATACTGTACAATGAAACGCCGAAGCACAAGGAAAATTTTATCAAATTGGTAAATGAAAATTTTTATGACAGTACCCTTTTCCATAGGGTTATTAAAGATTTTATGATTCAAGGAGGAGATCCTAATTCTCGAGGAGCTGCTGCCGGAGTTGCCTTGGGAGAGGGAGGTCCAGGATATACAATAGTCGCAGAAATTCAGAATAATCTGTATCACAAAAAAGGGGCGTTGTGTGCTGCAAGACAAGGAGATAATGTTAATCCCGAAAAAAGATCAAGTGGTTCTCAGTTTTATATTGTAACAGGTAAGACCTATCAAAAAGAGGAATTGGAACAAATGGAAGTCCAGCAAAATAGACAAAAAGAAAATGGATTGATGCAGGCGTTTATAAAAGCTCCAGAAAATGCAGCTTATATGGTTCGACTTCAAGAAGCTCAAGCGATAGGTAAAGACGCTGCCAAAAGAGCAGAAGCAGAAGCGGCAATCAATATTTTGGCTGAGGAAATAAAACCCCTAGCTTTGGCGGACTTTGTTCCCTTTAAATTTACAGAAGAACAGTCAAAAGATTACTCCACAATAGGTGGTACTCCATTTTTAGATAATGCATATACTGTTTTTGGAGAAGTAGTGAGTGGGATGGAGGTAATAAACGAGATTGGAAAAACAGCTACTGCACCTGGAGATAGACCTCTGGAGGATGTGGTTGTCTTGTCCATGGAAATAATTAAATAAAAGGATACATGTTGAGCAAGGTCGATCCAATAATGGATGAGGTTAATTCATTTAACTCTTCCGACCCAAATGAAATCGAAGCGTTTAGAATAAAAATGCTTGGAAAAAAAGGATTAATAACCGATTTATTAGCGGAATTTCGCAATGTTCCTGTTGAACAGAAAAAGGAATTTGGACAAAAAATTAATAAATTAAAGAAAACCACACAAGAAAAGATTGTTGCTCTAAAAGCAGGTGCTGGCGATTCTGAATCTACCAAAGGAAATCTTGATTTAAGCATGTCTGGAGAGCCTTTTGAAATTGGCGCAAGGCATCCATTGTCTGTTGTTCGCAAAGACATACTAGATGTTTTTACAAGAATTGGGTTTTCAATATCTGAAGGCCCTGAAATAGAAGATGACTTTCATAATTTTACGGCTTTAAATTTTCCGGAAGAACATCCTGCAAGAGATATGCAGGACACTTTTTTTATTGATAAAGATATTGCTCTTCGAACGCACACTTCTTCCGTTCAAGTAAGAGTAATGGAGTCTTCAAAGCCTCCAATTCGAACTATTTCTCCCGGAAGAGTATTTAGAAATGAAGCTATATCTGCGAGGGCGCATTGTATATTTCATCAAGTAGAAGGCTTATATATTGATAAAGATGTTTCATTTGCGGATTTAAAGCAAACACTACTTTATTTTGCGAAGGAAATATTTGGGGAAGAAACTGAAATTAGACTGCGACCGTCTTATTTTCCCTTCACTGAGCCAAGTGCTGAGGTAGATGTGTCCTGCCAAATATGTTCTGGAAAAGGATGCAATGTTTGTAAAAATACGGGATATCTTGAGATTATGGGGTGTGGAATGGTTGATCCAAACGTTCTCGAAAACTGCGGTATTGATAGTTCTTTATATTCTGGGTTTGCATTTGGAATGGGAATCGAAAGAATAGCCATGCTTAAGTATCAAGTAAACGATTTACGCCATTTTTTCGAAAATGATTTACGGTTCTTAAAACAGTTTAAATCAGCTCTCTAAGTTTTTTTATTCTATTACTGACTATTGGTTAATTCGTGAAAAGATCTGCAGCCATTAGAATACATAGCTAAACCATCTGGCTGACATTTACTTCTTATCTATATTATTGGACAATAAACTTATTCCAATTTCCATCAGAGTCTACAATGATATAAGTCCCCGGATTTATTTGTTTGGTTAAAAAACGCGCTTCTGGCTTGTCTGTTTGATAAACTATTTCTCCGAGAAGGTTGTAGACCTTGAACATCATATTGTTTGACAAATACAAAACGTCGGATACAGGATTAGGATAGATGCTTAGCTTCTGATAATTCGATTCAACGATGTTGATTGTTGATAAATCTAAACTATGCGCATACAAACCAGTGCCGGTTCCAACCAAAAGGTCATCATAAAAAAGAACGTTAATATACGTTCCGACAGGATAATTATAGGCTACATTCCATGGATTAGAAAAGTCTACAGGGATAGTATGTATTTCCTCATTTATTGCCATAAAGATATACCCCTCGCCAAGTGTGATTGCACTTCCATAACCACCTGCCCAAGGACCGAAATAGGAACTCCATGTACCGGATGCTAAATCCTTAATCTGAACATTGTTGACAGGTAGGAGGCCAGGATCTGTATTCAAGAAAACAAGTGTATCTCGGGTGTTGTTGATTTGAATGTCCACCACGCCATCGGTTGCTCCATAAGATCCATCTCTTGCAAGAGACCAAACGCCGGTAATTAATTCAGCACGAAATAAACCATATGCTCCTGAGGTAATAGGGTCTGATTCTAAACCTATATAAGCTACTACATTGCTGTTTTCCAGTGTAAATTCAATATCAAGAACATTAACATCTTGGCCGTTCACACTTGAGATAAGTAGTAATTGGTTCCATGATGCACCCGCATCTAAACTATAAAAACAACCACCTTTGTCTCCGTATTTACCGGTAAACCCCGCAACTATAACAGAAGAGTTATCTGGGGAAACTTCTATTGAAGTACAATGAGAGTTTATTGGACTAAAATTATAAGGAGCATTTTCCGGAGAAAATACCTGACTCCATAGTGTTCCAGAATTAGATGTTTTATAAATTCTTTGATTGCCTGCATAAATTACATTATCGTTATTAGGATCCATCCCGATCGCTTTATAAGGGGCTCCATCACCATTTGGAAAAATAGTCGAGCTCCAGGTCTCGGAAGGTGTATTATAGTCCATTACACTTCTGATTCCAGATTTCGAAGCAACCCAGCCTTTTGTAAACCCAGAGTTCATATCAATATCGTTTACTTGAACTGCCTCTAGACCTGTATTCCATCCAAAAATTGAATCCGATTGGAAAGTTGAATAACCCATCCCTACATTGGTAGAATGATATTTTAAATCATTTATAATGTGATCGGCTTTTGTAACACCATCATTTGCTCGATTATAGTCGCCTATGTATTGGCTTCCTGGATTAACCCAATCACTCATAAAGCTAGTGTCTTTTAGAACAGCGTTGCCAAGAAAAAGATTTCTTTCAGTAGCAAGATCGTCAATAATTAGGTTACTCCCAACTACTCCTCCAACGAGTCCAGGAGTGTTAATAGGTGCATCAGCCCAAGAAGCCCCATTGGTATTACTCCAGGCAATGTGCCTATTTGCCGAACTAGGGTTACCAAGTGGCGGCTGCCCTGCTACATACCATGTGCCATTGTCTGCAAAACCATATGTCTGCCATTCAATGTTTGCTACTGAAGGAGCGGGGTTTAAAAAAGACAGTATGGGAGTCGAATTAGTCATAAGGTTTATAGGGTCATCAAATGATAACATGTGTGGACTAGCCCCCCTTTCAAAAAGACATAACTTATCAGTAGAAGAGTTAACAAGCATTTGAGGAGGGTCAAAGTATGTCTTTAGCAAAGATAATCCGTTGGTTGATACATAATTTCCAACTGAACTAATAGCGCCAAATTCAAGTGTATCAAAACCACTCGGTAAAGGGCTGTTTTTTAACAAAAACATTGTATCCCCTACAATTAAAAATTCCTTAACCATGCTATCCACTGCCACCGCAGATGATGAGGTGAAATCTGTCTGATAAACATAGCTTTGATGTAAAAAAAAGATAGAATTACTTGTTTCATGAATTTCAATATTACCAACCCCATCACCATAACCATCGTCAATATCAGCGCTTGGAAGAGCTGTCCAATCTAAATTTGTTAAACTACCTATTCCCCCTCCTCTGTAAGCTTTAGAGAAAAAAATGGAATTAGGACTTTCTGTACTCACGACCACATAAACGGAGTCTGTATCAAATGACCAAGTTTCTATATCGCCAACTGTTCCTCCATAAACTGCTTGCGCAACAGGGGCTGTTAGCGTCTGGGCATTCATTTGAGATGCAACAACAAAAAAGACAAATAAAGTAGATAAAGTTTTCATAATAAAGTGCTTAGTGGCACGAAATATAGAATAAACCCAAATAAAAACAAAGTTAATTTCTAAGCAAAAAAATCTATCTGAAACAAAGTTTTGAGATTTGAGTAGAATAGCGCATGAAATACAGCGTATATATTTTTATGTTTTTAGCATCATTTAGCTGTCCAGCGCAAAATTATTATTCAACAAGTTCAATGAAATTTTTCGAAACAGGCTTGGCAAAAGACACAGCTAAATTAGAATCCTTAAATATGGAATTGCTTCAGGCTGCAATATTCCATGCAACGAATTTGGAACGACCAAAAAAAAGGCAGTTTAAATACGGTAAAAACCTTGAAAAAGGAGCTTCTTTTCATTCGACAGAAATGGAAGCAAAAGGGTTTTTTAGTCACATAAACAGAAAGAACAAAAAGTATAAAACACCTTTTGATAGAGCGGAAAAGTTTAAAGCCAAGTACACAGTGGTAGGAGAAAATATCTTGGAAGAAATTGCTCTTGACTATAAAGATAATAGTGTGTATGATTCGGAACTAGAAAATGGCGTTTATGTTTTTTACCACCACAAGAATGGGGAAATAGTTAGGGAGCTAACGTATGAAGAACTTGCAGTTAAGATGGTTGATTCTTGGATGAAATCTCCAGGACACAAAGCAAATATTTTGAGCAAAGCCTACACGCACTTAGGTGTTGGAGTGGCAATAAAGAAAAACCCATACGCAACGGATGATTTGCCAAGGGTATTTGCTACACAGCTTTTTGGTGGGTAATCTAGATTTCATATAATTTATCTAAAACACTTTTTATTTCAGCGTGTATCTCTTTGAGAATTAAAAACCTTCCATCACTGTTTTTCGAGAGCTTGTTATACATTATTTTCCCTTTTGTTTTAAGAAGAGTAATCCAGTAATAATAACTAAATAATGCAGAAATTATTAATGATCCAAAGTAGTATAACCAAATATAATGGCTAGTGAAAATTGCTACTAATCCAATTTGAATTCCCCAAAACAGCCAAAATAGAAGAACTCCCAAGGCCATTTTAATCGAACTGTGAAAATGTATATCCTTAACTTTTTTATCGACAAAAATTGCTGGCAATCGATAAGGTAAGTAATTATTAAGCACACCATAAATATGCAACGGTGCTCCTAAGATTAAAAACAAAATAGGAAGTAATATGCTTTGTTTTTCTTTTCTAAATAACCAAGCTTTCAGGTTTAGCTTTTGAATTCCATTCGTAAAGCTTTCTCTACTTTGTTTTAGTAGTTCCGCTTCTTCTGGATTGTTTTTTATCCAGCTTTCTATCTTCGAGATATACCCTTTTTGACAATTAAATTCATCTATTATTTCACTTCCTTTTCGATTTTCATGCTGGTTAATTTCTTCACTATAATCAAACATTATTTCATGAATTGTATCGTAATATTCGTTGTTTTGAATATCAATCATTAAGTCACTCATGCTGCGACTTAACTTATTTTTCATATTGTTAAGTGTAGTTCCGTCTTCAACTTTAAAGGCTTCTGTATAATCTTGAATTTTGATTGGCTTTCCAAAATTAATAAGCATTTTGGCCCCCATATTGATAGTGTCGCTATAGTATAGCCCAACAGGAACAATATGCACATCCAAGCCTTTGTATTTGTTTTCTGCACCTAAACCCATTCTGAAAACCCCTTTTTGAAGCGGTCTTAACTTTTTTTGCTTTCCTTGATTTCCTTCTGCAAAGATTAAGATGGGTTTTTTCTCATTTAACAAGTCAAAACACTTGTCAAAAACAGCCTCATTTTTTTGAACAGTATTCCCTCCATCTCTTTGCCTATATATGGGCATCATATTTATGGACCATAACAATTTTGCTACAGATTTTTTTTTAAAAATATCTGCGCGAACCATATAGTACAATGGTTTGTTTAATTGGATTCCAATTAGTGTAGGGTCCAAAAAAGCATTTTGGTGATTAGCTGCAAAGAGAATAGGTTTGTTTTTTGGAATATTCTCTAATCCAACAACTTGATGTTTTTTGTAAAATGTTCGTGCCCCTATAGTTACTAGAGTATATCCAAAAAGATACAGAGGAGTCCAATCTTTAATTCTCATATCTATCGAAGTTCAGCCTCTAGTTTTTCTGTCAGAGATAGCTGAATTTTACTCATTACACCGTCAATTTCTTTATCCTGGAGCGTTTTGTTTTTGTCTTGTAAAGCAAAGCGAACGGCATAAGACTTTTTCCCTTTCTCCATATTCTTTCCCTTGTAGACGTCAAAAAGGCTAACCTCTTTTAGCAATTCACTATTACAACTTTTCGCTATTGAGACAATTTCAGAAAATTTTATTTTCTCATTTAACAACAGAGACAAGTCTCTTTTTACACCTGGAAATTTCTCTAACTCCTTAAATTTTACCAACGTATTGGCAGCAATATTCAACAAAGAATCCCAATTGAATTCGGCATAAAAAACATCTTCGTTAAGTCCGAAATGTTTTTTAAGATCAGTTCTAATCCAACCAAAATCGACTACCTTCTTTTTTCCTATCTTGTAGGAAAGGCCATCTTCCAATAAGTCGTTTTTCGTTACCGAAGCCTTATGTTTTCCTCCGCCAATCTTATTCAATAAAGTTTCTACCATTCCCTTTAATGTGAAAAATGAAACGTCATTTGCGCTTCCATTCCATAATTCTTTTGTCTTTCTGCCGGTTAGAAATAGCCCTAACTGACTACTTTCTGAAAATCCGGTAGGAAATTTTTGATAAACTTTTCCAAACTCAAATAGTTTAACCGAATCACTTCCATGGTTTTGATTCAATCGCAAAGCTTCCAAGCCATTAAACAATAATGATTGCCGCAATACACTTAAATCACTACTTAAAGGATTTAGCATTGCTACATTAAATTCGGCTTGAATATTTGTGGTGTTCGCTAAATCAACATAACTTTCTTTTGTCAAGGAATTTGACATGGCTTCGTTTAATCCAAACGAAATTAGCATGTCGCTCACCATGTTCTGCATTTTTTCCTTATCAACTTTTGGTCGACTGGTAATAGAACTGTTAAGTTTTTCGGGAATAGGAACATTGTTGAAGCCATAAATCCTCAATACTTCCTCAGCGACATCTACCTCTCTTAAAACATCTACTCGATAAGAAGGAACTTGAATTTTTAATTCTGCACCTTCTTTG